>JAWUVT010000140.1:0-59660 GCA_034112225.1 Flavobacteriales bacterium | reverse complement strand
TATTTGGAATGTTTGCTGGTGTTTATCACTGGTTCCCGAAATTGTTCGGTAAAATGATTAACAATAAATTAGGGGCCTTACACTTTTGGATTACTATAGTTTGTGCTTACGGAGTATTCTTTCCAATGCATTTCTTAGGTCTTGCCGGTGTACCTAGAAGGTATTATACCAATTCTGAATTTCCGATGTTTGACAATATGGTTGACATCAATGAATTGATTAGTGTCTTTGCGATTGTTGCAATGATCGGTCAATTGGTTTTCTTCTTTAACTTTGTTTACAGTGCATTTAGAGGGCCTAAGGCTCCACAGAATCCTTGGAAAGCGAACACCTTAGAATGGACTACCCCAGTTGAGCATTTTCACGGAAACTGGTACGGAGAAATCCCTACGGTTTACAGATGGCCTTATGATTACAGTAAAGTAGACTCGAATGGTGACTTTGTTTATGGAGAAGATTTTATTCCACAAACCACTCCATTAGGAGAAAATGAAAAAGACGGCGGAGAACACTAAAACTTAAAACCAGTTTTAAACACACGATGACAACAATAGTTTCAGACAATACACATTATAAAGATGAGCTGAAGAGGAAAAACTCTAAGCCATTACTATGGATCGCCATGGTAAGTATTATTATGTTCTTTGGAGGAATGACAAGTGCAGTTATTGTAAGTCAAGGTGGAGGAAGCTTTCTAGCGATTCCTATGCCGATTGGGTTTACCATAAGTACATTTATTATACTGTTTAGTAGTTTGACCTTTCATTATGGTTTTATTTCCATCAATAAAGGGAATTATGGAATGGCCAAGTTGTGTGTTGGAATAACCCTTGTTTTAGGAATCGTATTTGTGATTACTCAATATCTTGGATGGGTTAATTTACATGACAACGGATTCTATTTGGCAGGAAAAGACAGTACTCAAGAAAGTTCTTTTTTATACCTAATAACTGGTTTACATGTTGCCCATTTAATTGGAGGATTGGTAAGTTTAAGCATCGTATTAGTAAAAACAGTAAAAGAAAGGTATAATGCCGAAGATACCGTAGGAATGCAAGTAAGTTTAACTTATTGGCATTTTTTAGGAGCACTTTGGGTTTACTTGTTCTTTTTTTTAAGATATTCAATAGCGTAAAAAACAATAAAATATGTCTCATACAGAAGTAGTAGATAGTAAAACAGCTTGGGCTGGGGATAATAATTCTCCTTTCGGTGCAGGTTACGGTAAATTAATGATGTGGTTCTTCCTAATGTCGGATGCGCTATCATTTACTGGATTTTTATCAGCGTACGGTTTTTACCGTCATAATTTATCCGCTGTATGGCCAACAGCAGAAAATGTATTTACCCATTTTCCTTTTATACACAGTCATCAACCGCTGCTATATGTTGCCATGATGACCTTTATCTTGATTATGAGTTCGGTTACGATGGTATTAGCAGTAGAGGCTGGTCAACGGATGGATCAAAAAGCGGTGATCAAGTGGATGTTTTGGACCATCATTGGAGGGTTAATATTTGTGGGTTCTCAAGCTTGGGAATGGTACCACTTTATTCACGGTACCGAATTAGGTGCTTTTGAATTGGGAATTGGAACCGTCGAGATCAATGGAGTTATCGAACAAACTCAAGGAATAATTGGTCGTTGGTCTGATGATACCAAACAAGTACTAATGTTGCCTTGGAGAGAGATTGCAGGAGATCCTACTTCACCTTACTTTACGTTGACTGGAGAGGCATTGAAAAACGCTTTAGCAACTGGAGAAGCTATTCATGGAGCCAACTTAACGCATAATGAATATGGACACCCATTGTTTGCAGATTTCTTTTTCTTCATTACAGGGTTTCATGGTACTCACGTATTTAGTGGAGTGGTTTTAAACTTTATCATTTTTGTGAATGTCATTATGGGAACGTATCAAAAACGGGGTCATTATGAAATGGTAGAAAAAGTTGGTTTATATTGGCATTTTGTAGATTTGGTATGGGTATTTGTATTCACTTTCTTCTACTTAGTATAATTATTTAAAATTCAGATTATTATGGAACATTCAAACGAACCGTATAAGTACGCGGCACATCATTCAGAAGAAGAGGGTAAAAAAACCCGAAGAATGATCTGGAATATGTTTTGGGTACTATTGGCAATTACTTCGGTAGAAGTAACTTTAGGATTAGTATGGAAAGAAATTGGTATAGGATGGTGGTCAGTTAAAATGACATTTATCATTTTAACCATCGCAAAAGCTTACTTTATTGTTGCGTATTATATGCACTTAAAATACGAAAAAACAGGCTTGCAAAATTCTATTATTATCCCCTACGTATTACTCGGATTGTATTTAATGTACATGGTATTTACAGAGGCAACCTATACTCACGTTATGGAGTATTTGTTCTAATATCAATTTATCACATTTAAAAGATCACATTTATGTGGTCTTTTTTTATACCCTTACACCAATGAACTCAAAACTTAAAAAAGTAATCTTTCTTGCCTCAATATTATTATTACCCTCTTTTTTCTACCTGATGCTTTATACAGGAGATCATAATTACACCAAGCTTCCCTATATTGGCCCAAAAACTGCGGTAGAAAATAAGACCGGAGGATTTGATACCTTGAATCATCAAATTCCATATTTTGAGTTTACCAATCAAGATGGTCATCAAGTATCACGAGATGATTTATTAGGCCATGTTTATGTCGCTGATTTTTTCTTCGTTACTTGTCCAACAATTTGTCCTAAAATGACAACCAATATGGGCTATGTTCAAAAGAAGTTTGAAGATCGAAAAGATTTACGCTTCATTTCGATTACCGTTAACCCCGAACATGATACGGTTGAAGTCTTAAAAGACTATGCTGAATTGGTTCATGCAGATACTAAGAATTGGGATTTCTTAACGGGATCCAAAGCAGACATTTATGACATTGCTTTTACAGGTTTCTTTGTCAATGCAGCTAAAGATGAAATTGCTCCTGGTGGATTTTTACATTCTCAATATTTTATTTTAGTAGATAAAAATGCTCACATTCGAGGGGTATTTGACGGAACCATCCATAAAGAGATCAAGGAGAAACTAACCGATGCCATAGATATTCTATATAAAGAAGAGGTTGTTCCTCTAAAAGGGGAAACTAAAAATAAAGTAGTACAATTAAAATAGATTCTAAACTCTATTAAATCATTGGTAAATTTGCAGAGATGATTGCACTCCCTAAAATAATTTTATTTTCTTCGTTACTTCTGGTTAATACCATTTCATTTGCGCAATGTGCCATGTGTAAAGCAGTATTAGAATCTAATATGGAGAACGGTGGTACAGCTGCGGCAGGAATAAATGATGGCATTATCTACTTGATGTTTATCCCTTATGTGTTAATTGCTACCGTAGGTTTTTTTATCTATAAACATTACAAAAAGAATCAGCCAACCGAACCTCTGGATTAAACATGAGAGTCTTGTTCATTTTTTTAGTCCTTAGTTTTCTTCCTAGATTCCTTTTCTCTCAAAATGAAAAAGTCAACCCTATTCTTTTTGAAGACCATTTTAAAAACAGTTTTCATACCAATCCTAAACTGGATGTTAAGTTGGACAATCGTTTTTCTTTTATTAAAGATGGCGCGCTAAAAACGATAGGGATAAAAGTGGGGTTAAATTTTAGTAGGAAATTTAAAGTTGGTTTAGGAGTCAATCAAATGTTAGTTCCTATTCAAACGACCACAACTGATAATTCTGGAAATCAGGTTCCAGTAACTCTTGAATATTCTTATTTTTCTCCTTACATCGAATATGTGTATTATAATTCAAAAAGGTGGGAATTCAGTTTGTCTACACAATTAGGTTTTGGAGGAGCCAGTTATCAGTTTAGAAATTCGGAGAATAAAAAAGTAAAACTCAACCAAAGTTTAGTTTTATCTTATGAACCAGCGATGTTAATTGATTATAAAATTGTTCGTTGGGTGGGTATAGGTACCGGAGTCGGTTACCGGTTAGTGTATTATAAAGAACCGGGTATTCACGAGCAGTTCTCTTCACCTCAATATATCATTAAACTGAAAGTTTATTTGGGAGAAATAGTGAGAACTTTTACCGGTAAAGAATTTGATATTGATTAATCAGTTTCTTTTTTAATTTCTTGTAGTGTACGAATCCTAAGTTAGGGTTCACTTTCTTTTACTTCTCCCTAAACTCACGCCTATATTTTTTTACCGCAACTCTAAATATTCTTATTTTTGTTCACATGAATGAATACCTTGATGCAGACAATGAGAACTTAAGTTCTACAGAAATAGAAATAGAAAAGGTATTAAGACCCCTTTCATTTTCTGATTTTACCGGTCAAGCTAAAGTTGTTGAGAATTTAAAAGTATTCGTTGCAGCTGCTGGACAAAGGGGAGAAGCGTTAGATCATGTTTTATTGCATGGCCCTCCAGGATTAGGAAAAACTACTTTAGCCCACATCATTGCCAATGAATTGAAAGTTGGTTTTAAAGTGACTTCAGGACCAGTACTTGAGAAACCAGGAGATCTAGCAGGACTGTTAACCAACTTAGAAGAAGGAGATGTCTTGTTTATTGATGAGATTCATCGGTTAACTCCTGTTATTGAAGAGTATTTGTATTCTGCTATGGAAGATTACAAAATCGATATTCTGATTGATTCTGGACCTAATGCCAGAAGTGTTGAGATTGAATTAAACCCTTTTACATTGATTGGTGCGACCACTCGAACGGGATTGTTAACTTCTCCTTTAAGAGCGCGATTTGGCATTACTTCTCGGTTAGAATATTATGATGCCAAGTTACTAGCGACTATTATTAAAAGGTCAGCAGACATTTTAAATGTTGGCATAGATGGAAATGCTGCAGCTGAAATTGCAAGAAGAAGTAGGGGGACTCCTCGTATTTCTAATTCCTTATTGCGAAGAGTGCGAGATTTTGCTCAAGTGAAAGGCGATGGTAGAATTAATATGGACATTGCTCTTTTTGGATTAAATGCTTTAAACGTAGATCAAAATGGCTTAGACGATATGGATAACCGTATTCTTTTAGCCATTATCGATAAGTTTAAAGGTGGACCTGTTGGTTTAACAACTATTGCTACTGCGGTTTCCGAACAAGCAGGAACCATTGAAGAAGTCTACGAACCGTTTTTAATCAAAGAAGGCTTCTTAATGCGAACCCCTAGAGGCCGCGAAGCCACAGAGAAAGCCTATAAACATTTAGGGAGAGTAAAAGGACCAGACCAAGGGGAATTGTTTTAAGCTAATTTTGATAAAAATATGAACTTAGACCATCCTAAATTAGTTCGCTTACTTCAAAAAGCATATTCAGCTGAAAAAGCTGCTGCGTTTGCATACATAGGTCATGGTAAAGCCGTAAAATCAAAAGAAGAAAAAATTGCCATAGCGCAAATAGAACAAGATGAATGGGAGCATAGAAGAACAGTTCTTTTGCTCATGACAGCATATGGCATTCCCATTTCAAAATCTTATGAGCTTAGGTTTTATATCATTGGAAAAATAATTGGAGCTAGCTGTTTTGTAATCGGTTGGTTTATGCCTCACTTTTTTGCAGGACGATTAGAGAGTGGAAACGTTTGCGAATATTTTATCATGATGCATCATTTTCATGCTTTAGGTATCGCTGACCATGATGAAATTTTATATGAAATGGGAATCAAAGAAAAAGAACACGAAGTCTATTTCTTAACTCAAATTAAGAGTTCTAAACTGTTGCCTTTCTTTGAGAGGGTGTTTGGTTGGGGGAACGAAATTAGTTTTAATGATGTAGACTATTCAAGTATAGAATCCGTAAAGGAGTCTGCAAAATATTGTAGAAAGAATTAAAAAGTGAACCTAAAAACGAAATACAAACAACAAATTAAAATCGAAGCACAACGCTTGGGTTTTTCATTCTGCGGAATTTCTAAAGCTGGATTCTTGGAGGAGGAAGCACCGCGATTAGAAAACTGGTTGAAACAAGAAATGCATGGGGAGATGCATTATATGGAAAATAATTTTGACAAAAGATTAGACCCCACTTTATTAGTTGAAGGTTCAAAATCAGTTATTTCTTTATTATTTAATTACTATCCAGAGGAAGAGCAAAGTGCCGACACCTTTAAAATCTCAAAGTATGCTTATGGTGAAGATTACCACTTTGTGATCAAAGATAAATTAAAAGATATTGTTCATTTTATAAACGATGAAATTGGAGAAGTGAGTGGCAGAGTCTTTGTAGATTCTGCACCCGTTTTAGATAGAGCTTGGGCAAAAAAAAGTGGTTTGGGCTGGATCGGTAAAAACGGAATGTTAATCAATAAGAATCAAGGCTCTTTCTTCTTTCTCGCAGAGATTATTCTAGATTTAGACTTGGATTACGACAATCCAGTAACCGATCATTGTGGAACTTGTACCGCTTGTTTAGATGCCTGTCCTACTGAAGCCATTTTACCCAACAAGGTGGTTGATGGGAGTAAGTGCATTTCTTATTTTACGATAGAATTAAAAGATGAAATTCTGCCCAATGAAGTAAAAGGACAATTTAATGATTGGGCTTTTGGTTGTGACATTTGTCAAGACGTTTGTCCTTGGAATCGATTTTCTTTAGCGCATAATGAACCCAAATTTAAACCCAACGAGAAGTTGATTAACTACTCCAAAAATGAATGGAAAGAGTTAACAGAAGAAGTTTTTCAGGAAATTTTTAAAAAATCACCAGTAAAACGCACCAAATTTAAAGGGTTGAAAAGAAATATAGATTTTTTAGTCAAATGATAAATGACTAATGACTATTGAGAAATGACAATTATAGAATGAGAAATGATTATTGGCGATTGTCTATAAATCAGTAACAAGTTCTTGGTAAATAATTGATGGTTTTTGGTTTATGAATTTTAGAAAAATTATTTATTCAATAATCAATAACTAGTTCCCCCATCGGTAAGTGTCCACATCCATCTCCATTAAATCCAAGACGCGATCAACAACCGTTTTTGCTACTTCTTCAATTGTTTTGGGTTGACTGTAAAAGGAAGGTGTTGCCGGACAAATTATTCCGCCAGCTTCAGTTACCGTTTTCATATTGTTAATGTGAATTAAACTATATGGAGTTTCTCTTGCGACTAAAATAAGTTTTCGCCTTTCCTTTAAAATAACATCTGCTGCACGAGTTAATAGATCATTAGAAATTCCGTTGGCGATTCTTCCTAATGTTCCCATCGAACATGGAATAACTACCATGGTGTCAAACTTAGCGGAGCCAGAAGCAAAAGGGGCATTAAAATTAGTTTTGTCATAGCAGGTAAAGGGGTAATTATTAAACGCATCGTTTTGCAATTCTGTTTCCCATACTATCTTCGCATTATCAGAGAGCAACACACCAACTTCTAATCGTTGATCACCTTGAGTCTGATGAATTGCCGCAAGAGCATCCAATATTAGTTTCGCATAAATACTTCCTGAAGCACCTGTTATGGCAATTACTATTTTTCTCTTCTTCATCATGAATTAACTTTGAACGGTTAAGCCTATAAATTTTTACGCAAAGAACTCAAAAACTTATTAATTCTTAAGAATTGAATCAGATAAGCTTCCTTTCTTTTCCTTTTCTTCTTCTTTGTGGTTATGTTTTTTTATTTCCAAAATGATACCTTGCGGTCAGGTTAAAATCTACATTGTACCAGCCCCTATTGAAGAGTTTATTCAAGATGCCCACATTCTGATCAAAATTTTGAAAATCACGAATTGGGAGGATTGAATTTTTTGACCTTAGACTAAAGCTGAAAAGTTCATTGAGTTGATAGGAAGCACCAAGTAATCCTCCAAAATCAAAGCTTTTAAATGGGAATTGGTTGACGAAAACAGGGCCAAATTCGTCGGATAATTTAGGTGTTCCCACAAGTTTTGCCAAATACAAACCCGCTTCAAATTTTATTTTTTTGTATTTATAATGTAGGATAATCGGAATTTCAATGTAATTAAGATGTACACTAAACTGATCATAATCACCTTTGTCAGGATGAGCAGCATCAAAACTACCTTTAGTAATAAAGTAGATTTCAAACTGAGTACTCAATTTTTCAGAGAGATCAACCCCTACAAAACCTCCAGCAATAAACCCTAGTTTTTTATATCCACCATAACCATCACCTTCTATTTGAGCGCCACTAATGCCAGCAATTAGTCCAGTTTTAAACACTTGACTAAATGAAGTTGTTGCTCCGAATAAACACAGTATGATTAGAAATGTCTTCACTACTCAAAGGTAAAAAAAAACCCCCACAAATAGTTGTGGGGGGGGCAATAAATTTAAGGGAGCTAATGGGATGTTACGTGAAGTTCTTCCACTTGAATGATTTCATAGCTAGGATTGTCTAAATAGACGAAAACAACGACGATACAATCTTTCTTTTTGAAGCTATCAGGAATAACATAAGAAAACTCTTGCGTGTCTGAGTCTCCCTGATTTGCTGAAGGAATAGTAGACCCCCAAGTGCCGTTGATACTCCCTCTGAAGACATGTCTATGGACATAGTCAGGCTGATTAACCCCATTATTTAATTGCCAGTCAACTAAGCTATCTTCCACCAATTGAATTTGTAATTTATAAGCTCCTGCAGAACTCGCTAACCAGGTTGTATTTACCACCGTTTTTACAGTTCTTGAAGAGTCATTATAAAGTGTCGATAAACCAATACTTACGGCTGGGACATCGTTTTGAATTGCTTGAATTTCACCGTCCCATTGCCCAAAACCGAAAGGCGTACCATTAGCTCTTCTTGATACGAATCCTTTTGGTATTCCACTTACATTAAAAGTATTTCGGTATGCATCTCCATCAGTAGTCCTAAAATCAGTAGTATATGCAGCGACATCACCTATATACTGAGCAGGAGATCCATCAGCCTCTACTCTTGGATCACAAAAAGTGGCATCAGAATGTATCCCCATGGGAACGATTTGAGTTCCGTAAGTTGTTATCAGGTTTTCTAATTCTGCAGCCCCTAGTGGGCAATTCGTACAGGTATGTCCCGTAAATTCTTCAATTAACACTTTACGCAGGGTAGCACTTGATTCTATATACGTTGAGTCGTCCCAAATTATACCCGCTGAATTTAATGCTACTTCAGCAAGAGGGGTATCTATTTTATCACAGCTGTTGAATGATACAGCTCCTATAATTACGATTAGGGATAGAGTTAATTTTTTCATAAGTTTTTTTTAAAATTTGTTGGACCTGAATTAAAAGCTGCTTGTGATGCTAAGTGTTAAACCATTTGCAGCAGGAACGGTTCTACATATTCCACCCACACAGAAGATACCCGCTCTTTGTCTACCGTAACCCACTTGAAAACGATTCGCACCTCTTACATATCCAGCTGAAGTGAAATAGTAATGGATTCTTTTATTAAAATCACCATTAATATCTTTATCAGTGTTGCCATAATTGTATTGATCCATTACGGCAATAAACCAATGAGGGGAAAAAGAATATTCAATTAATAAAGTGGCCCATTCTTTTTGGTCTTGCTGGGTAAACAATCCCTGTATTTCTGTTCTTAGGGCATGTTTCCTATTGATTTTATAAGTTAAATCAATGACTCCAATGTTGGCGTAAATATCCGGATATTTTGAAGCTGGTTCTTTACCTTGAATTACCGATTGGTTAAACATCATATTTGAATAGGTAAAAATGGCTTTCAC
Source organism: Flavobacteriales bacterium (assembly GCA_034112225.1). GTDB lineage: Bacteria > Bacteroidota > Bacteroidia > Flavobacteriales_E > Vicingaceae. The sequence continues at coordinate 49,946 of JAWUVT010000140.1, read as the reverse complement.
TTTTTTACTAAATTTCTTCGTTATTTCTACATTAATTTCATCATAATATCTATCATCACCTATGGCAAATATATTTGTAGTATAGCCCATTTGCGTAGAATCATTTTCTGGAGATTCGATACCAGTAGAGTCAATGTTGTAAATTGTAGAGTAGTTGATTAACAGTCCCATGCCGTATTTACCGCCTAAAAAAGATTTCTTTTTTATTTTGTACACCAATTCTCCTTGGAATGCCATTTCTCCATTGGGTTGAGTAGCATACGGATATAATGTAGCCAATAAATTATAAGTGTGTTGTCTCGTTAAAGCAGGAATGTAATTGATTAATAAATCTTGTTGATCTGCATCTCTATCAGACCTGAAACTCATATTGTCATTTCCTTTAGCCGATAGCGTTATTCCAAATCCTTTTGTAGAATAAGCTGTTTCAGCATAAAAAGCAGTCCCTTTTTTATAAATGTAACCGTTATCAAAAGAGGGGTCGTTTATTTTTTCAGCATACTCACCATTAAAGCTAATTTTTTTATGTCTTATTAAAAACCTTCCTGAATAAGCCCCAACATTTTCGGGTAAATTATATTGAGAGCTTTGATCAGCTTGATACTTGCTAATAAAACTCCCCCCTAAAGTTAATTTGGTTTTACTATCTTTTAATGAACCACCAAAAAAGTCATTGACCATTAATTCGCCATCAACACCTCTTAAGATGCCTTCGCCTTGTTCAAAATATAAACGTTGTGTACCAATAATTCCTTTAACATTTAAACCTTCTCTTATCTTATAATTAACACGGATACCATCCATTGAATTGTCATATCCTAAGCCTCTTGCTTCATAGGTTCTATAGATTAACCCATTTCCAAATTGCTCGTAATAATTACCAACAGTTACCGTCATGTCATCATTGGTGTAGGATGCAAATCGATAACCGATACCATTTCCTTTGTATTTTTCTGGAAATCCTTGTAGGGCATTCATATAACTTTCATAGCGAAAACCAGCAGAAAAATTTCCGTTGGTATATATAAAATTCGCAAAACCGTTCATCAACACGTCTTCATTTGGAGTTTGGTTAGCGCCAATTAAGCTGTCTACTTGGTAGTATTGTATGTCTGTGCCAAAATTACCGTGTACTTGACCTCTATTTAACACCTCGTCTAAACTTTGTGCAAGTAAATTGTTTGAAAATACCAATACTGTAATGACAGTTAACAGCTTAAATGCTTTAAATTTCATGGAATGCGTTTGTTTTAAATGAGAATAAGCCCGAAGTTATAAAAAATCGGGCTTATTTTAGTGATTATTGAATTCTTATTTCCTAATGTTTAACTGACTTTCCGTCAGCTAAAGCTTTCACGGCTTCGTACAATGTATACTCATCCCCTTCAGAGTATGAGTTGTGTTGCCAAACAATTTCTCCTTTACCATTCAATAAAAAAGTGTGAGGAACGTTGTTTACATTTAAAGCTCTTTTTAAATCCTGATTTGCATCGATATAAACTTCATATTCCCAAGCTTTACCATTCACATATTGTGCAACTTTACCAGAATTTCTTGCATCATCAATAGATATTGCAATTAGCTTTACACCAGTTTCTTCCACCCAGTCATCATAAATATCCGCAATGTTGTTCAGTTCTCTTTTACAAGGGCTACACCATGTTGCCCAAAAGTTAACAATCATCGGTTTACCATCATTATTAAAATCAGAAGTATTGACTTTTCCCCCTTCCATATCCGTAACAATTACTGAAGGCATTGCTCTATTTTCTGTTTGTGAAAAGACCGTTAGACTAAGAACAGTAAGGGCAGTGATTAAAAATATTTTTTTCATAATAATTATAAATTTTTGGTTAAAAAAAAAGAATCAGCAATTAGGTTGGCAAATATTGAGCCAAACCCTAATAACTGATTCTTTGATATTGTAAGAACTAACGATTACTTAGTTAGGGTAACTTTTTTAGAAATTACATCGTTTCCAATTGTTAAGTTCACTAAATAGAATCCTGCATTTAAATCAGCACCATTGAAAACCATGTTGTGGGTTCCTTTAGTTAAAACTCCAGCATCTTTAGAAACTACTAAAGCACCTGTTGCATTGTAAACTTCCATTTTAACGTTGTTAGCTGTTCCTAATGTAATAGAAACATTAGCGTTGTCAACAGCTGGGTTAGGGTACACATTAAATTGGAATTTAGCAGCATTGATCGCTTCTTCAGTAGAAGTTGCTGTAGAAATTGTAGATTGACCAGCATTAACAATTTCTCCTGTAGCCGCATTAATAATCATAACAACTGCATGAACATCAGCAAAAGTTTGATCTGTAGCAACTGAACCACTCACATTAGCAAAAGCATAGTTTTGAGTCCCAATAGTTGGGTTCATTGTTAAACTTCCAGCATCTCCTAATATGTCATCGTTAGATAAAGAAATCGCAACGTGATCGTAACCACCAAAAGCAGTAGGAACAACTGACGCTGCAGCAGTATGCCATTCGAATCCAGAAACAGGATCAACCAATGAACCATAAGCGTTTGCAGTATAATAGTTAACTTGATCCCATCCGTTACCAGTAGTTTGGATATTATCTTCAACAATTACACAAGACATTCTGTATTCTCCAGTTACATTTCCAACGAAATCTGCATCAGCAGAAACAGAAATCATAGAAGTAGCTTGGTCGTAAAAAGCAACAATGTTGTTCACAGCACAAGGAACAATAGCAGAAGCTCTTTGTGGGTGCATGGCATTAAAAGTAGATGGATCACCACCAATTACTCTATCAACAGCTCCATGTGGGTATCCCGTAAAATCTGGATGATAGGTAGCAGTTCCAGCATCGTAATTTGCAATGGTCATAGGATCAGCGTTATGAACAGCTATTCCAATAAAATCAGAAGTTGCTTCCATTCCTGCAAGACCAACTGCCCCTCTTGGACAGAAACCACACCATGTACCTGTTTTCTCTTCACCCACAACAACTTTTGTTGGGATAGAAGTTAAAGCGGTGTGATCAGTCGTTAACATATCGTTAGCACCATCAGCATCGTTTGCTGCAATTACGGTAACCTCTAAGTTGTAAGAGCTTCCTGCAACAGTTACTAATGGGTTAGCAAGCGTATAGTCATAAGTTCCGCCAGAAGGAATCATGTTCGTAAAGTTTTCAACAACTGCTGGAGATGCTCCATTAATCGTATAACTAATGTCAAAAGAATTGATAGCGTTAGAACCATTGTTCGTTATTGTACCCGTAATGTTTTCGTTACCACCAGTTCCAAAAGCAGCTACATTTGCAGCAGTCATCTCAGCATCATCCGGTAATAATTCACGAACAATAATATCATCAACAGCTAAAACAAACTGATCCGTAGAGTTATTTCTAAATCCTACATAAATTGTTTGGTTATCAGCTATTACTACTTGGTGAGAAGTCCATACAGAAAGCTCGTTAGCAGAAATGTAAACTTGAGAACCGTTAGCACCAGTAAAATCAGCTGGTGTAGCACCTGAAGTAGAAGTGAAAACTTGTAATCCATCAGCATAAGAAGCATCTAAAGCCATAGAGTTCCACTCTAATACAATAGTATTAACAGATACAGGAATAACGATAGCAGGAGTACTCATCCAATCATCAGCAGTAGTTGGAGTAGAAATCCAAGAGGTACTTAAAGCACAATCTTTTGATAATCCATTGTCATCAGCCCCAGCGCCTGCATTCCAAGCGTCAACAAGTGTTCCAACATTTGCGTTAGGAGTTCCACCATCCACATCGTCTAATGTAAATGTAGCAGGTATTCCCGCGTCAAAATCTTCAGAGAAAATTTGTGCATTTGCGCCTGCCATCATTGCAGCAAAACCAAATACAGAAAGTAAAGTTTTTTTCATAATTAATTATTTTATATTTAAATTCAGTCCAAATGTAGTTAATTATTTTGTGGTATATAGCTTGTCCATTTATAAAGTTTTGCTACGGGATTCTTAGCGTTTAAAAATATTCGGTTTTTGTTGAATTGTCCATTTAAATAAGTAAGTTTGAATATTATCAATTTAAAGTTATAAACTATGTTAAGAAAATTACTATTTATTACCTCATTTTTTATTGTTGGTTTTTTGTCCGCTCAGAGCTTTGAGCTTTTAGATCATAATGATGTTGATATCACCGGGACCAATCATTATGAGATTGATGCACCGGCAAATTTAGCAGAGACCAAGTTTCATGTTAAAAACTTAACCAATTCTCAAGTTTCTTTTGGGTTAAAAGTGGAGCTTATTTATTCTCCTTATTCAAATTGTGATTTGGCTTGTTGTTTTGGAGTTGCTTGTCATTCTGCCTCAAGTACAATTTCTGGAACTCAGATTATTAATAGTGGGATTGGAGATGATGTTGCTGCGAATGCAACGTATACGGATTTGAAAATTTCTCCAGTAACCTGGATGTGGAATGATTGTCCTAATGATTCTGCGGTTTGGGTTGTGACTGTTTATGACCCAGCAAATCCATCTGATGAGGCGAGTGCAACAATTGTTTGGAAATGTGAAAATACAGCAACATCAGTACTTGAAATCGGTAAGGAAAACGTAAAATTAAATGCGTTTCCTAATCCTGCTGCAAATAACTTAACCGTGCGCTATGCTATCGATGGTTCTTTTACTACTGCGAATGTAGAGCTGTTTGATGTTCTTGGTCAAAAGTTAATGTCTAATCAGCTTACTTCTAATAGTGGAAATGTTAAGTTGGACGTTAGTCCTTTAAATGCTGGCGTTTATTTTTATTCAATTCGAGTAGATGGACAAGTAGTGAAGACAGAAAGAGTTATTATTCAATGATAAGTAATTGAATAAATTATGAGCGAGTATTGGAATACTCGCTTTTTTTTTGTCAAAAATGCAGCTATTAATAGCCGTTACTTTTGAGTCTTATAATTTTAAAGCAATAATTATGATAAAAAAAATACTTTTTTGTGCATCAATACTAACTGTTGGGTTTGTTTCTGCTCAATCTTTTCAATTAATGGATCATCATGATGTTGACATATCAAATGGCACACATTATGAATATGGTTCTGCGATAACTTTGGGTGCGACAAAGTTTCATTTTGAAAACCTTACGGGTTCACAGTTGGCCTTTGCTGTTAAAGTAGAGCGGATTTATGTTCCTTCCACCTTAAGTGATTTAGCCGTGTGTTTTGGTACTGAATGTTATTCTGCTTCAGGGGGAGTGGCTGGAACTCAGGTTATAAATAATGGAGTTGGATACGCTGTTGCAGCCAATGAATTGTATACGGATTTAAAAATTGCGCCAATTACCTGGCCTTGGGTTACTCCTGCATCTGATTCTGCAGTTTGGAGCGTTACTATTTTTAATGAAGTTAATCCATCAGATTCTATCTCAACGCTTATCATTTGGAAGTCTCAAGTGTGTGGAGATGTTAGCGGTAACGGTCTTATTGAAGGATCTGAATTGGCTGGAGATCAGAATGAGAACGGTTTTATTGATGGTTCAGAGATTGCTGGGGATATTACTTGTGATGGGCAAATAGGAGCTGGAGAGGTTTCGGGAGACCTAGATGCCAGTAGCTATATAGAGCCAGGAGAGTTTAGTGGAGATGTAAATGGTGATGGCGTTATTGGTGCAGGAGAAGTATGGTTTGACATTGATGGTGATGGTGTTCTTGGTGATGGAGAGATTGCGGGAGATTTAAATGGTGATTACGTAATTTCAAATGGTGAAATTGCTGGAGATACTGATGGTGATGGTCTTATTAATGGTGGTGAGCTAGAGGGAGATGTGAATGGTAATGGGATTATTGATAACGGGGAAATCCATGGAGATACTAATGGTGATGGGGTTATTAATGGTGGAGAAGTAGCTGTTTCGGTTCATGCGATAACAAAAGAAAGTGTAAGCTTGACTGCTTATCCAAATCCTGCGATAAGTGTTTTAACTATTGAGTATGTTATTAATGGGGAATTTGTTAAGGCCAGCATTGATGTTTTTGATGTATTGGGACAAAAGGTAGCTTTTAAGGAATTGAACTCTAAAAGAGGAGCGGTAGTTTTGAGTCTTAAGCAGCTGAATTCTGGTGTTTATTTCTATTCAATTCAGGTGGATGGTCTAACGATTAGGACAGAAAGCGTAATTCTTAAGTAGTCGTCTCTTTTAATAAATTATTAGCGAGTATTGGAATCCCAATACTCGTTTTTTTTGAAAAAGAGTAGGGTTTAGAACAAGCGATGTCTGTGTTACTTTACAATTCAAAAAAAAATAAGGTTCAAGAAAATTATTCGTTAATTCACGTTCTATTCAATAGGGTTTGCTGAAAAGGTCCCTTTTAGAAAGTTTCCTTAAAAGAGTGTTGAATGCCTTTTGATTTTACTTTAAGAATTATCGAAACCATTTAAAAGTGATTTTGTTAGGTATAATTGCAAGGTTATTTTTATAATCTTGGGAATAACCTTGCCTTTTAAACCATTTTAGTCCTACTTCATCCAGACCAATTACTGAAAATAAGAGTTTAGGTGTGACTCCTTACTTTCTGAGTTGCCCTTCATGGGCCTCTTGTCTTCTCTAGCTACCTCATGAATTGCCTTTCCATTCGTTATCAACATCTGCCATGCTGTTCTGTTCTCTTTTGTAAAGGAGGAGCATTAATTTTTATCAAAATTAATGCTCCTTGGTTTATCCCTTCTTAAATCATGGAGTACTTGCATTGCATGGATCCATGTCAATGCCATTTACAAAAGGCATTAAACGTTTTCATTTTGCAAAAGGGCAGTAAAGCTTAGCAGCACTAAACTAACTAATAAAATTATTTTTTATCCTTAGTTTTTTTTGTCATTAGACAAGTGTAATGCCTAACTCTTTCTTGTGTGCTTATTTTCTGAGAAGAGACTTACTTCATTAAAGTTACCTTTTTAGTGATGAGGTGGTTGCCTATTGTTAAGTTAATAAAATAGAATCCACTGTTTAAATCACGACCATCAAAAGTCATTTTATGGTCTCCTTTAGCTAATGTTCCAGCATCTTTAGTTGCAACTAAAGCTCCCATTGCGTTGTAAACTTCCATACGAACGTTGTTGGCGGTTGCTAAATGAAAAGCAACCTCCGCGTTATTACTTGTTGGATTAGGAGATACCGTTAACGAAAATTTAGCGTCAGCGATTTTATCAACAGAGGTAACCACAGCTATTGAAGAGATTCCCGCATTCACAATTGCGCCAGTTCTTGCATTAATAATCATAACAACTGCGTGTGTTTTTACCATCGATTGATCGGTAACAATTGCTCCAGAAATAGCTGTGAAATTATAATTGTATGTTCCAATCGCAGGATCTATTGGAATACTCCCTAGATCTCCCAAGATGTCATTGTTAGATAAAGAGATGGCAACGTGATCATAACCGCCAAAAGCAGTTGGAACAACTGAGCTGGCAGCAGTATGCCATTCGAATCCAGAAACAGGATCAACCAATGAACCATAAGCGTTTGCAGTATAATAGTTAGCTTGATTCCATCCGTTACCAGTAGTTTGAATATCATCTTCAATAATTACACAAGACATTCTGTATTCTCCAGTTACATTTCCAACGAAATCTGCATCAGCAGAAACAGAAATCATAGAAGTAGCTTGGTTGTAAAAAGCAACAATGTTGTTCACAGCACAAGGTACAATAGCAGAAGCTCTTTGTGGGTACATGGCATTAAAAGTCGATGGATCACCACCAATTACTCTATCCACAGCTCCATATGGGTATCCATTAAAACCTGGATGATAGTTAGCAGTTCCAACATCGTAACTTGAAATAGTCATAGGATCAGAGTTATGAACAGCTATGCCAATAAAATTAGAATTTGCTTCCATTCTGGCAAGACCAACGGCACCTTTTGGGCAGAATCCACACCATGTACCTGTTTTCTCTTCACCCACCACAACTTTGGTTGGAGTAGTCGCTAAAAAGTGAGCTGCTGTGCTTAGGGTGTCGTCTGAATGATCAAGATCTCCCGATAAATTTACAGCTACCAAAATAGGGTAAGATCCTATAGAGGGTACAGGTAGTGGAGTGGTGTGTGTAAAAGAAGCAGAGGTGTGTGGGGGAACGTTTAGCCCTGTTAAATTAGTGGTGTAAGTGTTTGCGCCATCCGTCCAACTCACATCTAGCGCTGTAATGGTTGCCGTTCCATTGTTAAGGTAGTCCCCAGAAACAACCACGTTCTTTGCCGTATTAACATATTCTTCAGAAACTCTAGCCGCTGTTATTTTTACATTGTTCGGCGATAAATTTTCAACAATAATGTTGTCCAAAAACAGCGTAAATTGATCGTTTGAGTTATTTCTGAAAGCAATGTAAATGGTTTGTCCAGCAAAAGCAGCTAGATTCGCTAACCTAGTTTTGATCACACTATCTTCGGCAGCAATTGTAGCCACTACATTAGAATAGTTGGTGGTGTTCATTGGTGATTGAGCTGTGGTAGATACTCTAACCTCATATCCTTCTAGTTTACTAGGCTCTCCAGATTGGGCATCCCAGATTAGATAGGATTGTGCCGTTACAGCAATAGCTGGAGTAGCAATCCAATCATCCGCAGTGCCAACAGGGCTATACCAAGAGGTGCTCGCAATTTGACCATTCGTAAAAGCGATCCATGCATTTGTAGTCCATAGTGCTGCTGCACCATTACCATACGCTTGGTCAAGGTAGGAGTTCGCTGTTTTTCCATCCCCATTAAATGTGCCCCAAGTTGCTGGAATGCCATTGGTAAAATCTTCAGATAAAATTTGTGCATATCCGTTGGTGAGGAGGATAGCGAAGCCAACTACGGAAAGTAATATTTTTTTCATTCTAGTATAATTTTTAGTGTAATTTATGTCAAATGTAGGGATACTCGTTTTTTTTTATGGGTCAAATTTGCTCTGATTATTAGATTCCTAAGCGCAAAATGGATAGGTGTATATTTTATTATTAAATTTGAGTTGTTAAATTTTTAAAATTGTTTGTGATGCTAAAAAAAATACTCTTTGTTTCCGCTTTATTTTGTGCTGGATTTGTGTCTGCTCAATCTTTTGAGTTGTTGGATGCTAATGATGTTGACATATCAACTACCACTCACTATGAATATGGGAGTGCAGAAGTCTTGGGGAACACACTATTTCGTGTGAGAAACTTAACGGGGTCTCTACAAGCATTTGCTGTAAAAGTGGAAAAAGTTCATGTACCCTACCCTAATAGTGGATTGGCTATTTGTATAGGTATTGCTTGCTGCTATGGAGATCCAGAAGTTGATGGTCCTCAAATTCTTAATAATGGGAATGGGGATGATATTGATGGAAATGCTATTTATACGAACTTTAAAGTTTCTCCAATAACTTGGCCATGGATGGATTGTGCTACTGATTCTGCGGTTTGGAAAGTTACCGTTTATGATCCCGAAAACCTTTCGGATGAAGCTAGTGCGACTATAATCTGGAGATGTGGTTATCCGGTAAAAATTAATGAACTTCATGCGGATTTTGTCCGTTTAAATTCTTTTCCTAACCCTGCATCCTCAGCGTTAACAATTAATTATGCAATTGATGCGGTATTTACTACTGCCTTTGTTGAGTTTTATGATCTGCTAGGTCAAAAGTTGTTGTCAACAAAATTGACAGCTTCAACAGGACAAGTTCACATGAATGTCGAATCATTTACTGCGGGGATTTACTTTTATGCAATTAAAGTAGATGGGCAAACTGTTCAGACGGAAAGGGTTGTTGTTCACTAATTCTCAGTAGATCTACTGAAAACGAGTTCTGATCTTTCAGTACTCGTTTTTTTTTTGATCACGAACAAGATTTAAAAATAGAGGAGCTGTACTCTTTGCTCTAGTTGGGCAACAATATTCAGTCAAATTATTGGTGAATTGAAGATGTCTTAAAGACTTTATTCGTAATTATTGAAGCTTTAGTTCTTTTCGTTCGTTGCTATTTTTAGTGAATTGAACAAAGGAAGAGTGGGCTTCGCCTTTATTAAGCTACTTTCAGAGCAATTTCACTTTACTTCTAGCACTTTTTTTTATCGGCTCGGCATTTACTTTAAAAAGGGATCCTGTTTTTTGGTTTATTTTGTGATTTAAGCCCAAATTTTATTGCTACTTTTACGGGTTTTTAGTTAACGAAAAGTTATATGGTAAAATCACGAAAAGACATAGAGGCATTAGAGTATCATTTCCAAGGGAAACCTGGTAAAATTGAAGTTGTTCCAACCAAGCCTTATAGCACTCAAAGAGACTTATCTTTAGCCTATTCTCCTGGCGTTGCCATTCCATGCTTAGAAATTGCGGCAAATAAAGAGGACGTTTATAAATATACTGCGAAAGGAAATTTAGTGGCTGTTATTTCTAATGGAACAGCAGTACTTGGTTTAGGAGATATTGGACCTGAAGCTTCTAAGCCAGTTATGGAAGGTAAAGGCTTGTTGTTTAAGATTTTTGCGGATATAGATGTCTTTGACATTGAGGTGGATGCAAGTGATGTAGATTTATTTGTGAATACCGTAAAAGCAATTGCACCAACTTTTGGAGGGATTAATTTAGAAGACATTAAAGCACCAGAATGCTTTGAAATTGAGGAACGCTTAAAAGCGGAATTAAACATTCCTGTGATGCATGATGATCAACATGGAACAGCAATCATTTCCTCGGCAGCCATGTTAAATGCAATTGAGTTGGCGGGTAAAAAAATTGAAGATATTAAATTGGTGGTAAGTGGTGCAGGAGCTTCAGCAATGTCCTGTTCTAAACTGTATGTTTCTCTTGGCGTTAAAAAAGCGCACATAGTGATGTTAGATAGTAAAGGAGTTATTCGTAAGGATAGAGAGGGATTGACTAAAGAGAAAAAAGCTTTTGCAACGGCTAGAAAAATAGATACATTAGGTGAGGCTTTGGAAGGTGCGGATATGTTTTTAGGCTTGTCTCGTGGTGGGATTTTATCCAAAGAATTGCTAAAAACAATGGCTGATGATCCAATCGTTTTTGCGTTGGCAAACCCAGACCCAGAAATTGCCTATAAAGATGCGATAGCTTCACGAGCAGATATTATTTTTGCCACAGGAAGATCTGATCATCCTAACCAAGTGAATAATGTTTTAGGCTTTCCTTTTATTTTTAGAGGAGCTCTAGACGTTAGAGCCACGTGTATTAATGAAGCAATGAAATTGGCAGCGGTAAAAGCAATTGCAGCTTTGGCAAAAGAAGCAGTTCCTGAAGAGGTAAACGAAGCTTATGAAGAAAAAAATATTGTATTTGGAAGAGATTTTATCATTCCAAAACCTTTAGATCCAAGATTGATTACTACGGTAGCCCCTGCTGTAGCAAAAGCAGCAGTAGATTCTGGAGTTGCTCAACTTAAAATTGAAGATTGGGAGCTTTATAAAGAAGAACTGGCCAAGCGATTAGGCTTGGACAATAAGCTAATTAAAAATGTAACAGAAAAAGCAAAACGAAATCCGAAGAGAGTGGTGTTTGCTGAAGCGGATAATTACAAAACCTTAAAAGCTGCACAGATTGTGTATGAAGAAGGAATTGCGAAGCCTATTCTTTTAGGGAAGGTGAAGAAAATACAAGAATTAGTTGAAGAATATCAATTAGAATTAGGAGATATACCCATCATTGATCCTCGAAGCTCAAGTGAGAACAAAAGGAAAGAACTATTTGCAGACTTATTATTTGAAAAAAGAAAGAGAAGAGGTATCACCTTAGTAGAAGCTAGGGATTTAATGAGAAGTCGTAACTACTTTGGTTCTGCAATGGTTGAAGTTGGTGAAGCAGATGCCTTAATTTCAGGATTAACCAGAAATTATGCAAGTACAATTCGCCCAGCCCTTCAAGTTATTGGTACGGATGATGATGTGAGTAAGATTGCAGGCATGTATATCCTATTTACGAAAAATGGGCCTTTCTTTTTTGCAGATACCACCGTAAATGTAAACCCCTCTGCAGAAGACATTGTGGCCATTACAGCATTAGTGGCTAAAATTGTGGCAAGATTTAAAATTACGCCAAGAATTGCATTGCTTTCGTATTCTAATTTTGGATCAGCAGAAGGAGAAGATCCTTTAAAAATGAGAGAGGCTACAAAAATGTTGCATGAGCAATACCCCAACATGATTGTAGATGGCGAAATCCAAGCCAACTTCGCTTTAAACAAAGAATTACGTACAGAAATATTCCCCTTCTCAGAATTGGCAAGAAAGAATACCAATACCCTAATCTTTCCCAACCTTTCTTCAGGAAATATTGCATATAAATTAATGCAAGAAATGGGCGAAACTGAAGCGATAGGCCCTATACTCTTAGGGATGAAAAAGCCAGTACATATCCTTCAGTTAGGAAGTTCAGTACGGGAAATAGTAAATATGGTAACAATTGCAGTAGCAGATGTTCAAACAAGGAAATAAAGATGATCGCACAAATTAGAGGAAAATTAATAGAAAAAACACCAACTTACGTTGTCATAGACTGTGGAGGAGTAGGATATGAACTAAAGATTTCATTAAATACGTTTTCTCAAATTGGAGCTGCTGAAGAGTGTGTCTTGTTTACACATTTTGTAGTGAGAGAAGATGCGCAGATTCTCTATGGTTTTAAGGAGACAAGCGAAAGAGAATTGTTTAGATTGTTGATCTCTGTATCAGGAGTAGGTTCTGCTACAGCAGTGATGATCTTATCCTCCTTATCTCCAAATGAAACAAAAGGAGCGATATTAACAGGAGATGTGAACACCTTGAAAAGTGTGAAAGGTATCGGCGCAAAATCTGCAGAAAGAATAATCATAGATTTAAGAGATAAGATTGGGAAAATTGATAGCTCCGCAACAATTTCTTTAACTCCGAGCAATACCATTAAAGAAGAAGCGTTAAGTGCATTGTTAATGCTTGGATTTAGTAAAAACCCTGCAGAAAAAGCATTAACTAAGATCTTGTCATCAGGAGAAGAATTAACCGTTGAAGAACTTATTAAAAGAACATTAAAAAATCTTTAATAAGAGATAATTAAGCTTGAATTTAAAACTAAAGACATATAATAAGGTTAGTTTAATTGTTGGATTTTCAGTCCTGATTATGACTGTAAATTGGCTGGTAGACCCTGTATCATCTAGTGCAAGCCCGCATAAAAATAACATATTGGCTTATGAGGTTGAAGTGTTGCCTCTGGATTCTCCAGAGATCGATTTGCCCTACCCTTTTAAAGATGGATTAGGTGGTCCTGATGAGCAAAATACAGGTGGATTATTCTTAGAGAACCCCAGTAATATTTCTTCTGGCTTTGAATATGACCCAGAAACAGGAACCTACAATTATTATGAAAAAATGGGGAAAAACAACTTCAAATATCCAAGTTACATGGATTTTGAAGAATACATTAACTATGATTCAAAAAAATCTTTACAGGATTATTGGAAGCAAAAATCCGCAGCAGATGACATTGATCAAACCAAAGGATTTAGACCTAAATTAACGGTAAAAGGAGAAGCTTTTGATCGTATTTTCGGGGGTAATGTTATTGATATTCGACCCCAAGGTTCTGCGGAGCTATCGTTTGGGATTAACCGGTCAACAAGAGACAATCCAGCATTGCCGGCAAATCAAAGAAGTACGACTACGTTTGATTTTAATCAACAAATCCAATTGAATGTTATTGGAAACATTGGGGAAAAGTTAAAAATTACTACGAGTTACAATACAGAAGCGACATTTGATTTTGAAAATCAAATGAAAATTGGGTACACAGGTTACGAAGATGAGATTATTCAAAACATTGAAGCCGGTGACGTTGCCCTCCCTCTAAAGGGGCAATTGATCACCGGTAGTCAAACCCTCTTTGGAATAAAAACAAAACTAAGATTTGGAAGATTAACCGTAACGAGTGTACTTTCTCAAGAAAAAGGAGAAAAGAAAGAAATTAACGTACAGGGTGGGGCACAGATCAAGAAATTTGAAAAAGAAGCATCAGATTATGAAGAGAATAAACACTACTTTTTATCCCACTACTTTAGAGATACTTATGAAAACTCTCTAGCAGCGCCTCCCGTTATTAATTCTAGAGCTGCAATTACAAAGGTTGAAGTTTGGATTTCTAACCGAAACTATTCTGTAAATGACCCTGTTAAAAATGTAATTGGATTTATGGATTTGGGAGAGAATACGCCGAACATTTATAGAACAAATTTGGTGATAGACAATAACCCCCTTCCCACTGCAAACTTCACAGATAATAATGCCAATGATCTGTATGCTAATTTAACTACAGTATATGATACTGCAAAGTTAAGAGGCTTTGTGGAAGCCCCTCAAGAATTACAAGCGAAAGGCTATGAAAATGGGGTTGATTTTGAAAAATATGAAAATGCAAGATTATTAAGTCCTTCCTCCTATACCTTAAATACCCAATTGGGTTATATTTCATTGAACTCCTCTTTAAACTCTGACGATATTTTAGCAGTAGCTTTTCAATACACTTTAGATGGTCAAGTTTTTCAAGTGGGAGAGTTTTCTACCGATGGGGTAAGTGGAACCAACGGATTGTTTGTTAAACTCTTAAAAGGAACAAGCATCAATACGAACCTTCCTACTTGGGATTTAATGATGAAGAATGTCTATGCTTTAGGAGCATTTAACATTTCAGCAACAGATTTTTATTTAGATGTATTTTATAACAATCCTGCTTCAGGCGTTCAAATTCCTTTTATCCCAGAAGGCGAAGTCAATGGATTGCCTTTAATAAGTGTTTTAAATTTAGATCGATTAAATACCAGTAATCAATTGAGCCCCGATGGTGTTTTTGATTACATCAATGGCGTAACTATTAATTCAAACAATGGACGCGTTTATTTTCCGGTTTTAGAACCTTTTGGCTCCCATTTAAGAAGCAAATTTACAGACCAATCCATCGCCAATAAATTTGTATTCGACTCGCTTTACCAAACCACACAAGTTTTAGCAGAACAAGATGCGTCTAAAAATAGATTTGTCATCAAGGGCCAATACTCTTCCTCTTCAAGTTCCGACATCTCTTTAAATGCCTTAAACATCCCCGATGGATCGGTATCTGTTACTGCAGGAGGAGCAGCACTTACCGAAAACGTGGATTATACCGTTGATTATAATTTAGGAAGAGTTAGAATCATTAATGATGGAATCTTACAATCAGGAACCCCGATTAAAATATCCTTAGAAAGCCAATCTTTATTTAATATCCAAACCAAAACCTTAATGGGAACAAGGTTGGATTATAAATTTAATGAAAGTTTTAGTTTGGGAGGAACTGCTATTAAATTATCGGAAAGACCATTAACCAATAAAATTAATTTAGGAGATGAACCGATAAACAATCTCATTTATGGGCTTGATTTAACCTATGCACACGATGCGCCTTTTTTAACGAGATGGGCAGATAAATTACCAATTTACAGTACCAAAGAAAAATCTTCCATTACCGTTGAAGGCGAGTTTGCCCAATTGTTACCAGGAAATCCTGGAGCTATTGGAAAGGACGGTACTGCTTATTTGGATGATTTTGAAGGCAGTCAATCGTCTATTGATATGAGAACAATTTCTCAATGGAAATTGGCCAGTACACCGCAAGGCCAACCCTCTTTATTTCCCGAAGGAGAAGGGGCTCTTTCTTATACCTTACAATACGGACAAAATAGAGCAAAATTAGCCTGGTACAACATTGAGCCTTTATTTTGGAGGAATGATTCTAAAACTCCAGATCACATCAAAAATGATGCAGCAACCCAATCTAACCATTACTCTAGAGAAGTGTTGCAAACGGAAGTTTTCCCATTTAAATCACAACAAAATGGAACCACCCAAAACATTTCGGTAATGGATTTAGCGTACTATCCTTCAGAAAGAGGGCCTTATAATTTTGATGATGGACTAGGTATTGGAGAAGGGGTTAGCAGTGATGGAAAAACATTAAACAATCCTGCAAGTAGATGGGCAGGGATCATGAGAAAAGTAGAAACCACAGATTTTGAGTCTTCCAATGTAGAGTTTATTCAGTTTTGGATGATGGATCCATTTGACGATGAAGATGGCGATGAAAACCATAACGGAGGAAAACTCTATTTTAACTTAGGAGATATCTCTGAAGATATTTTAAAAGATGATCGAAAGTCAGTGGAAAATGCAATGCCACTAACCGCAATTGATGCGACCAATGAAAATTTTATTGATACCACTGTTTGGGGGCGAGTACCCAATGTGCAAGCTTTAGTGAATGCATTTGATAACAACGAAGCAACCCGACCGTTTCAAGATATTGGATTGGATGGATTCAATGACGCGGATGAAGCCGCGTACTTTGGGGCTGGTTTTGGAACTGATCCTTCTGCAGATAATCACCATCATTATAGAGGCAACGATTATGATGCCGATGGGGTAAGTATTTTAGGCCGATACAAAGACCATAATGGGGTTGATGGAAACTCCAAGACTTCAGCTCAAGACCCAAATTCAGACTATTCTTCGGCAGCAACTACGAAACCAGATTTAGAGGACATTAACGGGAACAACAACTTAGACTTTAGGGAAAACTATTTTCAATATTCAATTGAGATGACCCCTGATGCTGTAAACCCTTCAAATGTGGGGAATAATTACATCACAAACGTTTTAGAAACCACCGTTAAAACACCTGATGGAAGTTCTAAAACGATTCATTGGTATCAATTTAAAATACCTGTTAGAGAACCTGAAAATGTGGTGGGTAATATTCAAGATTTTAAATCGATAAGATTTATGAGAATGTTAATGAAAGGGTTTGACAAAGAAGTGGTGTTGCGTTTTGCCAAGTTAGAATTGGTAAGAGGAGAATGGAGAAAGTACAGTGGCGGATTATTGAGTCCAGGCGATTTTATTGGGAATGATGATGATGAAACCACTTTTGACATTGCAGCAGTTAACGTAGAAGAAAACAGCTCGAAAACCCCAGTAAACTATATTATTCCACCAGGAATTGATAGAGAAATTAACCCGAACCCTTCAACAGGAAGTAATCTTCAACAATTAAATGAGCAGTCGTTGGTATTAGATGTTTGTAATTTAAAAGATGGAGATGCACGTGGAGCCTACAAAATAATGGACATAGACATTAGACGGTACAAAAAATTAAAGATGTTTATCCATGCTGAAGAAAGTGATGATACGAAACCTTTAAACAATAACGATCTCTCTGTTTTTATTCGAATGGGCTCTGATTTTGACAATAACTATTATGAATACGAAGTGCCTTTAACGGTGACACAACCAGGGGCTTATAACACCGATAATAATTCGAATAAAAGTGATCGTTATGCAGTATGGCCAGAAGCCAATAATATTGACCTTCAATTTTCCGAATTCACCGAGTTAAAAGTGTTGCGAAACAGTTTGATTTACGATGGATCAAGTGGCGTTTTACTCATTAAACCTTTTGAGCAAAAGAATGGAGAAAATACACTGAGAATTAAAGGAAATCCAAATTTCGGAGACGTTAGAGTATTTATGATTGGCGTAAGAAATGCAAAAGAAAGTACAATTCATCCGAACGATGATGGCTTAGCAAAATGCGCTGAAGTTTGGGTAAATGAGTTGCGAATGTCTGAATTTGATAATGAAGGAGGTTGGGCTACCGTTGGAAGAGTTACCGCACAAATTGCAGATTTAGGAAGTGTAACGTTTGCAGGAGATTATAGTACTCCAGGTTTTGGGAGTGTAGAACAAAAATTAAACGAAAGACAGCAAGCCACTAAAAAGAGTTATGATATTTCTACAAGTATAGAATTAGGGAAGTTTATTCCTGAAAATATTGGCATTAGTATTCCTATGTATTATAACGTTTCACAAGGAGTAGTAACCCCAAGATACAACCCCTTAGATCCTGATCTAGAACTCAATGCGTTGCTCGATAATGAAATCCTATCTCAGGATGCTAGAGATTCAATAGGCGAAAGAACACAAGAAGTCACCAACCGAAAAAGTATCACCTTTACCAATGTAAGAAAGCTGAAACCAAAAGACCAGAAAAAGTCTCATTTCTATGACATCTCTAACTTCTCATTCAATTATGGATATTCAGAAATAAAGTATAGAGATATCAATACTGAGTTTGACAATAAGAAAACGTATAGAGGAGGTCTTGGTTATTCTTTTGGTGTAAAACCAAAGAATTATACGCCGTTTTCAGAAGTTAAATTTGCCAAGAAAAAAGCGTTTAAATTAATTAAGGACTTTAACTTTTATTTAGTGCCCAAACAGTTGTCTTTTCAAACCGATATGGACAGAATGTATGCTGAAAGGAGAACACGAAATAACACTGGATTTTATTTTGAATTGCCAACCTACTTCCAAAAACACTTTTATTGGAATAGAGTCTACGGTTTAAAATATGACCTGACCAAATCCTTGAAATTTGATTTTAACGCTTCCAATAATGCTACAGTTGAAGAGCCTTTAACCTTTAATGGGAATGATACTCGAGGAAGAGTTGACAATGCCTATCAGGATGAATATAATTCATGGAGAGATACGGTAATTACCAACATTAGAAATTTTGGGACCAACACCCATTATCACCACAACTTTAACTTTAATTACAAAGTGCCAATTGATAAACTGCCCGGTTTTAATTTTGTAACACTTTCTACTAAATATGCTGGAGATTATGACTGGCAACGTTCACCAATTGGTGCAGATAGCCTAGGACACACCATACAAAATTCAAATACAGTATCAGTTAACTCTCAATTCAACCTAACGCGGTTGCATAACTCAGTTGGTTTTCTTAAAAAGGTAAATAAAAGAGCAAAAGAAAGACAAAAAAGAAGGGCCTTAAATGCCCAGCAACCAGATAGAAATAAAACAAAGGCAGAAAATGCCATGGTTAAAGGGTGGAAAAAAGGGAAGATACCCGCAGAAATTAAATTTGATTTAAAAAAGTTTAAGGATACCGATTCTACCAAAGTAGAGTTGTGGAGAAAAATTTTACCAATAAAACCGATGGACCAAGTTTGGTTAACGCTAATGAGTGTGAAAAACGTAACAGGAACCTATACAAAAAGTAGCGGAACACTCTTGCCAGGTTATAATCAAGAAACCCAACTGTTAGGTGCCAGTCCTGATTTTAACTCGCCAGGATTTAACTTTATTTCGGGAATACAAGATGAAGAATTTGCTTTAAAAGCAGCCAATCAAGGGTGGCTCGTTAAGAATGATTCTGCAGGATTATTGTATAATTATGCCACCACATTAACTGAAAATTACAATGTAAAAGCGACCATTAGGCCTTTTAAAACCTTAAGAATACAATTGACAGCCAACAGATCGTACTCGAACAATTTAGCACAGCAGTTTTTTGCAGTTGGAGAGGATTATTTAGATACCATTTCAAATGGAACCGCATATGATGTTGATGGGGTGGCAGGCTTTGATTATTTTTTAGTAAACCCTATAGAAACCGGAAACTTTAGCATGTCTTTTTTATCTTTTGGCACTTCTTTTTTTGGTGATGACGATTTAAGTCAATCCTCTAAAGTTTTTAGGAACTTTTTAGAAGAAAGGAAAAAGGTGTCTCAGCGATTAGGCGAAGAGAATGCCAACTCAACTTTTTTAAATGACCAGTATGCAGATGGCTATAGTGGCACCTCTCAAGATGTTTTAATTCCTACATTTATTGCCGCTTATTCAGGACAAAGTGGCGATGATGTATCGATAGGCTCGTTCACCAAATACATTCCATTACCCAACTGGAGAATAACGTATGATGGATTAAGTAAAATGGCAATCATTAATCGACTGTTTAAGAAGTTTTCCATCACCCATTCTTATAAATCAACTTTAAATTACGGCTCATTTACCTCTAACTTGCTGTACGAGGTAAATGAAAATAATGGGGGGGCAATAGCCAAAGATATCAATGGAGATTATATTCCAGACTTACAAATCGCTACAGTGTCTATTTCTGAGCGTTATTCTCCATTACTTGGAGTAAACATGACCTTGAATAACAATATGCTTTTAAAAGTTGAATACAAGCGAGACAGAAGTGCCTCCTTAAGCATGGCAAACAGTCAAATAACTGAAGTTAAAGGGAGTGAATGGTCTGTAGGCACAGGCTATAAATTTAGAAATGTGAGGTTGTTTAAAAAAACAGCCAACCTTGACACTCGATTAGATATTGGTTTAAGAACCAACAATACCATTATTCGTAAAGTGGTTGAAGAAGTGAATCAGTTAACAGCTGGTCAACGAGTGCTTTCAGTTAAGTTAACCGGAGATTATAGAGTCAGTGCAAAGTTGAATGTTAGAGCATTTTATGATTATGTATCTACGAATCCATTCATATCTACGAATTTCCCAACCTCCAACACCAATGCTGGAATAAGTTTAAGATTTACATTAACTCAATAAGTCATTTGGAAATTACCGTGGATAGTTTTAAATTAGCAAAAAAATAAACACTAAACCTTAAAATATAGAATATGAATGTTCCAGCAGAATTAAAGTACACGAAAGATCACGAATGGATTAGAGTTGAAGATGATAATACCGTTACCATTGGAATTACTGATTTCGCTCAAGGAGAATTAGGCGATATCGTTTATGTTGAAGTAGAAACCGAAGGAGAAAAACTGGACAATGAAGAAGTTTTTGGTACAGTAGAAGCTGTGAAAACGGTTTCTGATTTGTTTATGCCCATTTCAGGAGAAGTTATCGCTTTTAATGAAGCGATTGAGGCAACTCCCGAAGCAGTAAATAATGATCCTTATGGAGATGGTTGGATGATTAAGGTTGCGGTGTCTAATCCCAGTGAATTAGAGGGGTTATTAACTGCAGAACAATATGAAGTGTTAATTGCATAAGTTAATGCTTAAGAATTAAGCATAAAAAATCCGCCTAAGCGGATTTTTTATATCCCCAATTATGGCGTTTATTATAAAACTTAAACCTTATGTTCCTGCACTGTTATGGCTACTCATCATTTTAGTTTTAAGTGGCTATCCAGGCAGTAACATTCCGAAACTACCAGCTTTACAACTCGATAAGTTGATTCATACTTTTATTTATGGAGTTTTGGCTATTTGTATGGCAATTCCATACACTTCAGAATTTTCAATAAAAAAAACACGTTGGAGTATTGGTTTGAAAATTGTTTTGCTTGGAGTTTTTCATGGAGGACTTATGGAAATCCTACAAGAAAATTTTTTTAACAATAGAAGTGCTGACTGGTATGATTTTTTTGCCAATACATTAGGCGCTATTTTAGGCGTTTTATTTTTCCCCTACCTCATTAAAGTAGTACCGATTAATAGATGGATGAGAATAAGCTGAAAAACTGCTGATTTTTTATTATTTTTATAAGCTCAAAACAAAAGATATGGAACTGAAAAAGAACCCAAAAGCTGATTTAGAAAAGTTAAGAGGAACGTTTACTCTTGCAGGACTTGTCTTATCATTGTTTATTGTTTACTCTATAGTAAACTGGAAATTTTATGATGTACAAGCGTCCCAATTAGGACAGTTAATCGTTGAAGAAGAAGAAGAAGATATTATTCCTATTACCGAGCAAAACAAACCACCACCACCACCTCCTCCTCCTCCAGCAGCTCCAGAAGTTCTTGAAATTGTTGAGGATGAAGAAGAAGTAGAAGATATTATCATTGATACGGAAATTGATGTTGATGATATTGTAGAAGCTTTTGTAGAAGAAGAAGAAATCGTAGAAGAAGAAGTTTTTACCATTGTTGAGTCTATGCCTGAATTCCCTGGTGGACAAAAGAAAATGATGGAATATCTTCGAGATAATATGAAATATCCACCAGCAGCGAAAGCTAATGGAATAAAAGGAAAAGTGTACATTAATTTTACGATTGGCAAAAATGGTGAAATTCGAGACATTAAAATATTAAGGGGAGTGCACGACCTGTTAGATAAAGAAGCCATTAGAGTGATTAAATCTTTCCCTAAATGGAAAGCAGGAAAGCAAAGAGGTAAAGCCGTAAGTGTATCTTTTAACTTGCCAATTAGTTTTTCATTGAGATAAAATTAGTCTCCTATTTACATGTAGAACATCCGTCAATTGGCGGATGTTTTTTTTTGCTAATTTTTGTGCAATTTTAGAGGACAGTGCATCTAAGAATAAACGCCATTGTGAATTCTATTTTGTCATACTGAGTTTATCGAAGAAAGCGCTCAACTAAAAAACTATGAAAATCAAATACACATTCATTATTACAATAGTGCTATTAACAGGAAGCTTTCTCTTTAGTTGTTCCACATCCAGTCTTGTAGAAAGTACTATTCCTCCCCAACAACTACTCTTAAAGTACGCCAAAGGAAAAGTTTACCAATCAGAATGGTTCAAAGTAGATTCATTAGCGCAAAATGGATTAACTAAAGCTGCACTAAGAGAGGTAGTAGCAATTTACAAAAAAGCAGCACGAGAAGAAAATCAGGAGCAAGTCCTAAAATCGCTCCTGATTAAAGCCCAATTTCAATCCTATATTGATGAAGATGCTTTTGTAAAAACGATTCAAGAGTTAACCCTAGAAGCCACAAAATCTTCTTACCCTGCCGATCCTCTAATTCATTCTATTATTGGAGAAATGTATTGGCAATATTATCAACGTAACCATTGGAAGTTTAAGAATAGAACCGCAACGGTTGGCTTTAAAAATGAGGACATTTCAACTTGGAGTTTACGTAAAATTATTGAAGTGACCACCGAACAGTATTTACTTTCCATTGAGGACATTGAAAGTTTGAAACGCACACCGACCCAAACATTTAGTGAATTGATTATTGAAGATAGTGCGCGCCATTATCGACCATTTTTATATGATTTTTTAGCCCATAGAGCCCTTAATTATTTTAAGAAGGAACAGGGCAGCCTTCCGAAGCCTATTGCTCAATTTTTGCTAGACAGTTCGAGTTACTTGATGCCTTCTGAGCAGTTCTCTAAAATGAAATTAACAACAAAAGACAAGTCCTCTTTACTATTTTATGCCTTACAAACCCTTCAGAATTTAACACAGAATCATCTGCATGATACCAACCCCACAGCATTAATTGATGTAGAGTTAGCACGGTTAAAATTGGTAAAAAATAATGCGGCCTTCCCACATGTTGATTCCTTATATTATCAATCGTTACAATTGTTGTCATCAGCTTTTAAAGATGCTCCAACCTCCACCGAAATAACTTATCAACTAGCCAAGACCCACCAAGCCAATGGAAACAAATATAACCCTGTTAAAGGGGGGCAATATCAATGGGAATTAAAAAAGGCGATGAATTTATGTGAAAGTGCAATGGATAAATTTCCGAATACTTATGGGGCAAATCAGTGCAAAATTTTAGCCCATCAGATGAGCGTGAAGCAGCTAAATGTTGTTGCAGAAAAAGTAAATGCACCAGCCGTTTCCTTAAAAGCAACCATCACCTCCAGAAATTTAGATAGCGCTTATTTTAGGTTAGTAAAAGTTGACTTTGAGGCCTACGAGAAATGGAATAGCAACGCTAAAAGTGACGTTCGATTTCAAAAGATTGCAGCCAGTGAAAAAGTAAAAGAGTGGTGCTTGGATTTGCAAAATGAAGACGACTTTCAATCTCATTCAGGAGCATTTAAAATAGAAGCACTCCCCTTAGGATTTTACATCTTATTGACAGCATCTTCAGCTGAATTTACCTTGGAGAATGAAGCGGTAGCTATCACCCCTTTTTGGGTATCAAACTTGAGCTATTTAACACGAAAAAGTACTAAAGGGGGGATTGATTTTTATGTAATGAATAGAGAAACTGGAAGCCCTATAAAAGGAGTCTTCGCAAAATTATACGCTCAAAAATATAATTACAGCACTCGAAAGAATGAAAAGAAGTTAATCGGAATAAAAACAACAGATGAAAACGGGAACTTCACGGTGGTTTCACCAAGTGCGTATAGAAATATCTCTGTTGAATTTTCGCATCTAAATGATCGGCTAAATACGCAAGATTCCTATTCTCAATACAGTGCCAAAGCAGTTCCACAAAAAACACATACCCAAACTATTTTTTTTACCGATAGAGCCATTTATCGACCAGGACAAACCGTGTATTTTAAAGGCATTGTTATTGATGTTGACCCTAAAAAAGAGAAGACTATAAAAATAAATTATCCAACTACCGTTTCTTTTTATGATGCAAACCATCAAAAAGTTAGTGATTTAAGAGTCACCACCAATAAATTTGGAACCTATAGCGGTTCCTTTATTGTTCCAAATAATGGCCTAAATGGCCGAATGCATATTGCAGATGGTCAAGCTTCTAAATACTTTTCGGTAGAAGAATATAAACGCCCCAAATTTGAAGTGAGTTTTAATCCGCTGAAAGGCAGTTATCAATTAGGAGAAGAAATAAATGTTGTTGGAGTCGCCAAAACGTATTCAGGAGCAGCATTAGCTGATGCCGTCGTAAATTATAGGGTAGTAAGAAATGGTTCATTTCCGTCCTCCTGTTTTTCACGTTGGGGATATTGGCCACACTCTTCACCACTAGCAATTAAAAATGGCTCCACAAAAACCGATGCTAACGGAGCGTACAAAATTGATTTTATCGCAAAAGCAGATCAATCGGTAAACAAGAAGTTTTTACCCACCTATTCTTACACGATCTCTGCTGATGTGATGGATGTGAACGGAGAAACGCAGCGCTCTACCACCGTTGTCTCTGTAGGATATACAGCATTAAATATCCATGTAAGTATTCCTAAGAAGTTAAATAAGAATGGAGTAGATACATTTAGTTTAGTTATTACCAATTTAAATGGAGAGGCACAGTTCTCTAAAGGAAATGTAAAAATTTGGAAGTTAAAAATGCCCGATCATTATTATCGTTCTGCATTGTTGAAGAAAGGAGATCAACAATACATCTCTAAAGCAGTATATGAAGAGGAATTTCCGTTAGATGTGTTTAAAGAGGAGAATAACCAAGACAAATGGAAACGAGACATTGCCGTCTATGCTCATGATTTTGATACAGGAAAAAGAAAAGCTTTAGCGCTCGATAAGCTCTCTGAATGGCAATCTGGTGTTTATGTGTTGGAAGCCGTTACCCAAGATAAATATGGAGTGGAAATAAAAGAAACGAAATACTTTACCGTTTTTAGTGCCACCGAAAAAAACGTTCCTGTGAATGAAATTGGATGGTTTACTCCTTTACAAAAAATAGGAGAGCCCGGAGAAAGTGCTCAATTTTTGATAGGATCCGCAGCTAAAAATGTAAGAATTTTGTTTGAAGTTGAACACGAAAATAAAATAGTGAGTAAGCAATGGCTTACCATTAATAGGGAACAGAAGCGGATTTCCGTTCCAATAAAAGAAGCGTACCGAGGAAATTTTCAAGTACATTTTACTTTTGTAAAACACGGGAGACAGTTTGTTTATTCTTCAACAGTAAAAGTGCCATATACCAATAAGTTATTAGCTGTAACTTTTGAAACGTTCAGGAATAAATTATTGCCGGGACAAAAAGAAGCATGGAAAATTAAAATTGCAGGAAAGAACGGTGAAAAAGTAGCCGCAGAAATGGTAGTATCAATGTATGATGCAGCTTTAGATGCCTTTATCCCCAACACTTGGAATTTAGAGGTGTTGAACTATAATTATGGAACTAAAAGCTGGAAAAGTAACACTTCTTTTGCAACCGTAGGCTCACAATTAATGGCGACACAATGGAATAAGTATATTACGAATCCGATGCGAAAAAATTATGCTCAATTAAATTGGTTTAGGTACTCTACATATGGGAGCGATGTAAGAATCTCTAATCAGTTGGTGAGTCAAGCAAATGGGTTATCTTCAACTACAATGATGTTAAGATCCGGTCGGGTAAAAGGGCCAAAGTCTGAATCAGCTCAAATGGAAGGCTCCTCTCTTGAAAATAATTTAGAGGAGTTAGTCGCGGAATACGATGGGTCTGGCGACCTTGCCGAGGAAAAAGACCTGGACCAAGTGAAAGCCCGTAAAAACTTTAATGAAACCGCATTCTTTTATCCACACCTAGTCACCAATAAAGAAGGAGAAATCAGTATCCAATTTACGATGCCTGAAGCCTTAACGAAATGGAATTTTATGGGATTGGCGCATACAAAAGACTTGAAAACAGGAATGCTCTATGAAGAGGTGGTGACTCAAAAAGAGCTAATGGTTTATCCGAATGCCCCTCGATTTTTTAGAGAAGGAGATCAAATGAACTTTAGTTCAAAGGTGACCAACCTTTCGGAAAAAGAGTTAGCAGGTGAAGCCAAAATTTTCTTTTACGATGCGTTAACCATGCAACCAATTTCAGAAAAACTACTAAGGGATAATGAAACCAAACCTTTTGAACTTAAGGTGGGTAAAAGTACGTCAGTAAATTGGAGGATTACTATTCCCGAAGGCTATTCGGTAATCACTTATAAAGTGGTGGCTCAGTCTGGTAATTTTTCTGATGGGGAAGAGATGGCCGTTCCGGTTTTAACGAACAGAATGCTAGTTACCGAATCGATGCCTTTACCAATTCGAGGCAACCAAACCAAAGTTTATCAATTTGAAAAACTGCTTAACAATAAATCAACCACTTTAAAACAGCATCAATTAACCCTAGAATTTACGTCTAATCCAGCGTGGTATGCCATACAGGCACTGCCTTATTTAATGGAGTATCCTTACGAATGTGCAGAGCAAACATTTAGTCGTTTTTATGCCAACTCCATTGCTACCCATTGTGCCAATTCGAACCCTAAAATTGCTGCAGTTTTTGAAAGTTGGAAAAACAATAGTTCAGCAACGCTGAGCGCTAACTTAGAAAAAAACCAAGCACTAAAATCACTGCTGTTAGCAGAAACGCCTTGGCTGTTGAATGCTCAAAATGAAAGCGAGCGCAAAAAACGAGTAGGCCTATTATTCGATATCAATCGGATGAATAACGAGTTAGGCCAATCGTTAAAAAAACTAGCAGAGTTACAAGTTGCCAATGGCGGTTGGGCCTGGTTTAAAGGAATGCCAGAAAGTAGATACATTACACAACATATTGTAACTGGAATGGGGCATTTAGCTCATCTTGGAATTGAAGAAATTCAAAAAGATCCGAAGACCTGGAACATGGTCAAAAAGGCGGTTCACTATTTGGATGATAGAATTGGAGCCGATTACAATTGGTTAAAAAGCCAAAAAGTAGCTCTTGAAAAGGATCACCTAAATCACCATATTATTCAATACTTATATGCGCGCAGTTACTTTTTAAAGGACGTTAAATTGGAAACTAAAAATAAAGAAGCTTATGCTTATTATCACCAACAAGCTCAACAACATTGGTTATCCAAAAGTAGGTACATGCAAGGGATGATTGCTTTGGCATTACACCGAGATGGAAATGTTAAAACTGGACTACCCGTTGAACAGCAAATTATCGCGTCCTTAAAAGAAAATGCAATCCAGCATGAAGAGTTAGGAATGTATTGGAAAAGTAATGTTGGAGGTTATCACTGGTACCAAGCACCAATAGAAACGCAAGCATTACTAATTGAAGCCTTTGATGAAGTTGCCTCAGATTCAGAAAGTGTTGAAGCCATGAAAGTCTGGCTATTGAAACAAAAACAAACCCAAGACTGGAAAACGACCAAAGCAACAACAGCAGCTTGTTATGCTTTATTGTTGAGAGGAACTGAATTGTTGGCTAGTCATCAGCTGGTTGAAATTAAAGTTGGGAATAAAATTATCGATCCTAAAGAAATGGATGAGGTAAATGCAGCAGCTGGTACGGGGTATTTTAAAACCTCTTGGAGCAAATCCGAAATAAAACGGGAAATGGGGAAGGTTACCGTTTCTAAAAAAGACGATGGCGTTGCATGGGGAGCTATGTATTGGCAATATTTTGAAGTGTTGGATAAAATTACTTCGGCAGAAACCCCTTTGCAATTGGTTAAGAAATTATTTGTTCAGCGGATTTCTGATGCTGGCCCGATGATCACACCAATAGTTGAAGAGACGGAGTTGAGGGTGGGGGATAAAGTATCCGTTAGAATCGAATTAAGAGTGGATAGAGACATGGAATATGTACACCTGAAAGACATGAGAGCATCCGCTTTAGAACCTGTTCATGTATTCTCTGGATATCGATATCAAGATGGTTTAGGGTATTATGAAAGCACGAAAGATGCCTCAACCCATTTCTTTTTTGATCATTTACGAAAAGGAACTTATGTTTTTGAATATTCGTTGCGGGTGAATGTGTCAGGCAATTTTTCAAATGGAATTACAACGATTCAAAGTATGTATGCTCCTGAGTTTATTGCTCATTCTGAAGGGGTAAGATTGCAGGTGCTGGAATAATAACAGTTCGCCATCGTGTTTCTAACACGATGGCTTCTCATTCTTATTTTTTTAAATTACATTTGCTACCATTAACAAGTAAAACAATATTTTGATGAAAAAAGTAGCCTATTTAGTTGCCATAATTCTGGGTTTAAGCATTGCTTCTTGTGGAGGTAACGAAGAATCAACGGATGTAAAAGTTGAAGAAGTGGTATTAAAAGGGTATGAAGAATTAAATTTATCGGAATGGGGATTTAACCTAACGGTAATGGTGCCTCAAGCAGATTTTTATGGAAAGCCAGAAGTGACCTTAACCGAAAGTGGAACGTTGGAAGTTGTTGTAGGGTTAGACTTTGGAATAGAAATTATGTATGGTGATGGAGATATTGAGTTGTTAAAATCAGACTTAAAAACGGATTTAATATTTACCTCTGAAATTTTACAAGAAGAAGAAAAAGCAATCATCTACTCTCAAAACATACCAGATTCAGGAGTTAAAACTCAAAATCATTTTTTGTTTAAAGCAGAAATTGGAACGGATACTTATGAAGTAAAAGATGTGCGTGATAGTCAGTATGGCCAAGGCATGATTAAAAAAATGCTTGAAGCAGCTAAAACCCTAAAAGCAATAGAAACAAAAGCAGTCTAAATAAAATTAAAAGAATTTAACCCTGTTCTAATTGGTATAGAATAGGGTTTTCTTTTTTAAGATGAAAAGGATTTTTTTTTATAGCCTCATTTTTTTAGGGTGGAGCACTTCATGTGCTCCACCAGAAAAAGCTATGCCCAATTTTATCGAAAGAGATAAAATGGTGGAAGTAATTTCAGAAATTGAATTGACTCAAGCACTTATCAAGTTAACGTTTAGCAATAAAGATACAATAAATTCGCAAGCCCTCTATGATCAAGTCTATGAGAGGTTTAACATCTCTGAAGAACAATTTAATAACAGCTTAGTATTTTATTGTAAATCCCCTAAAGAGGCTGAAGGCATTTACATAGATGCGATAGCATTATTGTCAGCCAAACAAGCTCAAAAGAAGTAAATCGATGTTTTCTCCACTTTACGGAGGGATCTCCCTATGTTTTAGGGGTGAACTTCAGTAGCTTTTAACTTTTCGATAACACCTTTTTAAGTCCCTTTGTCCAACTTGCTAGTAGCAGTAGACAAGAAAGTGCAGCAGCAACCCTTCCAAGAATATCGCCATGTTGAGTAAAGAAGGTAATTTCTTGGTTGGCATGAATTGTATTGACAATCGCCTCTTCTTTCCACCAATTTGTTGCCTCAATAATATCTCCTCTTTGATTGATAAAACAAGATTTTCCGGTATTTGCACTTCTAGCAATGCTCCTTCGATTTTCAATAGCTCGCAATCTTGCGTAAGCCAAATGTTGTCGATAACCAGGAGTATCGGCCCACCAGCCATCATTGGTTAAGATAAAAATGAGTTCGGCACCTTTTTTAACATAGCTCGAAACGTAATCGCCATAAATAGACTCGTAACAAATTACTGGAGCTATTTGTAAGTTTCCGTTCGTAAAATTGTGCGCTTCCTTTTCCGCACCTAAACTTCCGAAAGTTCCACCTAAATGAATGGCCAGGTCTTCTAGAGGAGCAAGCAGTTTGGGGAAGGGCATTTTCTCAACACCCAATACAAGTTTAGATTTGTGGTAAGTTTGTACCACAGCACTACTATCAATTAATACTGCAGAATTAAAAACATCATAATATTGTTTAGGAGTTCCAAAACTTCGGGAGGTTACTGTAGGCTTAGAGGGTCTAATGCCATACTCTACCAAGGAAGTCATCCCTATTATAAATTTTACATGAGGAAACGCTTTCAAAAATTTTCGGATCTCGATAATTCCGTAATTATTTTCGAGGAGTCGTTCATCACTACTTCTGGGAATGGCAGTCTCAGGAGCCAGCACATACTCTGTGTTTGGGGTTACTTTTTCTCTCGCTAAAGATAAGATTCTGTCCATCTGTTCAGCTTCCGATAGGCCTCCAAACTTCTCCTGATAAGGATCAATATTCGGCTGAACCACCACCACCTCTATTGGATTTTCTTTTTCGGGAGGTGTCGTATAAAGAAAAATAGAAAAAAGGATTGGGAGGATGATTACCGCCCCGATTAAACTTAAGGCTTTCCACTTATTTTTTAAAGGTTCTTTTAGGAGAACGGTTTTCTTAAAAACTTTAAAAAGTAAAATGTTTACGATTAAAATCCAGAGAGATCCACCTAAAACGCCTGAGTATTCATACCATTGAATAAGCTGCGTTGAATTGGCAAAAGTGTTTCCTAAAGTATTCCAAGGATGAGAGAGCTCCCAATTGTGATGAAGCCATTCAAATCCCAACCAAAGAACCACTAGCGAAAAATAACCTTTGTTCTCCCCCAGTGTTTTTTTAATTTTATGAAACCCTAAAAAAGTAATGGCCATAAAAAGAGAGTAGAGCACTTCCACCATAACCATTCCATAAGGATCCGCGTTCCAGATCCACCAGGTTGTAAATGCATTAAAAGTAAAGAAAGTGAGGTAGGCATTAAAGAATACATGCCTCGATTTTAATTGATGAGGCTGTTGAGAAACGAGATGTTCCACTAAAAGTAGGGGGATAAATGCCACAAAAAAAAGTGGGGAAATGCCTCCTGTCTCGGGCCAAGAAACACCCATCAGTAAGCCACTAAGAATGGCTAGTCCCGATAATTTTAATTTATACATTGCACAAAGATAATTTAAAATTTAACTTGACTTTCGTCGTGCTTGCTCGCCAAGAATTAAAGAAAGCTCTCTGCCTGCCTGTCCGGCAACAGAAGTGTTTTCTTGAGCGCGTCTAATTAAGTAAGGAGTAACCTCTTTAACTGGCCCGTAAGGTACATATTTAGCAATGTTGTACCCTCCTTGGCTCATGTTCATGCTAATGTGATCGCTCATGCCCAAAAGTTGAGCGAAAAATATTCTATCATCCTGAATAGAGATGTTGTTCATTTTCATGAGCTCGATAAGAAATAGATTACTTTCTTCGTTATGTGAAGCACAACAAAATGAAATCGTAGAAATGTTTTCAATGCAAAAGCTCAATGCCCAATTGAAGTCATTATCCGTACCCCTTTTTGTTGCTTGCATCGGATCTTTATACCCCATTTTTTCTGCCCGAGCTCTTTCTTTTTCAAGATAAGCTCCACGAACGAGTTTGATACCAATTTTAAAGCCTTCTTTTTTCGCGGTGGCTAACACTTCTTTTAAATAGGAAATTCTATCCCAACGGTAGAGTTGAACTGTATTGTAAATAATGACTTTCTCTGTATTGTATTTGCGCATCATGTTCAGGGTGATGTCATCGATAACATCTTGTATCCAGGATTCTTCGGCATCAATAAAAAGAGGCACGTTGTTTTTTGCTCCTGCAGCACATATTTGATCAATTCTATTGACTAAACGAACATATTCAGCTTCTTCAGAGGAAGTAAGTTGCTCTTTTGAATTTACTTTTTCAAGGATTTTAAATTTCCCAAAACCTGTAGGTTTAAAAACCGAAAAAGGAATGTTTGCATTGGTTTTAGCTTTAGCGATAACCGCGAGCGCCTCTATCACATTTTTATCAAATACGACTTCGTCCTCAATCCCCTCAACAGAATAATCTAAGATGGTTTTGATGTGGTGTTCCCCTAGAGAATGAATTGTTTTTTCACACTCATCAATACTCTCTCCTCCACAAAACTGTTTAAAAATGGTCGCTTTAATGATGGGAATAGGAATCCATAAAGGCATAAATAATTTAAGAAGTACAGGACTGATTTTGATGAGCCAATTCCAACCCATTATTTTAAACAGCCAATAACTTCTTTTTAAATCGGTGTTGCTTTTTCCTGAAAAAGCAATTTCTGTATTGTTAAAATTCATCTTAAAAACGCATGATAAGGTTACCGATCAAAATTAGTAGAATAATATGATTTCGCTCGTTAAGAAATAAGCTATTTTTACATTTAAATTAGAATTGAATGGGACTTAGTAAGATTAAAACAATTAAAACCAACACGTCTGATGTTTTTATTGGAGCGGATGTGTTTAATGTGTTAAATGAGTATTTACGTCCTTACAACGATTCTAAGGTGTTTATTTTAGTAGATGAGAACACCTTGGAGCACTGTGTTACGAAGCTAATCACTACGCATGAAATACTACACAACGCAGAAATTATTGAAATTGATAGTGGCGAAGAAAGTAAAACATTAGAAGTTTGCTATCAAATCTGGAAAACTTTAGCAGATTATAAAGCAGATAGAAAATCACTGTTAATTAACCTTGGAGGTGGCGTAATTACCGATATGGGCGGATTTATTGCCTCTACTTATAAAAGGGGGATTGATTTTATTAATATTCCAACCACATTGTTGTCACAAATAGACGCTTCAGTTGGAGGGAAAACAGGGGTAGATTTTGAAGGGCTGAAAAATGTTATCGGAGTGTTTAATGAGCCTAAAGGGGTGTTTATTTATCCTGATTTTTTAACCACGCTAGATAAAAGACAACTGCTTTCTGGTTATGCAGAAGCGTTAAAACATGCTTTAATTAAAGATGCGGATTATTGGCGTGAATTAAAAGAGGGAATGCTTTCTGATTCTGAAAATTGGTTGGAGTTGATTTTAAGATCTGTTCAGATTAAGAATGCTATTGTTTTAAATGATCCTTTCGAAAAGAACGAAAGAAAGTTGTTGAACTTTGGGCATACGATTGGCCATGCCATAGAAAGTTTTTCTTTGAAAAACGATGAAAATCCTCTTTGTCATGGCGAAGCGATTGCCATAGGGATGATTTGTGAAAGTTATATTTCTAATAAAAGTAATCAGATGAGCACCTCCGATTTAAAAGAGATTACTGCAACAATAAGTAGTTTTTATCACCATTATGCCTTAGCAGATTTAAATTTTCATTCCTATATTGAGCTGATGAAGCACGACAAAAAGAATGAAAAAAATGAAATAAATTTTACGCTGTTATCAAAAATTGGAGCAGGAGATTTTAATCACGAAATTGGAGTTGAGTTAATCTTGGATAGTTTAAGTTATTATAACGCTATAACTAAAGAATAATGGCAATTACCTTATCCCATTCTTCGGCGATTTTAAAAGGAGAAATTCATTTAACCTCTTCTAAAAGCGAAAGTAACCGGGCTTTAATTATTCAAGCGTTGAGTGCCGGGGTATTTGACCTAGAGAAACTGTCTATTTCAAACGATACGATCGTTTTAAAAGAGTTGTTAAGCTCACAGGACGATAAATTGTCTGTGAATTTAGCAGGAACGGCCATGCGTTTTTTAACTGCTTATTTAGCCATTCAAAATAAAGAAGTGGTATTAACCGGTGCTCAAAGAATGAAAGAAAGACCAATACAAGTATTGGTGGAAGTATTGAGAGAAATGGGCGCAGAAATCTCTTACCAAGAAAAGGAAGGATATCCTCCATTAAAAATTAGAGGAAAGAAATTGTTTGGAGAAAAAGTGACAATTGATGGCGGAATAAGTAGCCAATACATTTCAGCACTATTACTGATTGCTCCTAAATTAGAGAAAGGGTTAATCATCGCTTTTGAAGGGGAGCTCATTTCGAAACCTTATGTGAATATGACCATTGAAATGATGCGTTATTTTGGAGCCGAGGTGCATTGGAAAGACCATTCAATAGTTGTGGCCCCTGGAGAATATAAAGGCAAGGGTTTTAAAGTTGAAGCTGATTGGAGTGCTGCTTCCTATTGGTACAGCATGGTCGCTTTAGCGAAAGAAGCCGACATTACGTTGTACGGATTAAAGAAAGAAAGTTTACAAGGAGATTCTGTTGTTCAAGAAATTTATAAAAGCTTTGGTGTTGCAACCGAATTTATTGAAGGCGGAATCCGATTGACTAAATCTCCAATACTTAATACTCAAATCTCAATACTCAATTTTAAGGACTGTCCAGACATTGCACAAACAGTTGCGGTAACTTGTGCCGCTTTAAATGCGAAAGTAAAGCTTACCGGCTTAAAAACATTAAGAATAAAAGAAACGGATAGAATTGCTGCCTTACACACTGAGTTAACGAAACTTGGTTTTTCAATTGATGTTGAAGGGGATGATATTCTGCTGAATTCATCATTTGGAACCACACAGGGAGGAGTGATTGAATCTTTAATTCAGGAGGGTAGCACCAGCTTAGCAACCTATGAGGATCACAGAATGGCAATGGCCTTTGCTCCATTAGCAATGCAAAATCCAATAACTATTGAGGATGAAAATGTGGTGGTAAAATCATATCCTAATTTTTGGAAAGATTTGCAGCATGTTGGAGTAAAGGTAGGTTAACCTTGTTTACTCAATTTCAAAACCAACTCCGCTAAGCGATTGGAGTACCCCATTTCGTTATCGTACCAGCCTACTAACTTTACCATATGTCCAGTAATAGAAGTTAATTCAGCATCAAAAATACACGAAGAAGGGTTTCCAATAGTATCAATAGAGACGATAGGGTCTTCAGTGTATTCTAAAATTCCTTTTAAATAAGTGACTGAAGCTTCTTTAAAGGCTTCGTTTATCGCTTCTACCGTGGTGTCTTCTTTAAGAATTACACTAATGTCTATTAAAGAACCATTAGGAACAGGAACTCTAATTCCGCAGCCTCCAATATTTCCATCTAAATCAGGGAATATTTTGGTGATTGCTTTTGCGGCACCAGTTGTTGTTGGAATTATTGACTGTGCCCCAGCTCTTGCTCTTCTCAAGTCTTTATGTGGAGAATCGTGTAAGGGCTGATCGCTGGTGTAAGAATGAACAGTAGTAATGTAAGCACTTTCGATGTGGTATAAATCGTGTAAAACTTTAATTAAAGGCGCAGCGGCATTGGTTGTACAAGAGGCGTTAGAAATGAGCTGTTCTGTTCCGTCAATAGTTTGATCGTTAATTCCTAAAACAATCGTTTTAATGTCTTCGCTTTTTGGAGGTGCCGAAAGAATTACTTTCTTTGCTCCAGCTGTTAAGTGCTGAGTCGCTAGTTCTTTCGTTAAAAATAACCCTGTAGATTCGATAACGATATCAATATTTAATGCTCCCCAAGGCAGTTCTTTGGGGTCTCTTTTATTTAAAATTTGAATAGTTTTTCCATGCATACAAATGGAGTTTTCTGTAGCAGAAATTTCACCATTAAATTTACCGTGAACGGAGTCGTATTTTAATAAATGAGCTAAGGTGTTCGCATCTGCTAAATCGTTAATGGCAACAATTTCAATTGTATCATACTGTTGTAACACTCTGGTTAGTGATCGCCCTATTCTTCCGAAACCATTTATTGCTAATCTTATCATGTCGCTTTCCTTATTATCAATATCCTGAGCTTGTCGAAGGATTTATTGAGCACATTTTTATGCATTACTACTTTAGCAAATATAAATATAAAGCATAAAAAAAAGGCTTTCTTTTCAGAAAGCCTTTTTTTTATTTATACGATTGACTCTTATAAAGAAGCAACAAGCTTCGTTAATTTAGATTTAATGTTAGCCGCTTTATTATTATGAATAATATTTCTTTTCGCTAACTTATCTAACATTCCAGAAACTTTCGGCAACATTGCTGCAGCTTCTGTCTTCTCAGTAGATGCTCTAAGTGCTTTTATCGCATTTCGAGTAGTTTTATGTTGATACTTATTTCTAAGTGTTCTTGTTGCTGTTTGTCTAATTCTCTTTAACGCAGACTTGTGATTAGCCATATCTTTTCTTTTTTTTACTTAATTTTTAAGGACTGCAAATGTATGATTTTTTTCTAAACATCAAACATTTTCTCTTTTCTTTTAAAATTTATTCTTTAAATCGCTAAGAATAGCTCTTTTCAATTAAAACTGGACAAGGACTATCGCAGGGGATCAATTGAGTTGGCATAAAAAAATGGTTCTCTATGCTCTAGCTTACGGAAAGGAGTTTTCCTGAAGTAAGTTTCCGAAAGTAGCATTCACAAAGGGCTTTTTTAAATCCATGAACTCTTTCAACTAAAGCGTTTTGAGAACCATCAGTCATGGTTTGTTTTCTAGCGTTTAATATCAATTCATTTTGACCAAGAGAAGATGCATGCCGAAATCCTCTATGGGAGTGGTGGATGGAAGTGTAATTTAAACACTGTCTGTTTCGTTGTCCTTTTAAAGCTTGCACAACATTTTAGGAACTCATGTCATCACGTTGCTTATGACCTGTTATTCTTTTGCCGTACTCAGCCCTTACTAATGAAAGGGGATGTGTTCTTGCATCAATGGCTTTATGCCATGGAACTCTTTTTTCTGTTATTTCCCTAACCCTTTCTGGATCAATAGTTTGACTTTGTTAAGTATAACTAAAGGGTTTTTAAAATACAATTTTATTACCGATATTATAAAAGTAACATTGCATTTGTACTTAACAAAAAAACTTTTAATAGTATCCAATATTTTTTCAAATAGAATAAAAATGCGTTAAACGCACTTTTAGGATGTTTTCTATACGATTAGGTGAGTTGTCTCTCTCTAAAAGAGACTTTTTCAGCAAAATATATAATATCTTCTTTTTTTTGGGTATTACAGTCTAATTGACAATGTTTTGGTACTCTACCAAAACTGTAAACCTTGCTTTTTATATCTCCGATTTTTGAACTTACGTATAGGTTGTCTCGCCTTTTTCTAGCTGATAGATTGTTGTTGTTTAATGCCTTAGATTATAGTGGCATTGACTCGGCCTTTTAATCGGACTATCTTCTTCCATTATAAATTAAGTTGTTTTATATCAATTTATTCCCTGTTGAGACAAATAAATATTATAATTTCGCTCACGAGAATTGAGAATCAAAGATGAACACAGTTGTACTTATACCACATTATAATAATTTAGCGTGTTTAGTTAAAACACTTCAGTCTATTTATCATGAGGAAGGTATTGACGTATTGGTTGTTGATGATGGAAGTGTCGGTGAGATGTTGCCTGATCTTGAAACGCTTCAAAAGGAATTGAATGCCAATGTTCAGCTTGAATTACTGAAGTTAGATAAGAATAAAGGCATAACAAATGCTTTAAATGTTGGGCTAGATTATCTTTTGAATGATAAAGCGTATCAATTTATTGCAAGGATTGATAGTGGAGATGTATGTGTGCGAAATCGATTTGAATTACAAGAGAATTTCTTACTAAAAAATGAAGACATTGTATTAGTTGGTTCTTGGGTGAAGTGGATAGATGGTGAAGGGAAGGTTATCTTCTGTAAGAAACCACCTTTAACTCACAAAGAGATTCAACGAGGAATGTCTGTAAGGTGTTCTTTAATTCATCCTTCAACGATGTTTCGTTATTCCGTAGTTGAAGAATTAGGGAAATATCCATTAGAATATGAAGCTGCGGAAGATTATGCTTATTTCTATAAGGTGACCAATCAATTCAGAGTCGCTAATCTTCCAGCATTTCTTACCAGTGTAGCGTATACGGAAGCAGGGATATCCTCTACCAAAAGGAAGGAGCAGAATAAAAGTAAATTAAAGATTATCTATACTTTTAGCCCTCTTAATTTTCGTTTTTTATATGGAATGATACTCAATTTGGTTTTAATGGGCTTAGGACATAACACTATTTTAAAAATTAAAAAAAAGGTATTTAATGATCATCGTACATGTAGTTGAACCTTTTGCCACAGGGATCAATACTTTTTTGCAAGAATTAGTATTTAGCATGCCCAAGCATGAACACATTATTGTCCATGGAGAGCGAAAGGATTGCCGATCCATCGAAAAAATAAAATTAGAATATAAGGGGCAAGCTACATTTGTGAAGTGGAATAATGCTAAACGAGAGATTAAGCTGAGTCAAGATCTTAAGGCTTTTTTTGAATTAAAAAAGATTTTGAAACGCTATCAATATGATGTTTTACATTTACACTCGTCAAAGGCTGGAGTTTTAGGTCAGTTTATTCGTAAAAATAGCAAAGGCAATACGGTGGTATACACCCCAAATGCCGCCTCTTTTTTAAGAACAGATATCTCTAAAAGAAAGAAAACACTGTATAAATGGATTGAACAAACAATTCATCAAAACAACACCGTAATTGTAAGTTCTTGCAATTCAGAACTTGAAGCGTATGAGAAGCTTGGCATTAAAACACGAAAGATAAAGAATGGAGTAACCCTTGCTGAAAACCAAAAGAGTTTAGCAAAAGAAAACGCTGTTTTTAATGTCGCCTTCTGTGGTAAAATTACAATACAAAAAAATCCGCGCTTATTTAATGAGATTGCGAGTTATTATAAAAATGATCCTTCTATTTCATTTACTTGGATTGGAGATGGGGAGTTGAAAGAGGTATTGACCAGTAAAAACATTAAGATAACCGGATGGTGTTCAAAAGAGGAGGTTTATGAAGCCTTAACAAAAGCGGATTTGTATTTGTCTACTTCGTCATGGGAAGGCTTGTCTTTAGCAACAATAGAAGCGTTATCTTTTGGATTGCCCTTGGTGTTGAATAAATGTGCTGGTAATCTAGATGTTGTGACTACAGGAGTAAATGGATATTTATTCGAAACCAAAGAAAAAGCAATTGATTATATTGAATTTTTGAGGTTTCACAATAAAAAGTTGAAACAACTTTCTGAGAACTCAGTGGAGATCTATCAAAGGCATTACAATCGCTTTCGGTGTGGTTTAGAATATGAACAGCTTTATATTGCTCTACAGAGGTTGGGCGAGCAGTCAAAAAGGTAAAGTGATGGGTAGGTCTAAAATAGTATTGGCTCTAACGGTAGCATTACTTTTTTTTCATTTAACGTCAAGTTTGTTGATTGCCAATGCGATGATTGGTTTGTTGTTGCTGACGGTGTTCATCGATAGAAATATCGGCAGTAAATTGAAAATTTTAGCCTCTTCAAGAGATTGGTTCGTGCTCATTTCTTTATTCCTCACTTTTGCGGTTTCTGCTTTTTATTCTGAAGAGACGATGCAAGCCTGGAAAATAATTGAATTGAGACTTCCGTTGTTGTTGTTTCCTCTTGTTTATGGCCTTGCACCAATGACTGTTAAGCAAAAAGAGCTCACTTTTAAATTTTTTATCGGTTTGGTGAGTATCCTTCCTCTAATAGGGATGTTAACACAATGGAATACTTATCTTGAAACAGGTGATAGTGGTTGGTTTTATAGCGATAATATCGTTCAATATGTTGGTAAACAAGCCGTATACTTTGCCATGTACATTAATTTTGCGGTGGTAGGATTGTTTTACTTTTGGTATACAGATAAGTTAACATATCCACTAGAGAAGGTCGGGGCTGTTCTTGTTTTGGTGTTCTTAGTTGTCAATCAGTATTTATTAGCCTCAAGAACATCTATCTTAACAATGGCGTTATTAATCGGAGGATTTGTTGTTCTCTTAATCGTTACTAAAATAAATAGAAAACAGACCCTAGCCTTATTAGTCGGATTGCTATTTTTTGTGTTCGGTTTGATTGTTTTGTTTCCCAAAGTGTTAAAAAGGTTTGACAGTATAACCCACGTAGAATTTCAATTTGAGAATACCAACCCTATCAATCATTTTAACGGGAAAATAAAAAAAGAAAATTGGAATGGATTGAATACCAGAATTGCTCTTTGGACTTGTGCCGTTGATGAAATTAAAAAACGACCAATAGTTGGAAGTGGAATAGGGGATGTGCAGGATGACCTCATTAAAAATTATACCAGCAAGAACTTCTATTTTGCAATTAACAGTAATTATAACTGTCACAATCAGTACCTAGACGTATTACTTTCCAATGGGATTGTTGGGTTTGGTGTCTTTCTTTTTTTTCTGAGCTATTTACTGATAAAATCAATAAAAGATAAAAACGGGATATTATTTGGAATCGTATTCGTTTTTTCTTTAGCTTGCTTAACTGAAAATGTTTTAGGCAGAAATCAAGGCGTGGTTTTGATGAGCTTATTGATCAGTATGCTAACACTAAGCAAGGTGAATGTCAATTTATCTGATAAAGCGTGATTTTTTCATTAAGTTTAAAAAAAAAAGAATTTAAAGAAGAGTAAAGTAGAAACGGGTGATGAACTCGAGAATTGAATACAAAAACGAAAAAAATGAAAGGTATAATTTTAGCAGGAGGTTCAGGAACCAGATTGCACCCGTTAACGCTGGCTGTAAGTAAACAGTTGATGCCGGTTTACGATAAGCCGATGATCTACTATCCATTATCTACATTGATGCTGGCTGGGATTCATGAAATTTTAATCATTTCTACCCCGCATGATTTGCCTCACTTCAAGAAGTTATTAGGAGATGGCAGTCAAATTGGATGTGAAATTGAGTACGCAGAACAACCCAGTCCAGACGGATTAGCTCAAGCATTTATAATTGGAGAAGAATTTATTGGAGACGATAAAGTGGCCTTAATCCTAGGCGATAATATTTTTTATGGCTCTGGTATGGGAACACTCTTACAAAGTAATAATAACCTTGAAGGAGGAGTCGTTTACGCTTATTATGTAAATGATCCTGAACGGTATGGAGTT
The DNA here is from genome assembly GCA_034112225.1 of Flavobacteriales bacterium. GTDB lineage: Bacteria > Bacteroidota > Bacteroidia > Flavobacteriales_E > Vicingaceae. The sequence goes on along the minus strand of JAWUVT010000140.1, from coordinate 9,066 downwards.
GTTGAATTTGATACTACTGGGAAGGCTGTATCTATAGAAGAAAAACCTGAAAAGCCAAAATCTAATTATGCAGTTCCAGGCTTGTATTTTTACGACAATGACGTTGTTGAAATTGCCAAAAACATTCAACCGTCATCCCGAGGCGAATTAGAAATTACCACGATAAATGAAGAATATTTGAAAAGAAATAAATTAAAAGTATCGATCTTAGATCGTGGAACTGCTTGGTTAGATACGGGCACCTTTAATTCCTTGATGCAAGCAGGTGAGTTTGTTCGAGTAATAGAAGAGAGACAAGGCTTGAAGATTGGATCTATCGAAGAGGTTGCCTTTAGAATGGGATACATCTCCGTAGCCCAATTAAAAACGATAGCCGAACCTTTAGTAAAGAGTGGCTATGGAAAATACTTAATGGACATTGTAAAAAGAGAAGAATAAATGCAAATTGAAGAAACTAAATTAAAAGGATGTTTTATTATCGAACCTAAAGTGTTTGGAGATGAAAGAGGTTATTTTTTTGAGAGCTACAAACAAGATCTTTTTGAAAAAGCGATAGGCTATAAAGTTAATTTCATACAAGATAATCAATCCCTTTCCTCCTATGGCGTGTTGAGAGGGCTTCATTTTCAAAATGGAGAACATGCGCAAGCTAAATTGGTTAGAGTGTTGAAAGGTTCCGTATTGGATGTTGCGGTTGATATCCGACAGGATTCTCCTACATTTGGGCAGCATGTTTCCATTGAACTCAGTGAAGAAAATAAAAAGCAAGTTTTTGTTTCCCGAGGCTTTGCTCATGGATTTATTGTGCTTTCCGAATCGGCCGAATTCTTTTATAAAGTAGATAATGTTTATGAACCTACTCAAGAAGGCGGAATCCTTTTTAGCGATAAAGACATAGGGATAGATTGGAAAGTGCCATTATCTTCCATCCAGCTTTCAGATAAAGATAAAGTGCTCCCTACAATTAAACAACTCAAGTTGTGAAGATCCTAGTAACAGGCTCCAATGGACAGTTGGGTTCCGAGCTTAAGCTGTTGGCAACTCAATTTTCGGGGATGGAATTTTTTTTCTCTAATTCCAAGGAATTAGACATTACCAAAGAAAAAGAAGTTGAAGGGATATTTGAAGAACACCATTTTGATTACTGTATTAATTGTGCAGCCTACACTGCTGTAGATCAAGCAGAAGAAGATGTTGAACGCGCAATTTTAGTGAATGAGATTGGTCCAACTCATTTAGCCAAAGCATGTGCAGCAAATAAAGCTGTTTTGATTCACGTATCAACAGATTTTGTATTTGATGGTTCCAAGAATATGCCCTATAATGAGAGTTCTCCAACTCAAGCACTTGGTGTTTATGGTCAGACGAAACGAGCTGGCGAAATTGCAGTTCAGAAAGAAGTGATACAACATTTTATTATCAGAACCTCTTGGTTGTACTCCCAATTTGGAAATAATTTTGTAAAGACCATGCTTCGCTTAGCTGAAGAAAGAACTGAATTGAATGTAATTGTTGATCAGGTGGGTACACCAACCAATGCTGCTGACTTAGCCAATGCGATTCTTCATCTTATTTCATGCCAATCTAAAGCTTACGGAATTTATCATTTTAGTAATGAGGGTGTTGCCAGTTGGTATGATTTTGCCCTTGCTATTTTTGAATTGGCAGGTAAAAAAATAAAAGTGAATGCCATTCCAACTTCCGCATATCCTTTGCCTGCGAAACGACCTCACTACAGCGTGTTGGATAAAACAAAAATTAAACAATTAGGGGTGCTTGTTCCCTATTGGAAAGATGCTTTAAAACGATATTTTAAATAGCTTGTTGGCGTGTTTTTTTAAAAATGAATGATCGGATGGTAGGAGTGTCAGCTCTGATCCAACATTTAATTCGGTAAAAAATAGTTAACTGATAGTGCGCATTGCAGCGTACGTTAATATTTCGCGCTTGCTGACAAAGTTATGAATCATGCATAAATTATTATTTATCAGTAGTCTGACTTTATTCAGCAGGACTAAAATGGTTTTAAAATGCAAGGTTATTCCCAATACTATAAAAATAACCTTGCATTCATACCTAGCAAAACACTTTTAATAGTCTCCGATATTTTTTCAAATAGAATAAAAATGCGTTAAGCTCCCTTGTAAGCATATTTTCTATACGACTAGGTGAGTTGTCTCTCTCAAAGAGACTTTTTCAGCAAAACCTATTTCGATGTAAGGTTCTTTTGCTTTGTTTTCTCTGCTTACTTATCTCATCAATAAAAGATAAAAAAGCAACTTATTTGGAGAGTTATTGCGTTCTTTGCAGTAAATTTTTGGATTGAAAATGTTGGAGGAAGTAATCAAGGGTTGATATTGGTCAATCTTATTTTATGGAGTACTCTTTATGCATTACAAACAAAACGATATTGAATGAATACAATGATAGGGAGAATTAAATCGATAGTTATTGTTTTAACCTTTTTGAATTTAGGGTTAGGAGGATTTGGCCTTAGTGAAGGGTTGCTATTTGTTAACTGCATTGCTACATTCGTTCTTATCGAATTGGTTATTTTATTACTTTATTTACTTGTGGTAACCTATAGATGGGTAGACCTAGGATTAAAAAAAATCAATAAAAAACAAACAGAAGATTTCTCAGCTGTCCTAGAAAGAATGGCAAGTTTTGAAACCTTAGTTGGTCAACTGAATAAGGATGTAGAAAATGAAATGCGAAGCAAATTTCAGGAACTTTCTTTGGGGCTAAAGGAATTAGGTAATGCTTCAGATCGTAAGCTGTCCGAATTGTCGGAGAACATCTCCTCCGAACAAATAAGCATCAAAGAAGAGCTAAAAGAAAAGTCAGCAGCTCAAATTTCGATGCTAGAAAAGAATAAAGAAGAATTGAAGCAGTCTCTTTCTCAATTCACCTTGTTACAGCATCAACTTAAAGACCAGGTCAATGAAAAATCATTGGGGCAACTTTCGGTTCAGCAAGAACTAAAGAGCGCGTTGCAAGATTCCGCTGCAAATATCACCTTGTTACAGCATCAACTTAAAGAGCAAATCGATGAAAATGCGACCGAACAGCTGTTGTTGCAGAATGATTTTAAGGAGAAGTTAGCAGCTTTAGGGACATTGCAATCCTTAACAAACAGCGCTATAGAAAAACTTAATAATGATCTTTATCTTGAAATTAAAGGTGTTGAGAAGTTAACTACTCAGTTAGGTGTTCATGTTGGAGATAACTTACAAGAAGTACTAAGGAAACATGATGTTTCTTTTAAATCTCTTGAAGCTTTGAATCATGGAATAAAAAAAGAACTTAATCAGGTTTTATTGACTCAAGAGATGAGTATCTCTGAAGGTTTTAACTTAGTAAATAAGAATATTGAAAAAGATCAGTATAAAAAAGAATGGGAAAGTATATTAACTAAAGTAGATCTTGTTGATACAAAAGGCTCTCAAATTAAAGAACTTTTGGTAATGAATAAAGATGAGCTAAGTTACTTGCCAGATATCATAGAGAATACAATTCAAAAAAGAGAACTACTTTTTAGTTTGGTGATACCCTTTTATAATGTGGATAGCTATTTGGAGAAATGTTTATCTTCAATAGTAGTTGATTTTGATAAAACCAAAACTGACAGTTTTGAAATCATATTAGTTAATGATTTTTCTGATGATAAAAGTAAGTTTATCGCCGAAAAATATATTAGAAAGTATCCAGAAAAGTTTAAACTTGTAAATCATCGTTTGAACAGAGGACAAAGTTGTGCTAGGAATATCGGGGTTAAATATGCTTGTGGAAAATTTGTAGGATTTTTAGATTCGGATGATTATCTTTTGGAAGGTGGGTTTCAAAAGATAATTGATATGGCCTTAAGTAGTAAAGAGGATCAAATTTCTATCTATGGATTTGATGCCACTAAAGATGGAGAAAGAATTTGGGGTTATTTGCCCGAGAAAAATGATGTGATAAGTAGTACTCAAGCTGTTGTTTTATATAGTCGAGATAAATTTAGTTCGGCAGTATGGAATAAGATATTCCCAAAGAAAATTTTTAAAAATTTACTATTTGAGGAAAATATATATTATGAGGATTTAGCTTTTACTCCATTGGCATTAAAAAGTGTAAAAGAGTTAAGGTTAGTGAAAGAAAAGGTAGTTGCCTACCGACAAGATGGGAACGGTTATACCCGTCAAAAGACGACTGTAAAGCATGTTGATGGAACTTTTGTAGTACTAGATATTTTGTTGAATTCCGACTTTACAAACGATGTGAAATATAATTTTTTCTATGATAGATGGACGTATCATCTGCGTATTTGGCAATTAGATGAACAATTACTAATTGATGCTTTAGAGAAAGTTAAAACACAAATTGATCAGTTTGTATTTTTAAAAATGGATAAAAAAGAATGTATATTAAAGTTTTTAGAAATAATAGAAGGACACTTAAATCGCTTTAATTCAGCACTTATTGAGAAGTGTGTGTCAAATTTACTTAGGGATTCAAATGCTAATGAAATGCTTATTGGTATTGAAAAGGATAAAATGAACAAATATAAAATAGTAATGAAATGAGACCTGTCTTAAATTTTTAGGTTTTCGAAGCCAGTTAAAAAAAAGGGGTTTAGTTTTTTAAGGATCATTCGGCTAAAATAAATGAAGTGAAGTCTTTAATCTTAGGCTTTAAATAGAGGAGGTATTAAGTAAATAATTTTTATGTCAAGTATAGTAAATGATTTTTTTGAGAAAACATTCGTATTAAATATGTCTTCGGAGCATCAAAATATTCCTGTTATTGAAAGGAGGATGAAGCATGTAAATATTGATTACGCAATATTTAATGCCGTGAATGGGAAGGCTTCAAAATTTGATAAATTTTGGGAGTTGTATAATGGAAGGCCTGTATCTACGGACCTTGAAAAATCGTACAAAAAAAAGTTTATTGAAAGTCGAGGTGCTTTTGGATATCTAAAAACGATGGAACGTTTACTGGGAGATGCTATTAAGAACAAATATGATAGTATTCTTGTCTTTGATAACGATTGTTTGTTTGATTTAGATTTTGAAACAAAAGCAAAAAAATGGCTTCAACAAATTAATAAAGATAAATGGAAAGTTCTATTGTTTGGAGCTTCAGATTATGGATTGTCTAGTTTTAGTCCCTCTTCCCCTCATTATACTCCAGTTAAACTTAAAACATGTGGATCTTTTGCTTTAGGGATTCATAACTCTGTGTTTAAAGAGGTTTTGAATGAACTATCAAAAATGGAAACTCCTTTTGATAATTTACCCTTAGGTAATGTCTATGAAAAATATACAGAACAATGTTTCGTTGCATATCCCAATATTGTTATAGCAGATGTTAAATATAGCTCAATTAGAGGGGCAAGGAATTTAGAATCTCATAGTAAATTAATGCACTGGGCATTAGCAAATTTTAATACAAATTCATGATTCAACCGATATTAACAATCATTATTCCAATATATAATGTTGAAGATTATATTGAGCAATGTCTGGACTCTATTTTAAATAGTAGCAAAACTGCGTTAAGTCAAATAGAACTCCTAATTGTTGATGATAAGTCACCTGACAATTCAATGGAAATAGTTGAAAGAAAGTTGCAGGATCATCCAGTTACTGCTAAAATTATTCGGCATCAGGAGAATTTAGGTCTTGGAGGAGCAAGAAATTCTGGTATTGCTCAAGCTAACGGAAAGTTTACTACATTTTTAGATTCAGATGATTGGTATGCCTTAGGTGGTATTCAAAAAATAATTACATCCATTTCTACTAAAAAACCTGCGGATATTTATGTGTTTGGATTTAAAGCGATTAAGTTTAACGATGTTAGTTGGAGTTATGAACCCATTCAAGAGGTGGTAACTAGCGAAGAGGGTCTTCTTCGCCTTTCCTTAGATAAGATTAATCCTGCGGTATGGAATAAAGTGTACAAAACCGAAATCGTTAAAAAAATTCAATTCCCCTTACACAGGTATTATGAAGATTTAGAATATACACCTCAAGCCTTTCAGGAGGCTCGTACAATAGAAATCATAAACCATTCCCTTGTTTTTTATAGACAGGATGGTGTTTCTATTACTCGACAGAAAACTAAACGGAAGCATATCGAAGACATTTCTGAGGTATTATTGACTTTGAATAGCCAATTAAACAATCAAGAAGTTATTTCTAATTTTTTTATCAATAGATGGACATATTTAATCAACATATGGGAGTTAAATGAATCTCTTTTTCATTTAGCACTAGTCAAAATAGATCAATTTTTAGACGATAACAATACGATTGATTTCTCTACTTCATTGGCCAGTATTTTTTTTGAAGCACTAAAAGACAGTTGCATAGAGTTAAATTCTTTTGATAAAATCAATACTTTATTAAATAGATTGCATGTCGTTGTAAGTGCTGAAGATAACGATGTTAAACCTTTAATAAGTGTAGTTGTTCCTGTGTTTAACGCTGAATTGTTTATTGATAAGTTTATCGCAAAATACACAGCTCAAAAAATAAGTCATGTTCAATTTATTTTTGTAGATGATTTTAGCTCAGATTCTTCCTTGGATATCTTACTGAAATACAAGGAAGTTCTTAGTCATCATGTAATCATTAAAACACTTAACAATTTTGGTGCTGGTACTGCTCGAAATATTGGATTAAACGTTGCTAAAGGTCAATATATTGTTTTTCAAGATATAGATGATCTACCTAGTGAAAAATTATTGGAAAAGGTAATAAAAACAATAGAGGAAAGCAATAATCCGGATTTAATTATTCATTCGTTTTCGGTGATTAATGCTGATTATTCTTATTCTTGGACCAATAATAAAATACTTAATCTAGAAAAAATTAGTTATAATGGCAACCAAGTCTTTGAATTTATATGTGGCTCAATAATAAATCCTGCTCCTTGGAATAAAATATTTAAACGATCTGTATGGGAATCCAATGCTATTTTCTTTACCCCATGGATCCATCATCAGGATTTGAGCACAATTCCATTTGCTTGTTACCGTAGTGATCATGTTGTTCTTTTAAAAGAATCATTATATGATTATTATACCAATGAAAAAGGAGTTACTCAAACCTTAACAGATAAGCATGTTTATTCTGTTTTTTATTCGCTAACGCATTTGTTTGATCGGTTTGAGATGGGAAGTGTGGGGATGATGGATCATCTTAAAGAATTTTTTTTATTGCTAGCATTTGAAAATGTTAGTTATAATTACAGCTTAAGAGGGGATTTCTTTACGGATATTCAATTTGAAAATTTCGTAAAAAATTATAATGATTTTGTACATTATGTAAATGTTGAGTTTACCTATTTAATCAACTCAAGAGTGGCTAAGAACCTTTTAGTAGATTTAATTTTAGAGTCAGAAAAGAGAGGTATTCCTGCAATTATTGATGCGACTCTTAGTCCTGAAGTTTTTAAAGATTTTGTTACAATTCAGGGACAAATAGATCATCAAATTGAGTTGTTAATGGAGGAACGGAAAGTTTTAGACACTAAAATAGTTAATAACACTTCTGTAACTCAAAAACAATTGAAAACAGTTCTTGGAAACGAAGAAAAATTAAATAACCTTATAACGAAATTCCAGATTGATTCCTCGTTTAAAAATAAACAAATAGCGCATAAAAATGATGTTATTCAAAAAAAAGAAGATCAACTTTTTTGGTACTCAGATACTTATGATCATTTGCCGTTGTGGTTTTTAAAAATTGGAGCTATTTTTAGAAGGATGAACGTTAGAAAAGGATTTTAATTGACATCTTTTTTTACGCTAGTAACTTAGTATGGATTAAATTTGCATAGGAAATGTATTGACTCATGGAATAACTCTAAATCAAAGGACTTCATTAGGATTCTGAAAATTTCAGATGAAGTCTTTTAAGATTAGTCGTTTAGAGGTTTTAAGCATAAATAAATTTTAAATCATTAATTAATTACATATATGGAAAATAATATAACGGATATAAAAGGAAAAGCAGAGTTAGAGTATTGGATAGATAGAAAAAAAATAGAAAAAGAATTATCAAACTATAATACCCATTATAATTATTTCTATACGGATTTTTTCGATTTAGACTATGATTTTTATTCAAATAGTAAAGTTCTTGACATAGGTTGTGGTCCAAGAGGCAGTTTAGAATGGGCTAACAATACAAAAGAGAGAGTTGGACTAGATCCTTTGGCAGATGAATATTTGAAACTAGGAGCAAATAAGCAGCAAATGAAATATATTAGCTCTGGGAGTGAAAATATTCCTTTTGAAGATAACTACTTTGATGTTGTTTGTAGTTTTAATTCTTTAGATCATGTAGATAATTTAGAAGAAACGATTTTAGAAATTATTAGGGTACTTAAAAAAGGGGGGACATTTTTACTGATTTCTGATGTAAATCATGACCCGACGCCTTGTGAACCCATATTTTTCTCTTTTGATATCGTAGATCAATTTAAAAAAGACTTTAAATTGATATCAGAAAAGCATTTTGAAAAATTTGAAAAAGGATGTTATCAATCAATTGAAAGTAACATTAAATATGATCATACCAATTCAGATAAGAGGTATGGAATCGTTACTGCAAAATTCAGGAAATAGGAAACTTAAAGTTGCTGACCATATTTACGAGTTATTTATAAAGTGTTTATGACATTTGTCTTAGCCATAACAACCTTCAATAGGTTAAAATATCTAAAAAAATGCATTGATTCATGGAGTAACTCTAAGTCAAATGAGGTTATTTGGACCGTCATAATTGCAGATGACGGTTCAACTGATGGAACACTTGAATATTTAGAGGTTTTAAAAATTGAAGATGTTAAAATTCATATTCTTAAAAACAATAGAATAGGAGTTCATCAACAGATGAACACTCTATTGGATTTTTTAGAAGGAATTGATTATGATTTTTGTTTTAAAGTAGACGATGACATTGCCTTTTTAAAGTCAGGATGGGATGAATTGTATTATCAAGTGGCTATGGAAACCGGAAATCATCATTTGGTTTTCTGTGATGAAAATTGGTGTTCCGAGCAGTTTTTAGC
>JAWUVT010000139.1:0-13617 GCA_034112225.1 Flavobacteriales bacterium | reverse complement strand
GTATCATTGCCTAAATTAAGAGTTGATATAGGATTGAAGGTTACATGGATAGTGTCTGTTGAAACCCCACAAATAGTGGTCGCTTCTACCCAATAAATTCCTTGTTGAGTAACATTTAAAGTTGGATGGGTTGAATCGTTTTCCCAGAGATAAGTGGCGTTTGGGGTGGTTGCGTCAAGAGTTATTGATTCTCCTTGGCAAAGGGTGGTATCATTGCCTAAATTAAGAGTAGTTAATGAAAGATTATCAAAATAAGCATCAACGGAATTACCATTATTCGCTACAGAAATTAGTCTTATTCTTATAAATCTAGTTCCAACAGGAGCAGTTCTTGCATCTGTATATTTAAACCATACACCACGATTTTGAGTTTCACCAGTGTCATAGAATTCTAATACAGCTGATGAACCATCTCTGTATTCAACGATCATGCGTGCAAGATCTGGAGGGGTTTGAGAAAATGATTGGGTATAACCACAAAAAGTAAAGGTTTGGGATCCTGCATCAATTTGTGTTACGTTTGCCGATACATCAATATCTTGATAAATTTCACCATCACTGGCCCCACATCCTGAATAAAAAAAATATAGCCCATTTTGGGCTGCAGGATATTCGTTTTGATTTCCTTGAATTCTCCAATTTGATCCAGTAAAGCAACTTGTCCCAGTTGCAACAGAAGTCCATCCCGAAGTCAATGGATTAGATTCAGCACTAGGGTTAATAATCAAATTCTGTCCTTGTCCATTTGATATGAAGTCAAATGAAATAATTAAAAGTAGTAGTATTTTCTTCATTTTTAATTGATGATACTGATGCTGTTCTGTGCCACGTTTTAATGCAACTCACATTCTGTATAATATTAATTGTTTCTGTTGAGAGATATTCTAACCTGTTGGGGGGGGTAGGCCCCAATTCAATAACCTCTAACTCTTTCATCTCTTTTTTATCGATGGTAAACCGAATTAAGGTTTTTGCCTGATGAATACTGGGTTATTCTGAAGTAAGCTGAGTTTCTTATCAACCATTACTTTTAAAATGTGTGAATGGTCGCTAATAAATAAATCAGGCGGATTAAACTCGATGCGTTTTTAATGTTTTTGCCTATCTATTGGGGAAGCTCCAATGTGTACCAACCAAACTTTAGGCGCTTCGCAATTCAACTTTAATTCTTTAGTAAAAATATTCTGAGGTCTTGACCATGGGTATACCATAAATGCTTTTAACAGATTTTTTAGGGAGAACTTCTAATTCGTTGTAGTATTTTTTTTATTTAGGCCCCAATTCAATAACCTCTAACTCTTTAATCTCTTTTTTATCGATGGTAAACCGAATTAAGGTTTTTACCTGATGAAATCCACTTTTACCTGCAGCTCCTGGGTTCATGTGAAGTAAGCTGAGTTTCTTATCGTACATTACTTTTAAGATGTGTGAATGGCCGCTAATAAATAAATCAGGAGAATTAAACTCAATTCTTTTTTTTATGTTTTTAGCATATCTATTAGGATAACCTCCAATGTGTACCAACCAAACTTTAACCTCTTCGCATTTAAACTTTAATTCTTCAGGAAAAATGTTCCTGATGTCTTGTCCGTCTATGTTTCCATAAACCCCTCTAACCGGTTTTATTTTAGTGAGCTGTTTAATCACATCGATATTTCCTACATCTCCTAAATGCCAAATTTCATCACACTCTTTAAAGTATTTTTCTACTTTAGGGTCTAAGTACCCATGAGTGTCAGAAATTAAACCAATTCGCATCATAAACTCAAAAGTAAATATTGAATTGATTAATTTGGTGGTTAACTGTATAAATAATTAATTTCACAGTTCAGATACTAAAATAGGAGATTAGAGAGTTCTTGTCTCAAAATGAAATAAACATGAGAAAAATTGCCCTAACATTTAGCTTATTAATACTATCAGTAGTTGCCATTAATGCTCAGTCAGACACGTTAAAACCTGTAGAAGGAGATTGGGGATTTAGTCTTAATATCACAGGAATTATAAACAACATAGCCATAGAAAACAATAAAGATTCTTTAGGGCAGTATAATTTATTTGCGCGTCATTATTTAAAAAATGATTTAGCGATAAGGTTAGGCTTTGGGGTTCATTATTTAAATCAAAATACGTTTAATGAAGATAGTGTAACCATAGCATTAACAGGAAGTAGAGCTTTTCAGGAAAAAGATTCTTCAGTATCTCGATTTGATTTTAAAGTAGCTGTAGGGATTGAAAAACATTTAGGAACAACCAAAAGATTAGATCCTTATGTGGGAGCAGACTTATCAATCATTCGTATTGGAGCAACAAAAACCAATGCCAACATAGATTTAATTGATGTTACTGGAACCGCCAAGGAGAAAACAATAATTAGACAAGATGGCGGGATGGGTTTTGGTTTATTAGGAGTGGCAGGATTCAATTACTTTATCTCTAAAAATTTAAGTTTAGGTGCCGAATTTGGTTATGGCTTAGTGTATTCAAAAGCTGGAGGAGATTATAGTGCTAGCAATGTTATCACCCCCGTAAGTGGAGAACAAACCACTAGTTTTTCTAGCGGTAAAGCAGGAGCTTCACAAACCACTATTGGAGCAACTCCAACTGGAGGAATTATGCTTTCCTTCTTTTTCTAAGGCAAGATGCCTTTCCTTTTAAATTCTTCGCGCTCTAAAAATAGCAGACCGTTTTGTTTCCGTATTCAACTGTAGAACAAAAGGAAATAAAGGAGCGGTTTGTTTTATTAAATTCTACTCCAAAAAAGCGTTTAAATAGGGCTTGCTTAAAAACTTTCTTTTAGCAAGAGACCACTTGCCTAGTCGTATAGAAAATATCTAAAAGAGAGTTGAACGCATTTTGATTCTATTTTAAAATTATCCAAACCCATTAAAAGTGATTTTGTTAGGGATGCATGCAGTGTATTATAAGTATAGTAGTGCTAATCCTGAAAATGAATTGATAACAGCTATTTATTAATTTTAACCAGAGGCTATTAAATAGTTGTCACTCGGCAGAGATTCATCACTTTTTCAGCAAATGTAGACACTCCATCGCTTTGCTCAATAAAGATTAAGCTAAATCCTGCTTTCCTAATTGGTTTAAATGTTTGGTATGACTAGCAATTGCACCAAATAAAGAATTTTGGTAGTAAGGCAAATCAAAATCTTTAGCCGTTTGTTTTACTATGTCTGAAAGACTACGGTAGTGTACATGACAAATGTTAGGAAACAAATGGTGTTCTATCTGAAAGTTTAATCCACCAACAAACCAGGAGATAAGCAAGTTTCTTTTAGCAAAATTAGCAGTAGTGTGCAACTGATGAATAGCCCAGTTGTTATCCATCTCTCCGCTTAAATTCGGTTTAGGAAAATCAGTTTCAGAAACAACGTGTGCCAGTTGAAAAGTAGTAGAAATAATTACTCCAGAAGTAAAGTGCATACTGATATAAAAGAGAGCTGTTATCCACCAAGCTTGAGAAGAAAAAATAAGCGGTAAAACTAAAATAAAGAGGATATAGAACATTTTAGCAGCAACCAATTTGGTATAAGCCGTTTTATAATCTATGTTTTGGGTTTTAATTAAATCTTTTTTTCGGTATCTTTTTAACTGAATAAAATCTTTTTTAGTAGACCATGCGATGGTGATTAATCCATAAAGAAACCACGCATAGACTTGTTGGAAACGGTGTACTTTTAACCTTTTTTGGTGGTGATTAAAGCGCATTAAACTGCCATCTAAATCCTCATCATGTTCGTGAATGTTCGTGTAAGTATGGTGTAATATATTGTGTTGAATTTTCCAATTGACAGAACTACCACCAATAATATTGATTAAATAGCCTAAGGCCTTATTTACTTTTTGATTTTTAGAATAGGCCCCATGGTTGGCGTCATGCATGATGGAGAAACCTATACCAGCCATGCCTAAGCCCATGAGTGTCCATAAACCCCAAATGATTAAAGGACTAGTGGTTACATTAAAAAGAATGAGAAAATAAGGCACGAAATAAAGACTTAACATCGCTATGGTTTTAATAACCATTCTTGAGTTGGCATATTTTGAGATGTTATTTTCTTTAAAATAAGTGTTCACACGTTTGCGAAGTTCTTTGACAAACTCTGGGCGATCTTTCGTGTTAAATTTAATTTTTACGGGTTCCATATAAGCTTATTTTACGGTTGAAATAGCAATGCAAAGTTATGGTTTTTATAATTCCTCTACTTTATAAATACTTATTTAATTAAGCTAATGAATATTATAGTATTTTTATCTTCAAACTAAAAGATTTTGAAGATTATAAAATTCTTGTTCCTCCTTATTATTTCTTTATTATCTATAAGTTCTTTAGTTGCAGAAGAATGGAGTGCTGTTAAATTGAAAGGGAAAGGTTCTATTACCGTTTTTTATTACAATTCAGATAATTTCATCAATGACTCTTCAGGAAAATTAACTGGGATTGAGTATGATCTATTAATCAATTTCAAGGAATATCTTAAAAGTCAAGGGGTAGATTTAACGCTAGAATTTAAAAGAGCTACTGACTTTTCGAGTTTATATAAAAAAATTAAATACGGAAGTAGTGGTGAATTTGGAGCCTGTTCTTTTTCTATTACTGAAGAACGACTTAAAGAGGTTGCCTTTTCTCCGAAATATATGCCAGATATTCAAGTTTTAATCAATAGCAAGAATATTCCTATCGCAAAAAATGAAGCTGAGTTTATTGAATTGTTTAGCCCCTTAACGGGTGTTGGAGTTAGAAATACCACATTTGAGCAGGATCTTTTAAAGCTGCGAAGTATTGTTCCAAATTTTAAGCTTGAATATGAAAATTCATCAAGAATTATTAGAGATCGAATAATGTCGACAACTAATTTGTTTGGTTATGTTGAATTGCCAACCTATTTAAAACTTTTTGAAAATGGATTACGGTTTAAAAGACAAAACTTATATAAAGTAGAACGAGAAGGGTATGGAATTATTTTACCTAAAAACAGTTCGTGGATAGTTCCCATCAATGATTTTTTTAAGAGTGACAAATTCAAAGTCGATGTAAATAAAATTATAAAAAAGCATTTAGGTAAAGGGGTAAAAGATCTGTTATGGAAAATTGAAGAGTCTGAGGGAAGTGAAAGTCTTGGTGAAATCTCTTTGTTAACGATGGAACGGGAGATTCAGGAAATGGAAATTGAACAGCAAGACTTAAAGGTTCAAATTCTTATTGGTGGAGTTGTAATTGTTTTAATTATCGCGTTTTTATTACTTTACAGTTACCGCATAAAAAGAGCTGTAAGTATTTCTTTACAAGAGCGGAATAAGCTAATTGAAAAACAAAAAACGGAATTAGAAAGGCTTTCTATTGTTGCAGAAAAGATGAGTGAAGCCGTTATTATTACTGATCCTACAGGGAAAATAGAATATTATAACGAAAGTTTAATAAGAAATTCTGGTTATGACAAAGATGGATTTGAGGCCTATTTTAAAGACTTTGAGTATTTACAACAGCTAACAAGCCAAGAGGGAATTGATGATGTAATCAATGGGTTTAAAAACGACTCCCAACCATTTATGTATGATAGTGCACACATCAGAAAAGATGGGAGCAAAATGTGGACAGCAGCATCGTTATCACCAGTTTATGATGAGAAGAAACAACTGTCAAAAATTATTATTGTTTACAATGATATTAATGAGCGTAAAGGTTTTTCAGATCGATTGAAACTTCAGAACCAAGAAATTACAGATTCTATTATTTATGCAAAAATGATACAAGATGCAATGTTACCCTCAGAAAGTATTTTGGGTAATGTTTTTGATGATTATTGTATCTTATTTCAACCTAAAGACATTGTTAGTGGAGACTTTTATTGGTTGGAAGAGTTGGGCGATTTTTGTGTGATGGTTTTAGCAGACTGTACTGGGCATGGTGTTCCAGGAGCATTTATGAGTATGATGGGGAGTAATTTTTTAACGAATATTATTACGGATAACTCTGTTAGGTCTACTTGTGAAGCGTTAAAGATGTTAGATGATAAAGTGAAAAAAGCATTAAAAAGTGAGGATTACCATTCAAGAGATGGAATGGATATTGTCTTTATGGCTTATAACAAGAACACAAAACAGCTTCTTTTTTCAGGAGGAAATAACTCTATTTTTGTAATGAGAAATAAGACGTTAATTAAATACAAAGGAGATCGTCTTTCAATTGGGTCAGATGGAATTGAGGACAAAGAATTTATGGAACAAACCATTGCCTTAGAAAAAGGAGATGTTGTTTATACATTTACTGATGGCTATAAAGATCAGTTTGGAGGTCCTAAAGGGAAAAAGTTTATGGAAAAGAAACTGTTGTCTTTGTTGGTTGAAAATAGCGAGTTGCCTCTAATGAATCAAAAATCTATTTTAAAAGAAACCATAGAAAAATGGATGGAAGGGTATGAGCAGATTGATGATATTTCTTTAATGGCATTTAAGGTTTAAAGGTCAAACTCATTTTTTATTTCAGCTTTACATGCTGGAGAAAGAGTAGGGGTAGATAACGCTTTTTTAGCCAGTACTAAATTTTTTTTGTTACTAGAGAATAAACTATAAACCTCTATTGTTGTGAGGTCTTCAGTTCTTTCTTTTAAAATGAATTCGTCACCAGTTTTAACGTTACCTTCTTTTAAAACGCTTACATAAACTCCAGGGTAAGTAGAGTTGTGAAATGCTTTAACAATTTTTTGAGTGCCAAATTTAATGCCTAAAATGGAGCATGGTCTTCTTGGTTCAGAAATTTGAATAACTGCTGTTCCAACTTCATAAACATCTCCAATCATGATGGCAGCTTCATCAAGACCTTCAACAGTTAGGTTCTCACCAAACATTCCAGGAGCCCATTCTAATTCAGGAAATTTTTCTTGCCAAAAAGGGTAGTGGTCAGCAGAATAAAGATAGCAGGCTTTATAAATTCCACCATGACTTTCTCTATCCATCACGGCATCCCCAACAACGTCAGTAAAACCTAAAGAAATCGGTTGGTTAACCGATTTCTTATAGATTCCTGTTTGTATTTTTTTACGGTTTTTTAAAACAGTAACTGGTGATCCGATATTGGTGGAAACAATTTTCATTAAGCGATACTGGCCAATGCTTTTTCATAATTTGGTTCTTCTGTAGTTTCAGCAACTTGTTCTGTATAAACCACATTTCCTTCAGCGTTGATCACTACAATACATCTAGAATTTAATCCTGCTAAAGGTCCGTTTTCAAAATTTAATCCGTAAGCTTCTCCAAAGCTTCCGGTATTAAAATCAGAAAGCATGAGCACATTTTCTATCCCTTCAGCACCACAAAAACGGTTTTGAGCAAAAGGTAAATCTCTAGAAATACAAAGTACCTTTGTGTTCTCTAAGTTAGCAGCTTCTTTATTAAAGTTCCTTACCGATGCAGCACAAGTCCCTGTGTCAACACTAGGAAAGATATTTAAGAGGAGTTGCTGACCACTAAAATCGCTTAATGTAGCTACTGATAAATCTGTTTTTACTAAGTTAAAATCTTTAGCAGCACTTCCAATCTCTGGTAAGTTTCCTATTGTATTCATTTCATTTCCTTTTAAAGTAATCTTTGCCATTTTGTATTTTATTTAATATGATTATTTCTTTTTTTTACTCGATTTTGCCAATGGATTAAAGTCGATACAAAGTTGTATCCAATAGGATAAATCCTCCTCCATATCAAATCCATCAGAAGTTACAAAAATATAACCTTTCATCGGTCTACCAGTAAAATCCATGGGTAAACATTCCGGTTTTTCCAATTCTTTTTCAGATACCTCTTCTCCAATACGTGCCATAAGTAAGCTGTCATTCGTTTTTTTATGGATATGAATGCCACAACACATCTTATCATTCACCATAAAGCACAAGCTACCCATCATTTTTCTTAGTTCAACTGAAATGCGTTTTTCTTTAAAAACAAGTTGAATTCGCTCTGCTAAATATTCATCGTAAGCCATGTTTTTGTTAGGATTGAATACTAACTTCTACAAATTTTGATGCAGGAGTATTGCTCCCTTTGGCTACACTTTTTAAAGGTACTAACACGTTTGTTTCAGGAAAATAGGAAGCAATGCAGCCTTCAGGAATATTATATTCCACAATTTTAAAATTACTTGCTTTTCTCTCCTCATTATTAAAATGACTTGTAAGGTGAACAATTTGTTCCTGTTGATACCCGTTCTTTTTCATGTCTGAAGGATTCATCAAAATTACTCTTCTTTCATTAGAAATCCCGCGATATCTATCATCCATACCATAAATGGTAGTGTTGTATTGGTCGTGAGTACGAATGGTCATCATGATGAAATGCCCCTCCTTAATTTTCTCTTTAGGAAGTGTATTTACTGTAAATTTTGCTTTACCATTTGGGGTTGTAAACTCTCGGGTTCGTGAGCCATTGGGCAGCGAAAAGCCTCCAGACACACGCACTTTTTTATTGAAATCTTCAAAACCTGGAATCGTTGCGGCAATGTGATCTCTTACTTCATCATAATTGTGCAGCATTGCTTCCCAATTTGTGGCGCTATTTTTTAATGTAGCCAAAGCAATTCCTGCAACAATGGCAGGCTCACTTTTAAGCTCGTTAGAAGCTGGGGAGAGGTTGCCTGTACTTTTATGCACTACTCCCATCGAGTTTTCTACGGTAACAAATTGTTGACCATCTTTTTGAAGGTCTGTTTCTGAGCGAGAAATGCAAGGCAGAATAATGGCCTCTTGCCCCGTAACTAGATGCCCTCTATTTAATTTTGTTGAAATTTGAACAGTTAATTCACATTTTTGCATTGCTTCACCGGTAAACTGACTGTCTGGAGAGGCAGAAATGAAATTACCACCTAATCCGATAAAGACCTTTAATTTATTTTCATCCATTGCTTTAATGGCTTCTACAACATCGTATCCATGAGCTCTCGGTGCGGTAAATTGAAAACGCTGATCTAAAGCTTTTAAGAAGGGCTCTTTGGGTTTCTCCCAAATGCCCATTGTTCGATCACCCTGAACATTGCTATGCCCTCTTACAGGGCAAGTTCCTGCGCCAGGTTTTCCGATACTTCCTTTTAACAGCAACACATTAACAATTTCTTGTACGTTTTCTACCCCATTTTTATGTTGAGTAATCCCCATTGCCCAACAGATTATGATTTTCTTTTTGGTAATTAACAATTGAGCAAAAGCTTTTACTTTCTCCTCAGACACTCCAGATTCTTTAACTGCCTCATCGTAATTGGTAGCTTTTAAATGAGCAATTAATTCCTCATAATTATCACAATTCTCTTGAATAAAAGCACGATCAAAAACAGCATTAGGAGTTGCCTCTTCAGCCTCCAGCATTAAAAGCATAGCTGCTTTTAGTAACGCTACATCCCCATTAATCTTTACTTGTAAAAATAGATCTTCTAATTTTGTTCCTCCTGTTAGCATTGCTAAAGGACTTTGTGGGTCAACAAAAGTGTTGGTTCCAGCCTCATTCAAAGGGTTTACTGTAACTATTTTTCCTCCGTTTTTTTTGCATTTTTCTAATGCAGAGAGCATTCTTGGATGATTGGTTCCTGGGTTTTGCCCCATCACAATAATCAACTCCGCTTCGTGTAAATCATTGAGGGTAACCGACCCTTTTCCAATTCCAACCGTTGCACTTAATCCTGCACCACTAGATTCATGACACATATTAGAGCAATCAGGTAAATTATTTGTTCCAAACTGACGAACCATCAATTGGTACATGTAAGCCGCTTCATTGCTTGTTCTTCCTGAAGTATAAAATGCAGCTTCATGAGGAGAACTTAGCCCATTGAGTTTGTTTCCAATTTTTGCGAAAGCATCCTCCCAAGAAATGGGTTGATAATAGGAGCTATCTTTAGGCAGGAACATCGGAGTGGTTAAACGCCCTAATTTCCCGATATAAAAATCAGATTGTTCACTCAGTTCTTCCACAGAATGTTTACTTAGAAAATCTGCTGTAATTCTTTTGTCTGTGGCTTCTTCAGCAATTGCTTTTGCTCCATTCTCACAATATTCACCTAAAACGGAGGGCTTTTCTGGATCTGGCCATGCACAGCCGGGACAATCAAAACCATGCTGTTGATTCATTTTACTCAACAATTTAAATCCTTTGGCCAAGCCCATCTCATCAGCAATGTGTTGGATAGATGAAGTGATCGCTGGAAATCCAACAGCTTTAGTTTTTGCTGCTGTAAGCGATAGCTCACTAAATTTTTCTGGAGGTATTATAGTTACTTTTCTTTGGCTCATGGGTTAGTGAATAAGTTGAGGGTCTAAATTTTGAATCGTAAACGTGTATTCGGAGTTGTTTCTTGTGTAAGTCCCTTCTAGTTGTTCCGTTAATGTTTCGATAAGCCCTAAGCCGAAGCTAGAATAATCGGCTTTATTTTCTATCCAAACACCATCATCAGCATAGATGAGTATCAATTCATTGTTGTGAGTTCCCTTTAAAAGACGAATAGAGATAAATCCATCACTGTTACCGAAAGCATGCTTAATAGAGTTAGAAAGCAATTCATTAATCAATAAACCTAAAGGAACAATTGTTTTTAAACCTACTTTTTGTACTTCAGAATTAATCTCTGCAGTAATAGGGTATCCCATGTTGGAGATTTTGATCACGTCTGTGGATAAATCCTCTAGGTAGGTTTTAATTACGATGTTCGCCATATCAATTTCTTGATACAATTTCTTGTGAATCAAAGACATGACTAATATTCTGTTGATTGCTTCATTAAAATGTCTTTTTGTTTCCTCAGATTTTATTTCCCCTTTTTGAAGCCTTAATAAACTGGTAATGATTTGAAGATTGTTTTTTACTCGATGATGCACTTCTTTTACCAACATGTTGTTTTCTTCATTTTTTTTAGATAAATCGATGTTGGCAGTTTGAAGTTGACGACTTAAGTGTTCGTTAAATACTTGGTGCTGGTTGAGTAGATAACTAATGCAAAATAAGGAAAGAAAAACTTCAATGACATTACTTGTAATTTGAGTGTTTGAGTAGGGTTGTATAACTTCAATTTGAGCGTTTAAATTGAATATGAAAAAATAGGTAATTCCTAACCCATTAATGATTATACACGTAATTCCGACTTTTTTTCCGAGTCCAATAAAGGCAATGAGTATGATTGATGTCAACCAAAAAAAATCTACATAATGCGAAATGTTTGGATAACTGTTGATTGCATAATGGATCAATGTGATTCCGGTAAGCACAAAAAACCAATAGATATGAATGTACTTTTTAGTAAGTTTTAAATAAATTAATGAAGAAAATGAAATGCCAAAAGAAATGTAAATAATTGGGATTGTTGGATTGTCATTCAAAGTAAAGGTTACTGTTAAAGCAGCAAAAACAATGAAAAATACGAATGTAATCCGCCAAGCCATGGTGTATTTTGCCTTGTCAATAAAATTATTGAAATTGTCGGTATTTGGAGAAAATATACTCAATTATGCGAAATGTTATTTTAAGCCTTTATTAAAAAAAAGCTGAAGGTTTTTTAACTAGTAATATAATTTTTTTACGGAGTAATTAATTTTTTAAGATTCAAAATATAATCCGGTATAAATTTAGCAATAATTTCGATAAATAAGATTTAGTATTTTCGTGTAAATTTAAATTAAGTGAGATGTTTAATAAAACAACAGAGTCAGATTCAAAATATAACCAGCTAGAAAACATGAAGATTGGTGAACTTTTGTTGAGCATGAATACAGAAGATAAAACAGTTCCATTAGCGATAGAGAAACAACTTGAACCTATTGAAGCCTTAATTGCTGTTATTGTTCATAAAATGAAACAGGGAGGAAGATTGTTTTATATGGGGGCAGGAACAAGTGGGAGGTTAGGAGTCGTAGATGCTTCAGAGTGTCCTCCAACTTTTGGAGTTGCCCATGGTTTAGTCATTGGTTTAATTGCAGGTGGAGATCAAGCAATGTGGAAAGCGGTTGAGTTTGCTGAAGATGATCTCCAACAAGGATGGAAAGATTTACAAAATCATCGTATAAATGAAAAAGATGTGGTGATCGGAATTGCAGCTTCAGGCACAACTCCTTATGTAATAGGAGCATTAGAGAAGTGTAATCAAATGGGAATACAGACTGGTTGTATTGTCTGTAATTCTGATAGCGCTGTAGCAGCTGTTGCAAACTATCCGATAGAAATTGTTGTAGGTGCCGAATTTGTAACAGGGAGTACACGTATGAAATCTGGAACGGCTCAAAAGTTGGTGCTAAACATGATTTCTACAGCTGTAATGATTAAGTTAGGAAGAGTAAAAGGAAATAAGATGGTAGACATGCAGCTAAGTAATAATAAGCTGGTAGATAGAGGCACAAATATGGTAATGAATCAATTGAACATTACTTATGAAAAAGCAAATGAATTACTCTTAACTCATGGGAGTGTCAGAAAAGCGGTAGACTCTCAAAGGTGAAACAAATCCTCTTGTTGGAATAAAAAAAGGTTGTTGAGAATTCTCAACAACCTTTTTGCTATTGTAAAGTATAATTTTTATTTAGTATTGTAACCAATAACAAGAACCATGCAACCGAGTAAGTTTTGTTTCGTAGTTCTTGGAATAATATAACTTAATACTATTTTTTTAGCATCAGTTGGCTCAAAAGAGTAAATATTCTCACCATCTTCAGGAGTGTCATTTATAGCAAACAATTCTTTTCTATTTTTTGCACCTTGTTTTTTATCGTGAAATTTTATTTCAATTCCTTTTGGTAAACCATCAGTATTTAATAAAAACCTAAAATTATGGCCTTTAAAAAGAGGAATTGTCATCTCAATTATTTGAACTTCATTTTTGTAAATAAAACGTGTTGACTTAAAAGAATCGTATTTGTACTCAGGTTTTAAACTTCGTAACAATTCATTTTTTAAAGTTCTGATGTCACAACTGTTTTGTGCTTGAAGCTGAATGCTCGATAACCCAAGTAGTAATAAGGCTAAGAAAACTATTTTTTTGCTCATAATATTAAATTTAACCAATTTTGTATCCCATTAAAAAGACGATACATCCGCTAATATTTTCTTTTTCAGATGCGGGTAATAAATAATCAATATACATTGCCTTTGGGCTTTCTGGTTCAAAAGAGAAGATATGTTTTCCATGAGCTTCACTTCCTTTAACCGCGTATAATAATTTTCTGTTTTTTGTCCCATACTTTTTGTCAAAAATATTTATTTCAAAATCACAAGGTAATCCTGCCGTATTAAAAAGTAATTTATATTTTTCGTGAGAAAACAAAGGAACATGTAATTCAGTACCTTGTTTCTTAGCTTCTAAAGTAAATTGATTTACATTAGAAGAGTCATATTTGAAATCAGGTTTTAACTCTTTTTTTAATTCATTTTTAAGAGCTTTAACGTTACATTTTTCACTTACTTGAATAAAAGAAGAGGATAAAGTCGAAGTTAATAGTAACGCAATATAGAATATTATTTTTTTCATAGGTGTTATTTTGAAAAGGGTGAAGGAAATTATTCGCGAATAATTTTAGTTCTAATTTCAATTAAATCTGCAGTCAAAGCATGAATAGCATCATCAGATAAGGTATATTCTTC
>JAWUVT010000138.1:0-33800 GCA_034112225.1 Flavobacteriales bacterium | reverse complement strand
TTATTTCTTTTTTAGATAAGGTTGATGTCGTTTCGGATTGCGAAAAACTCACTACAGATGTTAAAAACAATAGTGTAAAAACGATGCTAATATTGGTCATGGCTACTGTTTTAATGTTGGGTAATGTTAATGTTTTTTTTAGATGCGTTAAAAGTAATACTTTTTCAACTTTTAAAAAAAATTAGTATTCAAAAAACAGCTATTAATCGACACTAAGGCGCATTTTAACCTATTTTTTTTAGTAAATAAAGTAACGATGTAAAGCGGACAAAGTAAGGTTGGAAATCACTGAGAAGATCTTCTCAGTATAAGAAATAAATAGGGCAAGCTACTTGCAAAAAAAAGGGTCAAGTTCACGAGTTAGTGAGTAGAACAAGATACACTTGAATGTTGGCATAAAAAACACAGGGTTAGCAATCGGACGTTTCGTGCTTTCTGTTTTTCATCAAAATGGGAGCAAAGGGTTCTCCTAAAGGCTACATTAACCAACCGTTAGTAATTAGTTGCTGAAAGCTATTTAACTCTTTTCTTTTGCCCTTTGCTAAACCTTTGCACTATTTGCAGTTAATTGATTAGGTTTGGATCCGTCGAGTTTTTGTCTATATTTTCCCTTTTGCCTCTTTCTTCGTTCCCAAGTTGTTGAAAATGCTAAAACAGGAGTATTTAAATAAGAAAGAAAAAAAGATTTACCAAAAGGACATGGATTGAGCCGTGTAAAAAAAGTGCCTTTCTAATGAATAGGAAAAGAGGGGTTAAAAAATTAGAAAGTGGTGCTAGGATCACTTTTGTGAGCTGTTCTAACTGCGGGTGCTTCCCTAATCTGCATATTGTTTTGCATCCATAGCCGTTGGAGACCAATCCTTTAAAAACTCTAATATTTTACTCGTACTATGACCTTTACCTTCTTCAAGGTACTCACTATTTTGAGTATGAAGTCTATTCCCTTTAGCATCTAAAATTACGAATACGGGAAATCCAAAACGTTGAGGAAACCCTAGAGACGCTAATACGTCCATATTTTTGTTTTCTTTACTGTAATTAAGATGGTAAACTATAAAATTATTTTCCATAGCCATTCCCAATGTGTCATTCGATTTTACTTTGCTATCAAATGCGATGCACCATATGCACCAATTTCCTCCTATTTGCAAGAATACATGCTTCCCTTCTTTTTCGGCTTTTTTTACTGCATTAGCGATTTCTAATTTTGCATCAGCTGATGGATCGTAGATCTTTTTCTTCTTTTGGGTTTCTGTGCTTTGTGCTAAAAGACCATTAATAAGGATTAGTACTGTAAAAATAGAGAGACTCAATCTTTTCATAATTTGAAGTTATTCTGCATTAATGAGGTAGAACAATAAAAGAAACAACAGCTCTTGTTTCGCTAAATTTATTGTTGCTTGGTTTTGCGTACAAAATACAAAAAAAACCAAGGGAATTGCATTTTTTATTTTTGTCTGTTGTTTACCCCTAAAGTAGTAGGGCTTTCCCCGTAAGGGATTGTTGAGCCTCGGGGTTCGTCAACATCTTATTCAGATTTGGCATTTCGGTGGTATTCTTTAGCGGAACAAATTAAATGGCTGAAGCTATTGAAGAGATCATCTCGCTAACAAAATAAAAAAACATCAGACACTCTAGAACAAACCCTTGTCTTTTGAGATTTACACTCTTTTGAACAGATACCCTGCTCAATGTCCTCGTCTTGTTTAAATTATTTTTTACATTTTCGAGATTTTACACCCTGTTTTGGCTAACAACCTGTTAAAACACACGAATGTGTAACGTGGTTGTTTTTACGATTTTATTTCAGTTCTTGATAGAAAAACTTTCTAATCCCAATAAAAACAAAAACCATAACGGTATAAACTAAAAAGAAAGGTAGAATAATCGCTTTTAAGCCTAAGACAAGCATCGCTGCAATAATGAGCAATTGGAAACCCAACCCAAACGTAGAAACACTTGTCATCAACCAATTTGGCAATACGGCACCTTTATCTGCATTGCTATCTAAGGTATAAATGGCCTTATCAAAAGCACCATAACACAGTTTGTACAAACCAAAAAGAAGATCAACATGCTTTTGTTTTTCGCCTTCTAACGCTATTGGTGTTTTGTTTTCAAACACACGACTAGTAGTGTCTCCATTAAATTTAGTTCTTAAAATAACATAGTAGTAATTGTAAAGTGTGCCTTGTAATTGCAAGCCTAAGAATGCTAGAAGGTATATCCAAATGGAAGTGTTGGTGATGTACCATATAGAAATAAGAAATAAAGCATTTAATAGAATGTCTGATACAGAATCTAAATAACGACCCGTATAAGATGGTTTTTTTTTCACGCGATCCAATTCACCATCTGCAGCATCTAGAATTGACTTAAAAATTAAAAAGAATGCAGCTAGCCAGTAATAACCTTGAAGAATACAATAAATGGCAATGAGACCAGAGATTATAAATGCAATAGTAACGTGAATAGGAGTGAAAGAAGTATTCTTTAATGAGTTTGCAATAACTTTAGCTATTGGTCTTCCATAGTCTGAAAGATCAACAAATTGATGTTCTTTTGGTAATTTGGACATGTAATATTTTAGGAAAGCGTAAAGTGGAATATACCAAACACAAAGGCGGTGAAGGTACTGTTAAATTATGTTTTATGAATTGGTTTTATGAAGTAATTATATTGAACAAGGAGTGTTCAGTTTTGAGGCTTTAATAATGACGAAATGTTTTGCCAAATGCAGACAAAAAACGGCTAAAACACACTAAAGTTTTACGCAGTTGGTTTAGTGCTAGTCAATGCATTCTATTTAGCTTACCCATTTACAACCTGACTATTTTTACTAAAGACAGATTGAAGCGTGCAATTTTGAAAAAGGAACAGAAAATTAAAGGGTATAAAAAAGTTAAAAATGAGCTTTCTGAATTTTGGCTGGTTCTTTTGATTGGCGCTCTTTTTTCAGCCTCTTACCAACGAAATGAAAATTACAAAATGGATTCAAAATTTGATAGCGTATATTTATTAGCGGATTCCGATGCTAAAATAATTAAAGTAAAATAAATCTTCATCTTGCAACAGAATAGCATCGTGAACAACGATTTAAATCAAATACCCAAATCCAAGCAAGAAGAGTTAACCAAAATTGCTCAACTACTCTCTGAATTCAAGGAAGTTGAACTGGTTATTCTGTTTGGAAGTTACGCGCGTGGAAATTGGGTTGAGGATAAATACATTGAAAAAGGAGTTGCCTACGAATATCGAAGTGATTATGATTTACTCGTTGTTTTAAAACAGGAAGATTTAAAGCAAAAATTCAGAATTGAAGGAGAAGTAAATAATAAGTTGATTCAACCTGGAGAAGTTACAACTCCAGTTATCATGATTTTTCATGGAATCAAGCTCTTGAATGAAGCGTTGACTATTGGGAATTCCTTTTTTAAAGACATAAAGAAAGGAGGGATCGTATTGTATGATTCAAAAAAATTCACATTAGCAGTTCCGAAGGAACTGACCGCTAAAGAATATCAAAAGAAAGCGCAAGGTTATTTTGATCAATGGGTTGAATCAGCGAATGGATTTTATAAAACTTTTGGATTTAACTTTAAGGAGAATGACTACAATTTGGCAACTTTTCAACTTCACCAAGCAACCGAACGATATTACACAACAATTTTATTGGTTTTAACGGATTACAGACCAAAAGAGCACAATCTTGAAACATTAGGAATTAAAGCTGAAATGTGTGATCAGAATTTTGCAGTATTTACACAAAATTCTGATGAAGAAAAGCGTTTGTTTGAATTGTTGAAGAAAGCCTACATTGATGCTCGTGGCACCAACCTGTACTCGTAGTTGTTTAAGATCAAAAAGAAGAGCCTCACACAACGTGGAGGCTCTTCTTTTTTTTGATTGTTAGTGCGAAGTTGAAATGGCTTCGCTTCTCTTCTCTGCGTTACGCTCGCAATGACGACTTTTTTTATAAGTTGTTCAACTGGCTACCATCGTTCGTAAATGCTGGAATTCCAGTTACATCCATTCCAGTAATTAATAAATGGATATCATGAGTACCTTCATAAGTAATCACAGACTCTAAGTTGGCCATGTGTCTCATAATAGGATATTCACCAGTAATTCCCATACCGCCATGCATTTGTCTTGCTTCACGAGCAATTTTTAATGCCATGTCAACATTGTTCCGTTTTGCCATAGAAATTTGAGCAGAAGTTGCTTTTCCTTCCTCGCGCAAAACCCCTAAACGCCAAGTTAATAATTGTGCTTTAGTAATTTCAGTAATCATTTCAGCTAATTTCTTTTGCGTCAATTGAAAAGAAGCTACAGGCACTCCGAATTGAATTCTTTCTTTGGTGTATCTTAATGCAGAATCATAACAATCCATTGCTGCTCCAATAGCCCCCCAAGCAATACCAAAACGAGCAGAATCTAAACACCCAAGCGGAGCGCCTAATCCAGATTTATTAGGTAAAATATTTTCTTTAGGAACTTTTACATTGTCGAAAACTAATTCGCCAGTAATCGAAGCCCTTAAGGACCATTTGTCGTGCGTCTCTGGAGTGGTAAACCCTTCCATCCCTCTTTCTACAAGTAATCCGTGGATTCTACCTTCTTCATTTTTTGCCCAAACTACAGCAACATCAGCAATCGGAGAATTGGTAATCCACATTTTGGCCCCATTCAATAAATAATGGTCTCCCATGTCTTTAAAGTGGGTAGTCATTCCACTTGGATTCGATCCATGATCAGGTTCCGTTAAACCGAAACAGCCCATAAATTCACCAGTAGCTAATTTTGGCAACCATTTCATACGTTGTTCTTCGTTTCCGTATTTCCAAATCGGATACATCACTAAAGAACTTTGAACAGAAGAAGTCGATCTTAATCCAGAATCACATCTTTCTAATTCTTGCATAATTAAACCATAAGAAATTTGGTCTAATCCTGCACCACCATATGCTGCAGGGATGTATGGTCCGAAACCACCAACCCGTCCTAGTCCTGGAATTATGTGAGCAGGAAATTCTGCTTTTTGAGCATATTCTTCAATGATAGGAGAAACTTCAGCTTTCACCCAAGCTCTAACGCTATCTCTAATTAATTTATGTTCGTCTGTTAAAAGGTCATCTAATTGATAATAATCAGGTGCTTCAAATCTATCGTCAGCCATTTTGTATAGTTAAAATATTAGACTGCAAAAATATAGATTATTGCTTAAGTTTGAAATAAATCAACAATCAAATCAAAATTGTTGTTCTTGATCAAGGATGAAAAGAGATTTTAAGATTAAAAATGGAGACAATACCCCTTGGTTCTTCCAGCTAAGAAGGATAGACACTTCCTGTAAAGAGGAGGAAGAATCTCACCCCCATCAACATCCATTTTATCAGTTTTTGTTTTTTGAATCTGGATCAGGAAAACATACCATTGATGGAGTTGTATTTGATGTAAAGCCCCAAACACTTCATTTTATATCCCCCAAACATTTACATCACCTAGCGCTTGAGGATGGAACACAAGGTTTTGTTTGTGTATTTAAGGATGAATTATTTTTTGCACACAATGAAGGTTCAAATTTTTTAGAAGAAATTGAATTTTTTTCCAGTTGGAATAAGCACCCTGTTCTTGAAATCGTTAAACCTGATTTTGTTGAATTGAGATCGCTGCTAAGGATGATGAAAATAGAGTTTGAAGCGCATAAAATGATGAAAAACGAAATTATTTTGATGCATCTTAAAATAGTTCTACTGAAAGCTTCTCCATTAGCCACCCGTCCATTGGCTATTGGAAAGGGTGTTAGAAATGAGCTTATGGCTAATTTTTTAGGCTTTTTAGAGGAGTTGAGCAACAAGAACATGCCCATAGTTATTGTGCCAATAGACTACACATTACACCTGCCGATTTAAGCACATTGGTTCACCACTTTTATGGCAAAAGTATGAGTGATTTTGTAAATGAAAGAATCTTGTTAGCAGCGAAAAGAATTATGCAGTTCTCTTCAAAATCGGTGAAAGAAATTTCTTTTGAGCTGGGGTTTGACGATTCCTCTTATTTTTCCAGGTTCTTTAAGAAACATACCGCTTTAACACCTGTTCAATATCGAAAAATGGTGAATCGTAGATAGACGTCCTAGCTTTGGCTCGGTTTGTCCTAATACTACTTACGTATTCTTGTTATATTTGAGCTAAATAAACATTATATTGTTATATTTGAGCTGAATAAACATCTATAAAATAAATTTTATGAAAAGAAACATACTCTCTACCTTCGGGTTAACGGCTTTCTTTGCCGTTGCTATTTTTGCAATAAGTTCAATTACAGACTCAGGAACAACGGCTGTTTATGCTACGTCTGGAGGATCTCCAGGAGGGCACACGAACTCTCCAACAGATGGATCAAATTGTACCAGCTGTCACAGTGGAACGCTAAATTCAGGAAACGGTACCTCCGTAATTACATCTGACATTCCAACTGGAGGTTATGTTCCTGGTCAAACATATACCATTACGGGCGCAATTGGAGAAGCCTCTATTAATAAGTTTGGTTTTGAGATTACTGCGGAGAGAACCTCAGACAATGCGAAAACAGGTACTATTATTTTGACAGATGCAACGAGAACAGCTTTTACTAATTCTAACAATTCTGTTACGCATACTTCTTCAGGAAACGTTCCTCTAACAACCAATGCAACAAGTTGGTCTTTTGATTGGACGGCACCTGTTTCGGGTACTGGAGGAGTAACTTTTTATGGCGCATTTAATTCCGCAGATGGGAGTGGTTTTAACGGAGATCAAATTTACTCAAAAACGTTAGTAGTAGCCGAAGATATCGCCACTCAGGTTGCAGAAAATGTAAACTCAAACTCATTTAGCATTTACCCGAACCCAGTAAAGAATTCATTTCAAATCGCTTCAGATAAAGTGGCTAAAAATGTTTCCGTATTTAATTTACAAGGAAAGCAAGTGTCAAGCCTAGTTCAAGGAGCAACCAAAGTGAATGTGGCACATTTACCAGCAGGAATCTATTTTGTAACTGTAGAAATTGACGGGAAAATGAGAAGTGAAAAAATAATTAAAGAATAGTAAGGCCGATAAAGCGGATCATATGAATAAAAGAACATTTTTTTTCGGGGCAATAATTGGTGCGGCAACCCTGGGGTCTTGTACTTCTAATAAAACCGAATTGCCCGAGCCTGAAGTTGCAACCACTGTTGTAACGAATACGACAACGGAAATAACTTACACAAGCCATGTGCAGGATATTATGGTGGCCAATTGTACGGGTTGTCACGGTGGTTCTGGAGGAGTAAATCTGAATACGTATACTCAAGTAAAAGACCAAGCAGATGCCGGAAGAATTTTGGCCAGAGCGATAAATGGTTCTGGAGGAACGATGCCTCCCTCAGGTCTTATGCCTCAAGCAACATTAGATACATTACAACTCTGGTTAGATCAAGGGGCTCAACAATAATGTTAACTTAAATTGATGACGATGAAAAAAATCACTTTTTTAATCCTTTTCTTTTCAACGGTAGTTGGATTTTGTCAAGGTGTATATAAAGCCACTGATGGTGATGTTTCTTTTTTCTCGGAAACTCCGATAGAAAATATTGATGCGGTAAATAAAGATGTGCGAGCCCTGTTGAATACGAAAAATGGTGGAGTTGCTTTTATTGTAACCAATATTGGTTTTCATTTTGATAAGCCTTTAATGGAAGAGCATTTCAATGAAAACTACATGGAAAGCGACAAGTATAAAGTTTCTGTATTTAAAGGTAAAATTGTAGAACAAATCGATTATTCTAAAAATGGAACCTATAAAGTAACGGTGAAAGGAACGTTAGACTTACATGGTGTTGAAAAAGAAAGAACCATTTTAGGAGAGCTAATTGTGCTCGACGGAAAAATAACCGTTCAATCCTCATTTGATGTGAAAGGGGAGGACCATAAGATTAAAATACCAAAGCTGGTCATCAAAAACATTGCAGAAACCGTTCAAGTGACTGTTAATTTAAATTTTGAATTAAAGAAATAAGGAGCTCAATGAATAAGTTTTTAGTGATAGTGCTTTGGTTGGGGTGTGTTTCTTATGGAAATGCGCAAGACGATTTAATGGAGATGTTAGCGGATGAAGTTGAAGCGGAAAAAACTCCCGAGAAAGTTTTCGCCACCTTTAAAGGTACTGCAGTAATTAATGCGCAAACAATTCAAACCGTAAAAAAGAATACCTTAGAGTTTAACATTGCCCATCGTTTTGGAGATATGGACATTGGCAATAAACAAGGCGCTAACCTGGGAGGACATACGCTGTATGGATTAGAAAATGCAGCCAACATCCGTTTTTCATTGACTTATGGAATTACAGATAAATTAAGTGTTGGCTTAGGAAGAAGTAAGATGAATGAGCATGTAGATGGGAACTTAAAATATCGGTTTTTAGAGCAAACAGAAAATGGAATGCCCATTTCTGCAGCCTATTATGCAAATGCTGCAATTTCTTTTGTTGCGAACACCCCCGAAAATAAATTTGTAAACAGCATGTCTTACGTGCACCAATTGATTCTTGCAAAAAAAATAACAAGAGGAATCTCTTTAGAAGTTTTGCCCACGTATGTACACCGTAACTATGTAGATCAAACCATTTTACATCCAACAAATGATGCGGTAGATGAAAATGATCTTTTTGCAGTTGGCGTTGCAGGGAGGATTAAAATAACGAAAAGAATGGCTTTTGTTTTTGACTATTTTCACACTTTTTCTGAATTTAGAACTGCAGACAATAATTTTTATGACGCAATTGGAGTAGGAATTGAAATTGAAACAGGAGGCCATGTCTTTCACATTAATGTAACCAACTCTGAAGGGTTAATTGCGAACGACATTATCACCGCTACAAGAAGTGATTGGGGGCAAGGAGCATATAAGTTAGGATTTAATATCTCCAGAGTTTTTAGCTTTTAGAATTTTCTAGTACAGTGGTTTTCTTTCAATAGTTTTTGATAACTTTAGATGATATCAAACGAATTGATCCCTTTTTTTTTAATGGACAGGAAAAAATTTATTTCAGCCTCAATTATTGCCAGTGCTGCAGCTTTTTTAGGAAGTAAGTTTTCTTTTGGAGAAAATGTTCCGTCAACCCAAGACCTAGGTTTGCCTATTTCAGAAAAATCGCTCCTTCCTGGAAAACATAAAGAGTTAACCCTTCTTAATCCTAAACCGTGGAATGCGGAAACACCACCCCATTTGCTGGATGATAAAATTACTCCAGCCGCTCAACTTTTTGTTCGGAACAATGGGTTAGTTCCTGAGAAAATAGATATTGAGAACTGGACCCTGACCATCGAAGGAGAGTCTGCAAGATCAAAAAAAACATACACCCTTTCAGAACTAAAATCAAAATTTAAGCACTATACCTATCAATTGACCTTGGAGTGTGGAGGAAATGGACGGAAAGAATTTAGTCCGCCAGCAAAAGGCAATCAATGGGGGTTGGGAGCGGTTGGTTGTCCAGAATGGACAGGTGTTCGATTAAAGGATGTATTGGCTGATGTAGGGCTAAAATCCGATGCCGTTTACATTGGTTACTACGGGAAAGACCTTCACTTGAGTCAAGACCCAAAAAAAGTAGTCATATCAAGAGGTGTACCAATCAGAAAAGCCATGGAAGACGAAGCCTTAATTGCTTGGGCGATTAATGGAGAGGATTTGCCACTCATGAATGGATACCCCTTGCGATTGGTTTTTGGCGGTTGGCCAGCTTCAACCTCTGGAAAATGGTTAAGAAGAATAGTCATCAGAAATAAAGTGCACGATGGACCAAAAATGGGTGGAAACGCTTATCGAGTCCCTAAATATCCAGTTGCTCCTGGAGCAAAAGTTCCAGAAGAAGACATGAAGATTATTGAAGAGATGCCTGTGAAGTCATTAATCACCTTTCCTAAAACCGGAGCAATGGTTAAAGGTGCCAATGCTTTTGAGGTGAGAGGACATGCCTGGGCAGGAGATTTAGCGATTGCAGCAGTTCATATCTCTTTAAATTATGGAGCTACGTGGAGTTTGTGTACGTTATCTATCCCTGTAAACAAAAATGCATGGCAACATTTTAGTGCCCAAGTTATTTTACCTGAAAAGGGCTACTATGAAATTTGGGCGAAGGCAACCGATAGCAATGGAATCATGCAGCCGATGGTGATTCCGAATTGGAATCCAAAAGGATACCTGAACAATGCTTGTCATAGAATTGCCGTAAAACGGACATAACGTGAGTAAACATTCAGAACATACAGAAGAGCTTTTGGCGCATGCTGATGGAGTGGTAAAAACGATAAGGCTTGTTTTTATCATTATTCTATTGGCTCCTTTTGCTTGGTATGTTTCCTCAAAATTAGCTTTCAAAAAACAAGAAATTACGATTCTTCAAGAACCTTTAATTGAAAATGGAATTGATATCGCCAGGGGGTTAATTGTAGATGACCATTACGAATTAGTCAGCACAACTTGCTCTGCCTGCCATTCGATAGCTTTAGTAACTCAAAATAGTGCAACTCGCGAAGGTTGGAAAGAGGTAATTGTGTGGATGCAGCAAACGCAAAAGCTTTGGGATTTAGGAGAAAGTGAAGCGTTGATTTTAGATTATTTAGAAAAAAATTATAGCCCTAAAGAGCAAGGGAGAAGGGCTCCTTTAAAAAATATAGATTGGTATGAACTTTAAAAATAGAATAAAATATTGGGCATTTTTTGTTTTGCTAGTTGCTTTTAGTCAAGTTAACGCTTCAATAGCGGATCGGCACATCATTGCTGTTGAAGCTGCTATTGGAGAGTTGGAGAAAGCATCTATTCAACTAATAGATGTTCGGAAAGCTCAGGAATATGCCGCAGGGCATGTTTTAGGAGCAGTTAATGTTTGGCGGACTGCATATGTCGATACCACTTCTGCTTATGGAGGAGTTATGCCAACAAGAGAACAGTTTCAAGAGCTACTTTCTACACTAGGAGTAAAAGCGGAAGATAAAATAATCCTGTATGATGGAAAAGGAGGCTGCGAGGCGGCTCGTTTTTGGTGGATTCTAAAAACGTATGGGCATCCAAATGCCTATTTAGTCGATGGAGGATTTACTGCTTTTGCTGTTATTGATTCACTGATTACCTCTACTGAAACTTCAATTACAACTTCAAAATATGAATTTCCTGAAGCCGAAAATTTAGCACTTTTTGCCTCTTTAAATGAGGTGAGAATGAGTCTAGAGGACCCCAATAGTATTTTGTTAGATACAAGAAGTTTAGCAGAGTTTAGTGGTCGAATACAAAAGAAAGGCGCTTTTCGGGCGGGTAGAATTCCCGGTAGTATCCTAAAAGAGTGGACAAATAGCATTCATTATGACAAGGACAAACGAATGAAGTCGGTGAAAGATTTGGCCTATGACTTTCATCAGCTGGGGATCACTAAAGATAAAAATGTCATTGTCTATTGCCAATCAGGAGTGAGGTCCGCACATACGACTTTTGTCCTCACGGAGGTGTTAGGATATGACAAGGTGAAGAATTATGATGGGTCTTGGATAGCGTGGAGTTATCATCAAGAGTTGCCAATTGATTCAGGAGAAACAATTGACGCCTCTATGTTGGAGGCCTCTAACACAGCTGACTATTGGCGTTTGTTTGTGGGTTCATTTAGCAGTTATGGAAGCTATGTTTGGTCAGAAATAACGTTTCAAGCAAAGCCATGGTATCAAAATTATTTTTGGCTCTTAATACTCCTTTCACTTGTGGTTTGGTTGTTGGAAGTTCTTTTTCCTTGGAGGAAGAATCAGCCTGTAATTAGAACAGACTTTTGGATAGATGCCTTTTACATGTTCTTTAATTTTTTCATTTTTAACTTGGTTATTTTTATCGCATTTTGCAACTTAAGCTCCCAGTTCTTTAAAGATTTAGTTGGAAGAGATTTGTCTGACTTCGCCTTAATTCATATTCAAGATTATCCCGAGTGGGCTCAATTATTGGTCTTTTTTGTGGCCACTGATTTTATTCAATGGTTTACGCATGTTTTATTGCATCGATTCGATTTTCTGTGGCGTTTTCATCAAGTACATCATTCGGTTGAAGAAATGGGTTTTGCAGCACATTTGCGTTACCATTGGATGGAGAATGTGTTTTACACGCCAATGAAATACATTGTGGTAATGCTAATTGGAGGGTTTCATCCCGAACAAGCTTTTATCATTTATTACATTTCAATAGCCATAGGACATATCAACCATGCAAATGTAGCGTGGAGTTATGGCCCTTTAAAGTATGTTTTGAACAATCCTAAAATGCACATTTGGCACCATGCCCATGATTTGCCTGAAAGGCACAAGAATGGAGCAAATTTTGGAATCTCTTTAAGTAGTTGGGATTATCTTTTCAGAACGAATTATCTACCACATTCGGGAAGGGATATCAAATTAGGATTTGAAAAGATAGAGCGTTTCCCGAAAACCTTCCTAAAGCAATTGTTTACGGGATTTAAATCAACAGGTAACAAGTGACAAGTGGCAAGTGGCAAGTGGCAAGTGACTAGTTGCTAGTGGCAAGTGACTAGTTGCTAGTTGCTAGTTGCTAGTAACTAGTTGTTAATAAGCAGTTTATACTTGATGGTGTATGGTTTTTGAAAAAATTAATTTACACTAAACACTAAACACTAAACACTACTTATTCGTTCCGGCTAAAATAGATTCGTAAAGTGTTGTATCATTTAGCGTTTTAATCGCTTCTGCTAAAATGATGTCATGCTTTAGAGACGCTTTAATTTGCCCTTTTTGGTAGTAGTATCTGGATACGATTTCACTCTCTAGGATGAGAGAAATTTCGGTTTTAAACTTATACAAGTCCTCTTTTTTATTGTGGTTTAATTTGCTTTTTAAGGCTTCATATTCAGCCTTAACATCCTCAAAGTATTTATCTTTTTTTGCTGCTTTCTCTAGCCTTACCAAGATGTCTTCACTCTCTGTAGTGTATTCATAGTCTTTATCAGAAAGGAAAGTAACAAACGCTTCATATTCATCTTCGGTGATGGTAAATTTTTCAATGGGAACAATCGTATCATGTTTTAATTTGTAAGCTGTTGCAAAATCAAAGAACAAACTCTTTAACAGAAGGCTGGTAGAGATGTCGCTTAAGGGTTTGTTTTTTACTTCAATATCTGGTGCCACTCCCTTTCCATCAAATACAGGGCGTTTACTGTTTACCGTTTTAAACTCTGTAATTAGAGAATCAGGAATTTCATCCGCTTTTCCTTTCGCGTTTTTGTGGGAGTAATCTAATTTCTGAATACACCTACCGCTAGGCGTGTAATATTTGGCAACCGTTAATTTTAACTTAGAGTTGTAGCTTAATGGAATTACATTTTGAACTAACCCTTTTCCAAAAGATAAGGTTCCCATTACAACTGCTCTGTCATTATCTTGTAAAGAACCAGAAACAATTTCTGAAGCTGAAGCAGAGCCGCCATTGATTAGAATTACTAATGGAATTTTGGTATCAAATGGGTTGTTCAGTGCCTTGTATTCTTTGTCCCAATCTTTAATTTTCCCTTTCGTGTTAACTACTGGAGTTCCTTTTTCTACAAACAAGTTCACAATGTTTACAGATTCCCTGAGTAAACCACCACCATTACCTCTTAAATCGAGTACAATTTTATTCGCCCCTTTCTCTTTTAAGTCAGTAAGCGCAGCTTTTACTTCAGCACTCGCCGATTCTGTAAAGCCACCTAGTCTAATGTAGCCAATACTATCAGCAACCATCCCAGCATAAGGAACATCTTTTATTTTTACCTCTTCCCGAGTTACGATTTTGGTGATCAATTCTTCTGTTCCAGGTCTTTCAATCACCAATTCAAGTGTGGTACCTGGTTGGCCCAATAAAAATTCTCTAATCTCTGAAGAGTTCTTACCAGCCGCATCATTACCATCAATTTCAATAATTTTATCACCGGCCAGTAATCCTGCTTTGTCGGCACCAAAACCTTCGTAGGGTTCAGCAATAATTACATGACCACCTTTGGTTTGGATTACAGCACCAATGCCTCCGTATTGTCCGGTAGTCATCATTTTGTAATCTTCCATTTTAGATTCAGGAATGTAGTTGGTGTAGGGATCTAATGATTCTAACATGGCATCAATCCCTGTTTTCATCAAATCTCCAGGATTTGCATCATCCACATAATAGATGTTTAGCTCTCTAAAAAGTGTGGCGAAAATATCTAGATTTTTAGAAACCTCAAAGTAACTCTCTGTAAAGCCAAGGGTAAATACGGAAGTGATCGCAATAGAAACGATTGCTACTATTTTGGTGATTCTTTTTTTTATCATGGTGGTGTGTTTTTTATCCCTTCAATTAACTTCATAAAGAGAAAGACTATTGTGCAAATTACGTTAAGAAAATCTATCTTTTTAAGATTTTAAGAAAATTTATGATTTTCTGAGGCTATTGAAGCAATTTCTGCATCTTTCGCTATTATGGCACAGGATCATGTCCATGACCTCCCCAAGGATGGCAAGAGCATATGCGCAGAAGAGAAAGCCACCCCCCTTTAAAAGGACCATGTTTAGTAATGGCTGCAATGCTGTATTGAGAACAGGTAGGATCGTATCTGCAATTTTGACCTAAAATCGGAGAAATACTTAATTGATAAAATCGAATTAAGAAAATAAATAGGTTACGAAATAGCCACTTCATTTAGCTCCATTAAACGAGTTAAAAGCACTTTAATTTTTTCTTCAATTAAAGCGTAAGGTAAAATTTCTTTTGCGCTGTAAATAAACATGAGGTTCACTTCTTGGTTGTTGGTGCTTAGGTGCTCCTTTAATTCAGTGTTGTTTAAGCGGTAGGCCTCTCTAATTCTTCTTTTTATTAAATTTCGATGAACGGCAAGTTTAATGTTTTTCTTAGATACCGTTACCCCAGCATTAATTAAAATGCCCTGTGGTTCCATTTTTTTGACATGAATAACGCGTATAGGGAAAGCATTCACTGACTTTCCTTTTTTAAAAAGGTGTTCAATGTCTTTCTTACTTTTCAGCTTTTCTTTTTTTGTATACTTATTGTTGAGGATCATAATCTGCTGCAAATGTAATAGATAAAAAGTGCTTTCTTGTTTTGATGAATTAGTTTATAGGATTTGGTACATTTGTTTTCCTTAAACTAAAGCGCTATTCTACAATTTTTAATTGATATTGATGTTAATTTATTCCTGTTTTTAAACGGGTTGCACACTCCTTTTTGGGATGTGGTGTTTTATTGGATTACTGGCAAGACCTTGTGGATTCCATTGTATTTGTACCTGTTTTATCTAACGTATTTAAAATTTGGAAAAAAAGCATTCGTTCTATTGCTTTTTTTCGGATTGCTCATATTTATTGGAGACAGAGCATCGGTAGAGTTGTTTAAAAATGTTTTTGAGCGCTTAAGACCTAGCCACAATCCTATGCTCAATGGGTTAGTTCATTTGGTTGACGGTAAAGGAGGACAGTATGGGTTTGTCTCTTCACATGCAACCAATTGTTTTGCATTGGCTATTTTTTCAATTCTATTGTTAAGAAGTAAATTTAAATGGATACTGTCAGTACTGCTTTTTTGGGCCGTGTTGGTTTCCTATAGCCGAGTCTATGTTGGAGTTCATTATCCTGCAGATTTGCTAGGTGGTGCAATCTTAGGAACTGCTGTTGCCTTTTTTGTTTTTTGGTTGTTGACACTTGTCAATCAAAAATGGAAGTTAAAAATTAACGATTTATGATGAGTGTACTCGCTGTATTTATCGGTGGTGGTTTGGGTTGTCTTTGTCGGTTTGGAATCTCTAAGTTGACCCTGAAGTTGGTCGCCACTAATTTTCCCTTAGGAACTTTTGTTTCCAACATATTGAGCTGTTTTATTTTAGGAATAGCAGTCATTTACTTTAGCGGTAAACTTTCTGGGAATATGACGCTAAAGCTTTTTGTAATTACAGGGTTTTGTGGAGGCTTTAGTACTTTTTCAACCTTTAGTTTAGAAACCGTTGAATTACTAAAAATGGGAAATTATACCATCGCCTTATTAAATATTGGACTCAGTGTTGTTGTGGGCGTTTCCTTACTCTTCTTCATTTTAAAAAGTCAGTCCTAATGAAATTTTTCATTTCTAGTTGTTTTATTATTTATTCATTCGTTGGATTTGCTCAACAGCAGCAACCTAAACTAGTTGTTGGCATTGTCGTGGATCAAATGCGTTATGATTACCTCATTAGGTATTGGGATAGATATGGTGAAGGAGGCTTTAAGAAGCTCGTGAATGAAGGGTTTAATTGTAAAAATATGAATTACAATTACATGCCCACCTATACAGGCCCAGGTCATGCCTCCATTTACACAGGAACTACTCCTTCAGCCCATGGCATTATTGCCAATCAATGGTATGATAAAGTGTTGAATAAAAAAATATACTGTACAGGAGATGACAATTTCAACACCATAGGAAGTACTTCTAGAAATGGGGAGATGTCTCCTAAAAACCTGATCAGTACCACCATTACCGATGAGTTAAAGTTGGCGACCAATAACAGAGGCAAGGTCATCGGACTCTCATTAAAAGATAGAGGAGCGATATTGCCTGCGGGGCATAAAGCGGATGCTGCCTATTGGTTTGATGGTGGAAATGTTGGGCAGTGGATCTCCAGTTCATTTTATCAAGAAGAATTGCCCCGTTGGCTGCAAAAAATTAACGAACAAAATAAGGCAAATACTTATTTAGAAAAAAAATGGGAGACCCTATATCCCATAGAAAGTTATACCGCAAGTATTGCTGATCAAAATAAATACGAAGGATTGTTTGTCGGGGAAACTGCATCTGTTTTTCCTCATGAACTCTCTGCATTAAGAGCGGCCAATCATAACTATAGTTTGATTAAAACTACACCTTTCGGAAATACTATTTTAAAAGAATTGGCTGTAGCAGCAATTCAAGAAGAAGCGTTAGGAAAGGATGAATATCCCGACTTTTTAACCCTTAGTTTTTCTTCTACCGATTATATCGGGCATCAATATGGACCATTGTCAGTTGAAGTGGAGGATACCTACCTGAGATTGGATAAAGAGTTGGAAGAGTTGTTGACCTATTTAGAAAGTAATTTTGAGAAAAACGAGGTGCTTGTTTTTTTAACAGCTGATCACGGAGTCGTTCAAGTTCCTCAATACCTAATGGACAACAATTTGCCCGCTGGTTATTTTGATGGAGCAGCTTTTCGTTCGGAATTGACTTCATTTTTACAAGAAAAATACCAGTCAGACAGTATTGTAGCAGATGTCTCTAATTATCAAGTTTTTCTAAACCATAAAGATATCGCTCGAAATGGATTGGCGATTGGCGAAGTAGAGAATGCTGTTGCTCGATTCTGCCTGTCTCAAAAAGGAGTTGCAAAAGCCGTAACCGCAAGCGATTTAAGAGCCAATTCATTTTCTGACCAAATCTTGGGAAATGCACAAAGAGGCTTTCATCAAGTGCATTCAGGAGATGTGCTTTTTGTGTTGGCTTCAGGTTGGATTCCTGTCGGATATACTACAGGTACCACCCACGGCTCTCCTTATCGTTACGATACCCATGTGCCCATGCTGTGGTATGGAGCAGGGGTTAAAAGGGGAGCATCAGATCAATATCTTGTTGTAGCGGATATCGCTGCTACATTAGCTGCTTTGTTAACCATTCCATCACCAAGTGCTTGCTCAGGAATTCCCATTCTAGAGTTGATAAAGTAGGAAAAGGTGCCTCATAAATTCACGCCCTTTTTGAAGCAAAAGAAAGAATCATTTTTGTTAATACAATTGTTAATAAATACCCACTACAATTCAGTTTCAAACACGATAAAGGAAGCTCAATTCAGTATATTTGTTTTGCTTCAAAAAAGAGCGAAATTTAATTTATATTATGAGCGAAGAAGAAAAGAAAGCTTACTCAGCCGATAGTATTCAGGCCCTTGAGGGGATGGAGCATGTAAGAATGCGTCCCTCAATGTATATTGGAGATGTTGGATTAAGAGGGTTACATCATTTAGTTTATGAGGTAATTGATAACTCTATTGATGAGGCTTTAGCTGGGCATTGTGATACAATATCCGTTTGGATTAATGAAGACAACTCAGTAGGAGTTAGAGATAACGGTAGGGGTATACCTGTTGATATGCACAAAAAAGAAGGAGTTTCTGCCTTAGAGGTAGTCATGACTAAAATTGGTGCAGGGGGTAAATTCGATAAAGATTCTTATAAGGTTTCTGGAGGTTTGCACGGTGTTGGAGTTTCTTGTGTAAATGCACTGTCAGAACATTTAGAAGCAATTGTTTACCGAGACGGAAAAGTTTACAAACAAGAATATTCTAGAGGGAAGGCGCTTAACCCAGTAGAAGAAATTGGTACATCAGAAGAAATTGGTACACAAGTAACTTTTAAACCAGATCCTCAAATTTTTGATTTAAGAGAATACAACTACGATACCTTAGCCAATAGAATGAGGGAGTTGTCTTATCTGAATAAGGGGATTACCATTACCATGACCGATAAGCGGGACAAAGACATTGAAACTGGAGACTTTAAAGTTGAAGTGTTTCATTCAGAAATCGGATTAGCAGAATTTGTAAGGTATATTGATGAAACTCGTGAGCCATTAATTTCTGATGTAATTAGCATGGAAGGCGAAAAGAATGGGATACCTGTTGAGGTAGCCATGATTTACAATACTTCTTATGCAGAAAATATCCATGCTTACGTAAATAACATTAACACCCATGAAGGAGGAACGCACCTTTCTGGTTTTAGAAGAGGGTTAACCAATACCTTAAAGAAGTATGCAGATGCTTCTGGCATGTTGTCGAAACTGAAATTTGAAATTGCTGGTGATGATTTTAGAGAAGGATTAACAGCAATTGTTTCGGTGAAAGTTCAAGAACCACAATTTGAAGGACAAACCAAAACAAAATTAGGAAACAGAGAAGTTACGGCTCCTGTAAGTCAGGCAGTAAGTGAAATGTTAGAGAATTATTTGGAAGAAAATCCAAACGATGCCAAACAAATTGTACAGAAAGTAATCTTAGCGGCTACAGCTCGTCACGCTGCTCGTAAAGCACGTGAAATGGTGCAACGTAAAAATGTACTAACAGGTTCCGGATTGCCAGGGAAACTTTCAGATTGTGCCTCTAAAGATCCAGCAGAATGTGAAGTATACTTAGTCGAGGGAGATTCTGCAGGCGGTACAGCAAAGCAAGGAAGAGATAGACGTTTTCAAGCCATTATGCCTTTAAGAGGTAAGATCTTGAATGTGGAGAAGGCCATGCACCATAAAATTTTTGAAAACGAAGAAATCAAGAATATTTATACTGCTTTAGGAGTAAGAGTTGGAACAGAAGAAGATGCAAGAGCATTGAATACTGAAAAATTGCGTTACCATAAAGTAATCATTATGTGTGATGCTGATGTGGATGGATCGCACATTGAAACACTAATTTTAACTTTCTTCTTCCGTCACATGTATGAGTTGGTAGAAAGAGGTCATATTTATATTGCTACACCACCACTTTATTTAGTGAAGAAAGGAAAAGAGCAAAAGTATTGTTGGTCTGAGGACGAACGTTTATTGGCCATTAAAGGAATGAAAGGTGCAGGAAAAGAATCCAGCGTACATGTACAACGGTACAAGGGACTTGGTGAAATGAATGCCGAACAATTGTGGGATACGACAATGAATCCAGACTATAGAACCTTAAGACAAATTACAATTGAAAGTGCTGCCTCTGCAGATCATACCTTCTCCATGTTAATGGGAGATGATGTACCGCCTCGTAGAGCGTTTATTGAAGCGAATGCAAAATATGCGAAAATCGACAGTTGATTTTACATCATTCTCCGTATTGTAACCCTGAGCGATTTGATCCTGAACCTTAACAAGTAAAGGATTGGCAGGGAGTCCTAATAAAAAATAGCCACTGAATTTCAGTGGCTATTTTTTTTGCAGTTCAACTCAAAGGTAGAACTACCTCTTCACCAACTTCTTAATTATCGTATTGTTTTTTCCTATAACCTTAATAAAGTAAACACCAGGTGTTAAGTTGCTCACCTCAATTTTAGATGCCGTATCAACCTGTTTAATCGTTTTCCCAGTAACGTCAATAATTGAAATATCCGTGTATTGAAAATCAATTTTCAGATCAATAAAATCAGTTGCTGGATTGGGGTAAATCGTTAGCTTCTTTTCTTTGTTTAGTTCATTAAGGCTTGTTACCGTTATGTTTACTGTTTGCGTAATCGTATCAGAAAAGCAACTGTCAATAGCGTATACAATTAATTCAACAGCATACGTATTATTGCTTCCAGTGTAAGTATGGTTTGGGTTTTCGGAGGTGCTTGAATTGCCATCACCAAAACTCCATTGATAAGTTAGATCGTTTGATGAAGTGTTCGTGAAAGCTACATTTCCATTAGCAGGGTTCGCGCTAAAATTAAAATCTGCAACAGGTTTGTTTGCATTTATTCTCCATAAGGGCATACTATCTAAAACAGTATAGGACGCTACAGTTTGCAAATAAAATCCATCTGCTGTTCCTATTCCAACGGGAACAAAAGTTGAGCCTATTGGAGATTTTTGATAAAGAGTTGCGTAGAAAACACATGCCGCCAAATAACTGCCATAAATGCTTGGGTGACTTTCATCTCCAGTGTACAGTTCAATTGACGGAAAACTGTCTCGTACATTTTTCCATGCGACTCCAACTGGAGACGTTGTCGCGTTATTATCCGCAGACATTTCCAGGTAACTTTCTCTTAATCGTTGCTGCATTCCCTCATAAGTGCAAATTGGAGGGTAGGAAGCGCAATTAGATGCATCTCCATTTTTTCTCCCCCAAGTCATGTAAAAAACAGGTTCGGAGCAAGAATAATTCGCTTTGATCGAATCACAAATAATTTCTGCATAAGGATAAACATCTGTAGCTACTTGTCCAGGGCTAAAAGATGGTTTTTGACTTTGTTCTTGAAGAACAACATGGTCCCAGTTTTGTGAAGCTATTTTTGATAGTGTTGTAGGATCGGCAGCATGTTGATTTAATTGTTTTCCGCCAGGAGTATAC
The DNA here is from genome assembly GCA_034112225.1 of Flavobacteriales bacterium. Lineage (GTDB taxonomy): Bacteria > Bacteroidota > Bacteroidia > Flavobacteriales_E > Vicingaceae. The sequence continues at coordinate 12,674 of JAWUVT010000138.1, read as the reverse complement.
TGGTCTATAAATAGCGTATCTCCAAAACTAAGCGCAATGTCTTTCACTAGTGCCGGAAGATTATTGACGCTGGTGTAGCTGTTGCCAAGAAATAATACTTTCTTTACCTGAGCCTGAGTTGATGTTATGGTAACAATTAATAATGCTGTTAATATTTTTTTCATTCTTTTAGTTTACTCTTAAACGAAGGTAGCGTAAAAAAGGTGGCCTCTTCATTTTTTTTTAACAAAATCTAGGAATATTTGATAGGGTATTTAGAAGTATCACTAGAATAATTACTTTTAGATTTCTTTTACTTATTAAATTATAAAATTGTGAAAAACGAAAAAGACATGAAGTTTGGCACTAAAGTAATTCATGCAGGATTAGAATATGATTCTGCTACAGGTGCTATTATGACGCCTATATATCAAACTTCAACTTATGTTCAAGAGGAGATAGGGGTGCATAAAGGATATGCCTATTCAAGAACTCAAAACCCGACCAGGCATGCTTTAGAGAAAAACTTAGCCGCTATTGAAAATGGTAAATTCGGCGCTTGCTTTGGTTCAGGTATGGCTGCAATTGATTGTTTGCTAAAAATCTTAAACCCTGGTGATGAGGTAATTTCTACAGGCGATTTATATGGAGGGTCTTACCGCCTGTTTACATCAGTTTTTGAAAAATATGGAATTAAATTTCATTTTGTATCGATGGCAGATACAACAGAAATTTTGGCGAAAATAAATGAAAATACTAAAATGATCTGGGTAGAAACACCTACCAACCCAATGATGAATGTTATTGACATAGAAGAGGTCAGTAAATTGTCGAAAGCAAACAATTGTATCTTGGCTGTGGACAATACTTTTGCTACGCCTTACCTTCAAACCCCTTTAGATTTAGGCGCTGATGTGGTCATGCACTCTGTTACTAAATATTTAGCAGGGCACTCTGATGTAGTAATGGGAGCGCTAGTTTGTAACGATGAAAAAATTGCAAAAGAAATCTATAGAATTCAAAACAGTTGTGGAGCTGTTTGTGGCCCGCAAGATGCTTTTTTAGTGTTGCGAGGAATAAAAACCTTGCATTTAAGGATGCAAAGACATTGTGAAAATGGGGTTGAGGTCGCACAATTCCTAAGCAACCACCCTAAAGTGGATCAAGTTTATTGGCCAGGATTTAAAGCTCATCCGAACCACCATGTGGCAGATAAGCAAATGAGAGGATATGGAGGCATGATTTCTTTTACCTTAGTAGGGGGGCAATTAGAAGACGCATTAAATGTGGTGAAAAGAGTTACTATTTTTGCTTTGGCAGAATCCTTAGGAGGGGTAGAGTCTTTAATTGGCCATCCTGCAACAATGACGCATGCTGCAATTCCCAAAGAAGAAAGAGTAAAAACAGGGGTTGTGGATTCCTTAATTAGATTAAGTGTTGGAGTAGAAGATGTAGAAGATTTACTTGCAGATTTAACTAAAGCACTCCATTAAGATGAACTATTATATCGTTACAGGATCTAGTAAAGGTTTAGGAAAAGCTTTAGTAGAACTGTTGTTGAAAGAGGAACATAATATCGTTTATGGTTTGTCAAGAACCCATACGGTTGAACACAACAATTATCACCACACCAACATTGATTTAAGTAATTTGGAGGAAGTCTTGAACTTTAAGTTTCCTAAAATTGCAAGTGCAGACCAAATCGTGTTGATTAATAACGCGGGAGTTGTTGGCGAGATTAAACGGATTGGAGCGTTATCCAATCAACAACTAATAGATGGTTATACGGTTAACTTAATTGCACCATCTATTTTAGTGAATAATTTCATTGCCAATTATGCACCTCTCAATTGTGAAAAAACGGTGTTAAACATTAGTTCTGGAGCAGGAAGAGCTCCTGTTGATGGATGGAGTGTTTATTGTGCAACAAAAGCAGGAATAGACATGTTTAGTCAAGTATTAAAAGAAGAAGCAGGCTTAGACCGTACAAATGTTAAAGTACTAAGTTTAGCCCCAGGAGTAATTGATACTGAGATGCAACAAGTAATTCGAAACGCCAGTCAATCGAGCTTTTCAAAGTTAGCGCGTTTTCAAGAATATAAAACTTCAGGAAAGTTGCCGCATTCAGCCCTTGTTGCAAAGCAAGTCCTACGATTTATTCAGGAACCCAAATTGGCGGAGAATGTGATGTGCTCTGTTAGAGATTTGGTAGATTGATTCAATATTACCCACTTATGACCAATAATATACCGCTAATCTAATTGTTTGCGATATATAATATTATTTATGTAAGTTTGATAGCCTAACTAACTTTATGGATATGAAACTAAAACAACTCTCTATATTAACTTTTGTCCTGTCTTTTTTTGCATCCAATGTATCAGCGCAAAATTTAAGGACAGACCATTGGTGTGCTACCGATCAGAATTATGAAGAAATGAAGCAAAATGACCCTTCGTTTGCTCAGGCCAGAGAAGCTTTAGAAGCTTATACTTTAGCCTACGCTCAAACCAGAAACGCTTCTAAGAAAAAAGCGACAGTCATTATACCAGTGGTGGTGCATAATATCACGCATGATGGAGGGCAAGGCTATGTATCGAAAAGCGTAATTGAGGCTCAGATTAATAGGTTAAACATTGATTTTAATAGACAGAATAACGATACCGTCGATACAAGATCAATATTTAAACCATTTGCAGGTTCTGTTGATGTTGAGTTTAGATTGGCTCACATTGATCCAAATGGAAATTGTACCGAGGGTATTGTAAGAATGGAAAATGATTTGAGTCTTTACCCAGTGCCTCGGAACAGTGTAAAGTCGGTTAGTTATTGGCCAAATAGTGGAGCAAGAAAATATTTTAACATTTGGATTATTGATGAGATTGAAAGTAATACCGATGGATCTTATGTGGCTGGATATGCTCAATTCCCTGGAAGTAATGACAATGGCACTTATGGTGTAGTTATGGTGGATCAAAATATTGGTTTTAATGAAAGAACATTAACCCATGAATTAGGACACTGTTTAAATTTGTACCACACGTTTAATTATTTTAGTAACGATTGTTCTAATCCAAATGATTACTGTTCGGATACTCCCCGACAAGATCAAGCCTATACTTCTGCGTGTAATGAGACACAGAATTCATGCAGTAATAGTGAAGCTGATTACGGTTCAGTTGATGTTGTTGATCAAATTGAAAACTATATGAGTTATTCATCTTGTCAAAATATGTTTACCTTGGATCAAAAGGTCAGAATTGAGTCTATCCTTATCAATACAACTGTTAATAGTGGTGTAGGGGGGTTAGCTACAGCAGCAAACTTAATGGCAACAGGAGTTGCAGACCCGTACAATCCTGCGGTATGTACACCCGTTGCAGATTTTAAGTATGGTGTTCAGGGTCAACAACTTGATCAAAAATCAGTTTATATTTGTACTGGAGACTCTGTATCATTTGTTGATTATTCTTATGATGCCACTCCAACTTTATTTGATTGGATATTTACAGGAGGATCACCGAGCACTTCAGCTATAGATAACCCTACCATAAGCTACGAAACAGCAGGCGTATTTTCAGTGACTCACCAGCCAGGAACTTCTGCAGGGAATGGAAATGAAACTAAAACAAATATTATTACCGTAAGTTCATTATCCGCAGATTATACAGGAATTATTGTGGATGGTTTTGAAAATTCAACAGCCTTTACTAACGAATGGAGAATTGAAAATATAGATGAAGGGAGTCAGCCTTTTAATAGAATTACCACTTCTGCAGCAACAGGAAGTGCATCCGTTAGAATTTTGAATCGATTTATTTCCGAAGATGGAGAACTTCACGAATTGATAAGCCCGTCTTATGATTTGTCTTCTTTAGGGGATCCAACACTTAACTTTAAATGGGCTTTTGCGAGAATGTCTAGCGCTGATAGCGATCGTTTATTAGTTTGGTATTCGTTAGATTGTGGTTCTTCATGGACTTTAGCTTTAGCACCAATGCAAGGGTCTGTTTTGTCTACTATTGGAACTTCGTTTAATACTGCGAATTGGATCCCAGGATCAGCAGATTGGGAGACGAAAACCGGTAGTTTAAGTGGCATTACAGATCAGGCAAATGTTCGTTTTAAATTTTCTTTTGAGTCTGGTGGAGGAAATAACCTTTACATCGATGATATTAATATTGATGGGACCTTATCTGTTGGAGAAGCGTTTCAAAATGTTCAAGGATTTAAGGTGTTCCCTAATCCAACAAGTGCTAGCGCTAAAGTTTCTTTTAAACTGGCCAAAGAGGTTAAAAAACTATCAATAGTAGTAAGGAATGCTGTTGGACAAGTGGTAACAAGTGTTGTTAATGGACAGTCTTTTAATGCAGGGAACTATACGTTAAATGTTGATCAAGACAAGAAATTGTCTTCAGGGCTTTACTTTATCTCGTTTAATGCAGATGATGAAACCCAAGTACAAAAATTAGTAGTGAGATAGTTGCTAACTGACTTCAACTAAAAGCTCCGAATTCTTTCGGAGCTTTTTTTATACAAGAAAGTTTTAAAACAATTCTTTGAAAGAGCGTATCTCCTCGAAGCTTTTTTTTTCAATAACACATCAGCTTATTGGATCGCTTTAATGAATTTTAATAGGGTTTGTTACAACACCTAAACTCTTGTTTTTTACTTTACTCAGTAAGGCTAAAATGGGTTTAAAATGCAAGGTTATTTCCAAGATTATGAAAATCACCTGGCATTGATACCTCGCAAAAATAAATTGAATTGGTTTCGATAATTTTTCAAATAAAATCAAAATGCGTTCAACTCTCGTTGAAGGATATTTTTTTACGACGAGGCTTCAAAAGAAACTTTTTCAGCAAACCCTATATGAGTTTAGGATCACTTTTGTGACCAAAAAAAAAGAGTCTTAACGGAATGTTAAGACTCTTTTTTTTATGCAATGTTTGTTCTTACGAGTATGACTGTTTGTTAATCTCGTCTTGTAACTTTCTCATGGTTTCTTGTTCCTTTATTAACGCTTTTTTTCTAAAGGTTTCAAAGTCACTCGTTATTTTCTCTAAATCATCCTGAGCACTTTTGGTGAGCACATGGCTTTTCTTAAATAAAAACATGAAGGCCGCTAATACTGCTAATAGGATGAATATAACAATCCAAACAAAGCTATTGTAGGCCGTTTTACTTAATGACATTCCTATAAAAGAAATGCTGTTGATGTCTACAGCTATGGATTCATTTTCTGCTTTTAATCGTTCAACCTCACTTGTTAATTCAGACACCTTATTATTGGCCTCAGCAGTTGTGCGGTTTAAATTATTTAGAGCTGCTCTTAATGTTTTAGCAGAATCTAAAACATGCGCTTTTACTTTAAGAATTGAAGTTTTTCTGATGAGCTGAAACTCTTTGAATTCAGTCGATTTATTAATAATATAATCAAACTGTTGCTCAACAGTTCCAGAATCTAATTCAGGCTGTTTGTTCTTGTTTTCCTGAGCAACAACTGACGTTGTGAAGAGTGAAAGAGATAAAACGAGGAAGGTTATTTTTTTCATTTTTTAAGTTTAATATCACTAACGGTTCTAGTGAAAATTACTCATTAATTACTAATGGCATCGCCATTTATTTTTTTCTCATGAAGATTTGAATAGGAACCCCCGTAAAATTAAATTTCTCCCTCAATTTATTCTCTAAGAAACGTTTGTAAGGATCTTTTACATATTGAGGTAAATTGCAAAAGAAGGCAAAAGACGGCGCGTGTGTTGGAAGCTGAGTAACGAATTTAATCTTAATCCACTTTCCTTTAAGTGAAGGAGGCGGGTTTCTGTTAATGATATCCAACATGGTCTCATTTAATTTAGAAGTAGGAATCTTTCTCGTTCTATTTTCATAAACCTGTACCACCTCTTCTAATGCTTTATGAATTCTTTGCTTATTTTGAACAGAAGTAAAAATAATTGGAACATCAGTAAAGGGAGCAATCTTTTCTCTAATAGACTCTTCAAACGCTTTAGCAGTATTGGTTTCTTTATCAACTAAATCCCATTTGTTGACTAAAATAACAACCCCTTTTTTATTTTTTATTGCCAAGTTAAAGATGTTCATGTCTTGCGCCATCATCCCATCTAAAGCCTCTATGAGCAGTACACAAACATCAGCGTTTTCAATTGCTCGAACAGATCGCATCACCGAATAAAACTCAATATCTTCGCTTACTTTCCCTTTCTTTCTAATTCCTGCAGTATCAATCAATTTTAAATCAAAACCGTAAGCATTGTAGTGTGTGGTAATTGAATCTCTTGTTGTTCCAGAAATCTCGGTTACAATATTTCTTTCTTCACCAATTAAAGCATTTAAAAGAGATGATTTACCTACGTTAGGTCTTCCAACTATTGCTAACCTTGGAATCCCATCATCATCCTCCTCTTCAGGATAATCCACTAAACAATTGACAACCTCATCTAGTAATTCACCAGTACCACTTCCATTAACCGAGGATACGTTAAAAATCTCGTCCACCATTCCAAGATTATAGAAAGCATTGGAATCTATTATTCTCGCGTTGTTATCCACTTTGTTAGATACAAAAACAACTTTTTTGTTCGATTTACGAAGTAGGTTGGCAACGGTTTGATCAAGATCTGTAACCCCTGCTGTAACATCAGCTACAAAAATAATGAGATCACACTCTTCAATAGAGATAATCACTTGTTTTCTAATTTCATCCTCAAAGATGTCATCAGAACCCTTAATGTATCCACCAGTATCAATTAGCGTGAATTCTTTTCCATTCCAATCCACTTTGCCATAATGTCTATCTCGTGTAACTCCACTTGATTCATCCACAATGGCACTTCGCGATTCTGTTAACCTATTAAATAAGGTTGATTTTCCGACATTTGGTCTTCCGACTATTGCAACTATATTTCCCATAAGAAGCGGCTAAATTACCTAATTTATTTGTTTAAGTAACCAAAACGTTTTAATTGTGATTCGTTGTTTCTCCAGTCTTTGTTAACTTTTACATAAAGTTCCAAAAACACTTTTTTATCAAAGAAGGTTTCCATGTCTATTCGAGCCTGTGTACCTACTTTTTTTAACGGTTTCCCTTGATGTCCAATAAGAATTCCTTTTTGAGAATCTCTAATTACCATAATTACGGCTCTAATCCTAATGATGGTTTCTTCTTCTTTAAAAGACTCAATCTCTACCTCACAAGAGTAGGGAATTTCTTTTTTATAATTCAACAGAATCTTTTCTCGGATAATTTCCGATACAAAAAACTTTTCTGGTTTATCCGTTAATTGATCTTTATCATAAAAAGGTGGGGACTCCGGAAGTGCCGCTTTAATTTCCATCACCACCTGATCAACATTGAAATTGTGTAAAGCTGAAACTGGAAAAACTTTCGCATTGGGTACTTTTTCACTCCAAAATTTTACTTTTTCTTCTAAAAACTCTTGTTCAATCTCATCGATCTTATTGATGATTAAAATCACAGGAGTAGTTGTTTTTTGAATCTTTTCAAGAATCTTTTCATCTTTAAAATCTTTCTCCTGAGCCTCTACCATTACCAATAACACATCAGCATCAGAAATGGCCATGTTTACGAAAGTCATCATTCCTTCGTGCATTTTATACGCTGGATCGATAATCCCAGGCGTATCAGAAAAAACCATCTGATGCTCCTCCTCATTTACGATTCCTAAAATTCGATGACGAGTAGTTTGAGCTTTTGAGGTGATAATAGATAAACGTTCTCCAACCAAAACATTCATTAAGGTAGATTTACCAACGTTGGGTGCACCAATAATATTTACGAAACCAGCTTTATGCATTCTATATATTTTTTTTAACTGCAAAGAAACAGAATATTGTTAGAAAATGACTTATTATTACTTTATTCTAATATAAATTTTAGTGTTCTGAAGTTCTGATTTCCAAAAGTTTACAGAGATGGAATGTTTTTTTCTTTAAAATAAATGAAAGGATTCTATCTTGGTACTAAAAAAGTGGTATATTTGCAGCCGATTAAGATAGAAAAAACATTTTTTTTTAACACATATCGCGGGGTAGAGCAGTTGGTAGCTCATCGGGCTCATAACCCGGAGGTCATCAGTTCGAGTCTGGTCCCCGCTACACTGAAAGCCTGAATCATTTGATTCAGGCTTTTTTTATTTCCATTTTTAACTCATGATTTGTAAGTTAGGGATCCATGATCAAAACAAAAAGGGATCAAGTCCAAAAGTGATGGGATTTAGGGGTTAAGAAAATATAGTGGTAGCTCTAAATATGAGAAAGTAGATGCCCTCTACTACCTCTAAAATAAATGAGCCCTACAACATATACTGCATGAATTAAATTAGTGAAGTACGAATTATGGATCAAGAGAATGAAGTAAGAAACTAAGAGAGGCGCAGCTCTCTTGGATCAAACAATAGATTGGTGGGATTTTAATGTTTAAATTGGATTCAATTATTTGTATTATTTCTTTGTCTGTCATGATTTTTTTTAATTACTGCCAACCATTAAAATGAAGAATAAAAGCAGTAAAAAGAGGAGGGAAGTACTCATAATTTGGAAATAAACTCGAATTGAAAACACGTAAATTATAGCTTTCCCCATAAGGGACTTTTGGAGCAGACGGATTCGTCAACAGAGTATTCAGATTTGGCCTATCGGCAATCCGAATACTTAGTTGTTAGCGGTTTTTTTAACCATTTCTTCTTTTCTTCTAAGGTTTTCAGGGTGTTTTCGTAATTGAGACATAGTTGAATTAAGTTTATAGTATTTTCCTTTCGAGTGTATCTTTATTCCATTGATATTTAAATTCATTTCACAATCAGAACTATTTAGGATCATTAAATTTTCCTTTCTAGAATTTAAAACATCTTCCTTTTCTTCACCTTCTTTTATTATAAAGCTTAATTCTGATTGAGATTTATTGGCTCTTTCATATTTTAATGACTCATTGTGTAAAAATCTTATGTAATGATCAGGTGCTTTCTCATCAAAAAAAATCGTGCTAAAACAATTTATAAATTGTAGAATGTTTAACTTATCTACGTCATCTTTTTGCGTTAACAATAATGATTTTTTTTTCTTATTGCTAACTTTATAAATAGCTGAATCAAAAAAGACAATAGCAATTTCGTGATTAAGAGGTATGAATATTTGTAGACCAACTAAACCATATCCTGATTTAGATTGAGGCCATTTCTTTAATTCTAAAAACTGATTATATTTTACAACAGGAAAGTCCGAAGTGATAAAGGGATTGGTAGTCTGATTTATTAATAATTTATAGTCAAGATCTAATGTGTTTTGGATGATTTCAGCTGTATTAGCTAAAGAAAGTTGAATATGATCTTCGTGTTCTAATTGCGGAATTAATTTTGAGACGTCCGCATTTGGGTCAAGCTCTAAAATTTGTCGTTCCATTTCCTTGAACATATTTTTCATTCCATCTATCCTGACAGGGTTTCTTAAGTCTGTTAATGAAACAAATGCTAGTAGGTCAATATGTCCTTTTGTGCCTTTATTTGGAACGGTACTATTGTCAACAACGTTTTTAATGATAGAAGCAAGCTCTCCTTCAATATCTGCCAATCGATCCTCAATAATACCATCATGTCCATAAAAAAAGTTTTTTGAACCTTGTGTCTTAAGCTTTGATCGTTGGATATATTTTTTGTTAAAAAGGTTGTAGACACCAAGCTGTTTCTTGTTTCCATGAAAAGAAAAATTCCTTAAATAAAATTTAGGAATATAATGCTGATTTTTCTTTTCTGTTATCATTTGAATTTTACGAGGACATTGTAATTACCGCTAACGACCCGGCTAAGAAACGTAGGGGAGTTTGAAACTCTACCCTTTCAATTTGGCACTTAACCAAGCCAAATATTTTTATAATTATTTATCTTTTTTCATTATCAAAATTTTGGTTTGGTGGACTTTAATCGAAGCTGAAAACTTCCAATTTACCACCAAAACCCCTATGTCTTTTTAGCCCTTGTTGGGTGTAGTGTCTTTTCAATCCAGTGTCTTGGAGTTTAAACTTATACCACTTACTTTGGATTGAGTGTAAGCCAAGGGCGGTAATTGGTATGTGTTTGAAACAGTAGCCTGAGCCATTCTTTATAGTTGTTTATTGATAAATAATTTTTTTATTAAAAATATCAGCTCCAACAGTTGCCTTTACAAAGTAGATGCCTTTCGATTGATTTGTTATGTTAATTACTAGTTCATTATTTGATATAGTTTTACTAAATACTTGTTTCCCTACAATATTATAAACCTCGATTAAAGCCGATTTTTCAAAAGTGCTAATATCAACATTAAAAACTCCTGTCGTTGGGTTTGGGTATATGTTAAATTGAGGATTTACATATAATGTATTTCCCATTTTTTGTTTTCCTTTTTGAAATAAACTATCCATTTCTTCTTGAGTAGGGAAACTGATGTTCCTAGAGGCGAGTCTTTTCTGGGTAGCACTTCCACAAGGTACAATCTCTGTACTAAAGTTACTTCCTGCTTCTGCATGAAATCCAGGTCCTAATGTGATACTTTTACCTGCATAAAATTTCACACTTGTGTTTGAAGGAACAATTGTTGGGCCTCCAGTCCCAGCGTGAATAAAATCATTTACATCTTCTCTAAAGCCATCTTGAAAAGTAATATTGTTGAAAGTTGCATTAGGCTTGCAGCAATTCTTTAAAATATTAGTTTGAAACGGAGGCTCTAGAACGGGAGGTGTTTGTGCAGGAAGAATCAATAATGGCTCAGCTACATATTTCAATTGTCTTCTACAGTTTTTAATAGTTAAATTAAAATTATACTGTCCAAGTGGGATAATACTACCATCATTAAAATTTCCATTCCACTCAAAAGCATAGTTAGGATAACCAGGGTCTTTTAGTCCGCTTGGATCGTATGCATTATAATAATAGATACTACCTCCCCAACGATCAAATACTTCAAATTCAATATCAGAAGCATTTTCAACGAGCATAAACCAATTAGAGCCACTGTTTCCTTGCATAGCTGTTGCTAATTGATTAGGGCTTCCCGTAATTTGCATAAAACTAACATCATCTTTAGGTGTACAAATGTGACTACAAACACTAACAGAAGAGACATGAACATCATCTATATAAGTGTATTTACGAGAGCTAAATTGCCCCCCTACATTTTCACCTTTAATTGCTAGCCATTCATATTCATCATCTTCAACTAAGATTAATTCAGACTGGTAGTAATACCATTCTCCAGGTATATGAGTAGCATTTGAACCAGATGAGTTTACAGAGACGTTAGCTGAAAATTCATATTCTATATTTGGATTAAAGCAGTCATCAAGTGCATCATCTTGGGCTTTATCTTTAAGTAGATAAATATTAATTTTCGTGTCCTCTGTTGTTCTTGGACTCCACCAAAAAGAAACCTGTACAATATCATTTACTTTAGTTTTAGATGATAATTTAACTTGAGCTCCTTCACAGGGACCAAAGCCAATATATTTATCTCCTGTGTGAGCGGTAATGTAGTGAGTTATAGTATTAGGATTAGTTGCTGTTGTTAAACCTGTTGGGTCATATCCGCCTCGAAAATGACCTAAAGTCGAAGAAAGCCAATCAGAGCTACTAAAATTTTTCCAAGGATAAGCGGATTGTAGCTGGGAAATAGCAAATGGATAACTAGGACTTCCTATTTCAAAAGAACTATTTGGGACTAAGTTTTGAGATTTAGTTGTAAGGTTGAAAAGAATAGCCGTAGTAAAAATGAGATAATTTAGTTTCATGCTTTATAGTTTGTTTAAAATTGATAATAAACGCCTAGATTTAATCCAAAAGAATAGATATACTCTTTATTAACCCAGTCGGCAATTTGATTAATAGATTTTCTGTAAACAGGATTTAATTTTAGGATATAGTTATCTTTAATATAGTAGTCTATACCAAGCCCTAAGACTAAAGCCACGTTAATTTTAGAAATATTTCCTCCATCTCCATCAACTGAGGTTGATTGTTTTTCCCCATTAGTTAATGTCCAATTATAGGTTAACCGCCTTTTCAAGTAAATATTAGTTGATAAACCACCCTCTAGGAAAAATTTTACTTTTTTACCTATTAAAAATGCTCTTATTTTTATAGGAATGTTTAAATAGTTTTGTTTAACAATAAGGTTTTCAGTTAAAGGTAGGTTGGAAACATCAACAGAAAAGCCTCTTCTGGGATCTTGAATATTACTAAAAGATAAATTAGATTCTTTTGTTTGGTATCCTGTTTGAGCATATAGAACACCTATTTCGGCATTTAATCTTTTAGTAAAAGAATAACTAAAGCCTAGTCCTGTTGTATAATTAATAGAAGGTTCTTCACGTGCATCCCTACTATCTTTAACAGACTGAGAGTTTAATCCATCTGAAAGTTTGAGTACACGAAAAGTTCTATCTACTGAATAGTTAAATCCAATAGCAAACCTGTTTTCTTTTTTTGTAGAATTGGTTTGAGACAGCCCTACAAAAGAAATAGATAAGAATAATATTATTGCAATTTTTTTCATTTATTAAAGTCCATTTACTAACCGTTATTTTTAGTGTGTGGTGGTAAAAAAGCAAATGTGTACGAAGTACTCTTTTGCTTTTATGTGTTTGCCACACTATCATTACACCCAACATACGTGTATGTGTCACT
>JAWUVT010000137.1:0-13896 GCA_034112225.1 Flavobacteriales bacterium | reverse complement strand
TATTATCTACTGTACCTAGCAGTTGATTTTCAGAATAAAAATTACCGAAAACACTACTATTAAACGAATAGTTTCCATTTATACCAAACCTCCAACCAGTATTGGTGAAAAAGAAGAGTTGAGGGCTTAAATTAAGCCTATGATTTTTAAAGACATTTCCATAATTATAAGATAAATTAGATTCAAAAATAAAATGCCTGTTTTTTAATTGATATTGATTTTGTATAGATAATCGAATATTCTGTGGTGTAATTCCCTGATATTTTTGAGTTTGCAATGCTGAAATAGAAAAAGCACCGTAATTATATGAGGAAGTAAAATTCCAAACTTTGTAACGTAATAAGGAAGTAAATCGTAGATTAAAATACTCTTCACTTTCTTCTACATTCAGGGGTAAGGTGTATCCTGCTTTAAAAAATACACTGGTCATAAAATTTTTCAAAAAATTAAAAGTAGAATACCTCATGCTTAAACCTCTATTGTGAAGCTGATTGAATAAAAAGTCGGTATAATCAAAAAATAAACCAGGCTGAAAAGATCCTTTTTTTTGTTTTGAAGTAAATATTAAGGTATTTGAAAATAACTCTTGTTTAAAAATTAAATCATTGGTTAATAAATTGAAGTTTTTGTTTTTACTATAAAAGTTACCAAGATTAACTGACCATTTGTCATTAATTGTATATTGCATTCTGTTAAAAATATTGTTCCTTTCAAAGTTACCAGTACTAAAACCTCTATTTAAAAAACGAGCTCCTAAATTTACATTTAACTTTTTATCAAAATAATGACTAGTATAATTAGCTCCTATTAAATATCCAGAGATCACAGATGAACTGTCGTTTACTAAAGTTTCACTACTTGTGAACGCAGTCGACATTGTAAAATAATGTTTATTAATATTAAGGGTAGGTTGTAAAGTAATAACATTAATGTTTAGGTTTCTATTATTATCTTCTTGACGACCTATTTTTGCAGTTACTTTGAAATTATTAGTTGCTTGATAAGTATGAGAAGCACCATAGGAGACGCTTTGAGTCAGACCGAACAAATTTGGACCTTTCACAACAAAAGCACCAGTTTTGTGTTTGTCAGAAAAGGCATAAGAACCCTTTATTCCTTTTCCATAAGCATTAATTCCAATAACATTTCCACTTACATTACCAATTTCTATCGTTTTTTTTGTATCAAAATAGCCAATGTACCAAGGGGCATTAGTGATAAAATTGTTGGAGTAGATGCTTTGATTATAGTTAAGCTGCGTAAAATAACTAATACTTGCATTCTTATTTAATTGCTTGAATCCTCTCATGTTAATGCCCATAAAAGCATTGTTAGCTATGATGTTTTGTATGTTTACCTCAACTGTTAATGGGAAATTAGGGTAGCCATAATCTTGTAACTTAGTTTCATTTGGAAGTTTAATGAAATCTACTTTATTTCCTTTTTTGAACGATCCTATTTCAAGGGCTTTTGGCTCACTACTCTTAATAAATAAGGTGTATTTTTTGCTTTCCAAATTTTTATTTGGCAAGTAATTGTAGATTGATTTCTTTTTATAATTTCGATCTCTTTTGTTTAATGTACTTGCAAAATATGTCAAAGAAGTATCTTCCCAGCTTTTAATGTTAAATGTAAAATTTGGATCTTTAATAATATTATTATTGGTATCTAGCAACATTAAATTATTTCTTAATACACTATAGCTAACAAATATATCTTGCTTAAAGTTTCCTGTGTTTAATATGTTGAAATCAAATTTTTTGCTGGTTTCTCCATTTTTAAAGTAAAATTTACTTGCAGGTTCAACATTAATTTCCCAAGAGGTGATTCTGCGCGTTTTTAATACAAAGTGATTATTCCCAATTTGTTGATTTTCATCATTAATTATAAATGCATTAATCGTAATTTCCGTATTTCCATTAATTAATTTATTGGGTATAAGTACAATAGGAATATAGCCTGTATCATGGCTTGTTAATTCATAAAATTCATCTGATTGAGTAAGAAAATTCCAACGTCCAGGATAGATGAGATCTATTTTAAAATTAATGGTCTTATCGGTATTGTTGTATACTTTTAATACATTAGAGATGATTTCTCCAGTTATAAGTTCTATTTCAGAGTGGTTAAATCCTGTGAGTATGATGCTATTTTCATCTCCTTTTAACGCATTCAGCGTATCTTTAATAGCCGAAGTAATTTCGTTTTTACTGGAGTCTTGATCTGAAAGTGTGGGTGTTGTTAAAGTTGAATCACTTTGTAGTAATTCTTCCAAAGGTGATGCTAATATTGAATCTGTTTGTGCATTAACATTCGTATATAGCATTGCTATTATCAACACATTTAGTGAGAATAGCTTTGTTACTATTTTTATCGAACGGTTTTTTCCCAAACTAGATTTATTGATTTTCTTCTAAATGAAATCTTAAGTTCAGTTGATATAGTCCAGGATTATAATTTAAAGCTGGTTGTACTCTAATGTCTATATCAAAATTATACTCATCATAATTGGTTAAATAATCTCCTGGTCCGTTTACATTATCAACACATGATCCTGCATTGTTAACTATTGGGAAAATGTTTTGTATAATCACTATTTTATCTGTGTTAACACCTAACGGAAATGTTTGCCAATTATCATTAATAGAAGTAGCGCAGGAATTTCTAACTCTAATTTTAATTAGTGCTATTAATGGATTCGTTGCACTTCCACCATAACTTAATAATTCTTCCCATTCAGTTACAGGAACTCCTCCTCCTCCATTATCGGCTATAATTGAAAGGTTCCAAGAGCATAAAGGGTCTGGAATGGCAAGATCTTGTACTCGAACTCTTATTTTAGCAGCACTATTTACAGTGATACCCCCTAGATAATCTGAAAAATCATTAAAGGTTAACAATTGATTAATCGACGTATTTGGAACTAATTCAACTAGTCCACAATAGGGTTGAGCTTTTAATGAATTAAAAACAAAAAGAAGAATTATAACAAATATATTTTGTAAAGTTTTCATCTTATTATTATAACAAAAAGGATATGGAGGGTCTCTCCATATCCTTTTATAACATTCATAATTACTTACTGATCTTCTAATAAAATGTACTGAACGTACATCGTGTAAACACCTGGCTGAGCATGAGTACCAGCAGCTAGTGCTTCTGATGTTGTTCCATCTGCAGCAAATGCCATCGGGAATATTGCTGGTAAACCAGGTACAATTCTATAATCAATTACATAAAAGTAATTAGATGAAATTCCAGTTTGACCTAAGTAACTTCCTCCTGGAACAGATAATGCAGCACCAACACCAGCTTGACCAGCTATATAATTCTCTGTTGCAGCTGGAGGAGTTGCAAGACCACCACCTGGGTTATATAAACTATTTGTTCCAACTGGAGTACCTACTGGAGGAAAAGCAGAAAAATAATCAACTGCTGCAGCTACAGGGTTAGCTTGAGATTGTCTTAATTCTATTAAACTTAATGGCAATTGACTTATTCCAGTTCCATTCCCATATACTACTTGCTGATCCCACATTCCAGCTGCAGTTGCTCCGTTAGAACGACCTATAGCATATAAATCCCAGTTTACAGTTGAACTCACTCTAAGTTGTGTAGCTCCATATTTAGTTATACCAGCATAATATTCGCTAATTTCATCAAATGTAAATTCGATTTGATCTGGAGTACTCATATCCAATTGTAAAATTGGTTGTAAATCCATCGTTACCGTTACATCTTTTTCATCGATTAATTGTGCATTTGCTGAAGCTCCTAATAAAAGGAAGGCTCCACATAAGAAAGATAATTTTTTCATAGTTTTTAATTTAAGTGTTAGTGAATATTTAGTTTTAATTGATTACAAATTTCATTTTAGCTGCTTGGATCTCTTCTGATCCCTTATAATCTAAGACTCCGACAGCTAGGTATTTCCCCTCTTCTAATGTTTTTGGCAATGTAAAAGAAAACTCTCTCGTGACTTCAGGAACAATGGTGAACTTTTTAACGAGTAAGCGTTTTTGTTGGCCCGTTGATAAGTTGGTTAAATCAACATATGCAGTACAATAAGCAATGCCTGTACCCATATTTCCGGCTTCAATGTTAATCGTGTTTACACTATCTTTACTAATTTTAGAAAAATTGGTAATCTCAATACTATTTGTAGTAACATTTGGAGGGTTTTGGTAAACATATATTCCAAAAGCAAATGTTGGGATTATTCCAAGTGCAATTGTTTTATCACTTTTGTTATCTGGGTCTAATATCTTTTTAGGCTCTTCTTGCTCAATCATTATGATACTCCAAGCAGCTTTATTTGCTGAACTGTCAGTTGGAATACTCACCGTAAAATTCACTTCTTTTTTTTCGCCAGCGGCTAATTCAATAAAGGTAGGAAAAATGTTCATCCATTTGGATAGCGAGTATTTCCCTGTTCCAGAAGGAATAAAATTACTCTTCCCTCTTCTATCCATATTAAAGTCATAAGTATTTACTTTAAAACTGTTTTTTTTTTTGGTATCGTTTCTAACTGTTATGGAGTATGTTTTTACATCTCCTGGTTTCATTTTTAAATGAAAATGAGCAGGAGAAACAGATACTCCTGATGTTTTAAAATCGTTATTGTCATTTTTTGCCGAATTGTCTTCAGTAGAAGTTTTCAATTCTTCATTGTTTTCGTTTACAGAATTGTCATCAACTGAAGGATTTAACTCTTTATTTTCTTTAGTTACCGCATTGGTATCATTTTGAGCACTACCATAAGCTGTTATAATGAAAATGAAAAATAATAAGTTAATTAATTTAAAAATATTCATTCAGATGATGGTGTTATTTATTTTTTAAAAAATGTATATGTTAATGTTAGTTGTTTTTAACGGTATAGTTAGCTTTCACGTTAAATATTTAATTAATTTTTCGACAAAACATCACATTGTTTCGTTAAGTTTTTTTTATTCAATTATTTGCTTAAATCTTACTGTAGATTTAATATATTTTTTTGGCAATAAATTTCTTGAATAAATTTTTTGAAATGAAAATAATACGTTAATTTATTTTATGTGAAATATGAAATTGATTAGAATTATTTCTTTTTTTATCCTTCAAATAGCATTAGTGCTTAAAGTATTCGGAGCTTCTTAACTACTTCCTTAAAATTAGCACCTAACACTTTTTTTTTATTTGATCAACAAACAGTTTTTATTTTATGTTGGATCATCTTTAGCTTTTTTAAGCCAATAGCTTAGCTATTATTCTTCCGAATTTTGGAAGGAATATGAATTGAGTCTGTCTACTATTTTTCGGTCAATAACTTGATTTAAATAGTTTGGTTGTCTTTTTTTTTAAAACTGTAGACTTCACTTTTACCGAAAATTGCAATTGTTGTAGATTACAAAATTCGCATTAAAAAAAGTTAAGATAGAATTGACTTTATAGAGTGGAGTGTATTCTATTTTATGTGCACGATTATCGTTTCTAATCGGATAGTTGACCATTATCAGAAGTCTCTATTTTTTAGTTATGGAATAGATACGATAAGGGGGTTATGCTTTAACCAAATTTAAGTTTTGTTAGTCCCTTTAATGTATTTTTCTACCATTTCAATAATTTTTTTTTCATGAAATGGTTTTGTGATGTAATCATTGCATCCTACGTTTACTGCATTTTGTCTGTCTTCAGCAGAGGTATATGCTGTTAAGGCTATAATAGGTATTTCTTTGTTCGATTGTCTTATCTCTATTGTTGCTTCTAACCCATTTTTAATGGGCATTTTTATGTCCATTAAGACCAGATCTATGGCGCAATTATTTTTAACTAAATTAATAGCCTCATCACCATTTTTAGCATGAATTAATTTGAAAGGATAATTTTCAAATAGACCTTCTAGATATAAATAATTGAGAAATTCATCTTCGGCAATCAAGATGCATGCTTCTTTATCTAAATTGATAGGTAATAATGTATGGGATACTTGTTCTTCTTTTTGAATATCACTTTTGTAAAGTGTATTAAAGTCTAAGCTTTCCCCTTTATCTTCTTCGCATCTACTCGAAAATTCGGTCTTCATAAACGCTGTCAATCTCTTTTTGTTTGGCAATATTTGCCCATTATTAGTATTCAATCTTGAGTACTGAGTATCTCTCTTTATAGCTTTATAGCGTAAGGGATCAATCTTTGGTGTTATTGTTTTGTGTGTCATATTTGCGGTAAATAAAGAGTTAAATGAGCTACTTTTTCCTTAATGTTTTTTTGATTTATATTCCATTTTAAAGTGTTTTTATTCTCATCAATTTCCCCATTATAATTTTTAAAATTTATGGATGTATCTGTTTTAATAATAGGTCCTCCTTTTTCTTCCAGATAATCTTGCATACTGCTATAAAAATAGTTAGTGCTTTTGTTCGTGAATTGATTACTTTTTTTTACTAATGAAACTTTTAACTGTTCCGTTTATATCTCTAGAATAAGTAATTACCTTTCCATTTTCATTAGCTATTCATTCACTATTTTGTGTTATTTCATTCTTAGTATCAACAAACTTTAGGTATCGTTGATTCTTTTGTTGTATTTCTTTTTTATGGATTAGATTTTCTTTCTCTAACTCTTTATATGTCGTTTTTAGTTTCATATTTAATGGTGTTGAATTAGTGTTTTCAAGTTTTAAAGTCCATTAGTCTGTTGTTTTTAATCGTTAAGCTCTATTAAACATGTTTTAAACTAAATTAGTGTTTTTTTATTAGAAAATTAACTTTTATAAGCGCATGGATAATAGTTTTTTTTGATGTTTTGCACTATTTTTTTCACATTGTTTTTAGCGTATCTTAGTGTTTGTGATTTCCGGATTACTAGACAAAATTGTGCCTAATAATCTCTATATCACTCATAGTAATTAGCTTTGAATCCAATGAAAGGACATGAATTTAAAAAGTGTATAAATTGTAAGGGTACTTTTACTAAAACGAATGGTTTTATAGATGGTTAACAAAGTTATAATTGTGGCTCTTGTGGAAACAATTTTTTGACGGAGAACGGATTGTTCCAGCATTAGTTTGGGAAGAATATTTAAAAAGTTAAGAGTCTTATTTACAGTTAGCTAAGCAGTATGTTTGTTCTAGGCGAACGCTGTTAGCTTATAATTGATTTACATCAGCTTACACTAGTCGCTAAAGAGTTTAGGTAGGTTATTGTTTTAATGAATTTTTTTTATTGGGAAGAAACTTTTGTTTCAGTCTCTTTATAGATGCAGTCACAAAGAAAAATTGACTAAAGTATTGCGTAAGAAATGAAACGGATTTTCTATGTGAAAAATGAATTACAGCGTTCGTATCGAAAGGATGTAAAGTGCTTGCAGTCCTTAGTTATGGAAGATAAGGATTTGCACAATATTTTGGGTCTATTCCAGGTCACATGTGTCAATTTCATCATGTAGCTATTCTTACAAAGAAGCCTTAAATTCTTCCATCTATTGAGTTAAAAGAGCTTGTAGTGAAGTTGAAAATGACTGATACAGAATGTTTTGAAGGAGCATTAGATGATTTGTTTTTCATAGGGACATTTTTTATCAACCAACGATCAGTATTGAAACCGGCAGAAGTTATTACGTATCATAAACGTCTCTAAAGTGCTTACAGAAATCTTAAAATAAATTTACCCAGGTTGGTTACTTGGTATGCTTATATCGAATTAAGTATCCCATACTTAACTAACGCAGTAGAGGTTCATTTCGCAGATTTAATGAAAAAAAACTCAGAAATCATAATGGATTATCTATCGAAAGAAAAAGAAAGTTTCTTGCTGCTTTTTTGAAAGTTTAATTATAGCAAATCATTAGCCTCTTTTTTGTCCACTTGAAATTAGCTAACTAAAAACAGCCTCATTTTTAGTATTGTTGTATAGACACTTATTGAAGTGATTTAGGATGTTTTTCATCATGGATATGGTTTCATTTCCAGCTCTTTAGATAGCTAAATACAGTAGGTTAAAGAACAATTATATTCAAGTATTAACACTCGGGGTGGTATCTGTTTTTAATTTCAATTTAAAGAAAACGGAAAATTAATTTTATAGTACTAAACGAATATTGTCTTAAGCTTCAGTATTATATTCAATGAATTTTTTCATCGATACGCTATCGTTTGTTCGCTGATTATGATCCTTTTTGGAATGGGTTTTCAAGATGATGTCGCAAAAAAAAATAATTTCAAAAAAAAACCTAAATAACCTTCTTTTATTCACATTCCATTTTAATTATAATAATGCGTGTTTGTGGTCTTCTAAAATACGAATTCAAAAAATCAGCTATTAACTCTCCTAAGTCTTCAGCAGACAGCATTTATTGATCTTGTGATTTTTAGTGTAATAGCTGGTGGAGTAGGATTTAGTTTAAACACCTTTTCACTTTTATTGCGTGAGCTTGTTTTTCTTCAATGTTGTTTTGTGCAGGAAACATAATTTTACAATCTCCTGTTTTCATGGCTTCTAACTCTTCCATTGCGGAATCAAATTCTTTATCTGTAGTATCATCGCTCATCATTTTGTCTGTTAATTCTTTGTTTTTCTTTACACAATCGCAAAAAGAAAGTTTACTTTCTTCAATTTCAGGAGTAGCATTTGTTCTCATCGATTCTTTTAGGCTAACTTCTTCATCTTCTTCTTCAACCATTTCTTCTTGGAATGTCGCTGTGGAGCTTTTCTCTGCAGCTGTCATTTCAGTTGGAGAATCTTCAATAGCAACGGCTTCATCGCTGTTTTCAATTATTTCTTCTTTAATAGGTTCTTCACCTCCACAAGAAGTAATTAAGAAGGAGATTGTCAAAATGCTTAAAAAGGTAAGTAGCTTGTTCATAGTAGTCGTGGTTTAAATTAAAAGGGATAAATAAAAGCGTTTAACTCGCAAAAGTTTGTAAATCAGAAAGTTTTTTGTAAACTCCCGACTGAGATAGCAATTCGGTGTGTGTTCCTCGTTCTACAATATTTCCTTTTTGCATGACTAAAATTTCATCGGCATGTTGTATGGTAGAAAGTCTGTGTGCGATAACAATAGAAGTTCTGTTTTGCATTAATTTGTAGAGTGCATCTTGAACTAGTTTTTCAGATTCAGTATCTAAAGCAGAAGTAGCTTCATCTAGTATAAGTATTGGTGGGTTTTTAAGGACTGCTCTTGCAATACTTATTCGTTGGCGTTGTCCTCCAGATAATTTTCCGCCTCGATCTCCTATGTTTGTTTCATAGCCATTTTCCATTTCCAGGATAAACTGATGAGCATTGGCAATTTTTGCGGCTTCAATTACTTCTTCTTGAGTAAACTTTTTTGTGCCTAAAGCAATGTTATTGGTAATGGAATCATTAAATAAGATAGATTCTTGAGTGACAATACCCATTAATTCACGTAAGTTTTTTAAACCAATATCTTTAATGTTAATTCCATCAATTAAAATTTCCCCTTTATTAAGGTCGTAAAATCGGGGTAATAAATCTGCAAAGGTAGACTTTCCGCCTCCAGACTCTCCAACAAGGGCAATTGTTTTTCCTTTTTGTATGGTAACATTTACTTGGTCTAAAACAGTGGCAGTTTCATAAGAAAATCCTACGTTTTTATAAGAAATTTCTTTGGATAAATCAGTAACTACTTTTGGATGGAGAGGATCTACAATGTTGTTTTCTGCTTCAAGAATAGTATCTATTCTATCGGCAGCAGCTACCCCTTTTTGGATGTTGGCATAAGCTTTAGAAAATGCTTTAATCGGAGTAAGGAGTCTAGAAAATAAGATGATGTAGGTAATGAATTCAGCACTTTTTAAGGTGGATTCAGGAGCGAGTACTAAGCTTCCTCCAAAATAAGCGATACCTACCATTACAAATGATCCTAAAATTTCACTTAAAGGAGAAGCTAAATCCGTTTTTCTAACCAAACGTAAATTTAACTTTTGATAATGAGCGTTAGCGTCATTGAAGTTTTGGTTCACCGCATTTTCAGCAGTAAATGCTTTAATAATTTTTACCCCACCTAAGGTTTCTTCAATGTTAGATAGTAGTGCTCCAATTTGATGTTGAACTTTTGCAGAAGTTCGTTTTAAACTTTTTCCTAAACGGTATACTGTAAAAGAGGTAGCGGGTAGTAAAACAAATGAGATCAGGGTAAGCTCGGGGTTGATATAAATTAAAAGAGATAAGGATAAGATGACATTAATGGGTTCTCTAAATAAAAGTTCTAAAGATTGTAAGATAGAAAACTCTACCTCTTGTACATCTGTTGTTACTCTGGAGATAACATCACCTTTTTTAGTGTTGGCAAAATAAGACAATGGGAGTTCTACTATTTTTTTGTAAATCGCATTTCTGATGTCTTTGACGATGCCTGTTCTTAATACAGCAATAAAAAACATTCCAAAATACCTGAAAAAGTTTTTTAATAAAAAAAGAAGCCCAACTAAAATACAAACGTAAAACAACATTTCTACTTTATCATTGTCTTTGATAAAAGTACCTAAAGTGTAGTTGAAGTAATCCGTAAAATAATCTTTGTTGACAGAGAAAACGGGTTTTTCGATAACAGGCTGATCTTGCTCAAAAAGTAAATTTAAAAAGGGAATAAATAACAACATCGAAACCAGTTCGAAAATAACCGAGAGAATGTTGCAGGCAATATTTAAGAAAGCATACTTTTTATAGTTGTATGCATATTTCAATATTTTTTTAAAGCTATTCATTCGCTGTCAAATGTAGTTAAATTCAAACTTAAATAAAGACTGTTATTTGATTAGTATGTAATTTTTATATTCTCCAAACTGGTAGTTTAATTTTGTTTCTATAAAACTTAATACCCTTGTTTTTAATGAAATGGATCTATGCGTTGGATTGAATGAGAAAGACCAATTCACATTTTTAATTCTTGGAAGCATTACTTTAGGATGTTTTCCTTTAAATGTCTCTAAAGCATCAATATTTGAGTAATCAAACTCATCTACTTTCTCAATATTATTTTCCATCCAGCTGTTGTCATGCCACATCTTATTAAAACTTAACTGCTTGGCTTGCTGTTCCTTTGGATGCTTCACCCATCCATAATGAAAAACAGATGCCTCCACCATTTTTACCTTCAGTTTTTGTCCGTTCTTCCGAAACCCTTGAGCATCTTTATAAGATCGAATTTCTTTATTGTTTCGAATAATTCGAATTTCTTTTTTGTACCATTTTCGAGACCTAGCCACATAATCATACGAGCCATAAAAATGGTTGTAGTTAAAGAGTATCCCCTCAATATCAGAGTCGTTAATTAGGTCCGTTAAACGTTTTTTAATTACTGGCAAGTATTTTTCATGAATGATTTCATCACTTTGAATGTAGAAGCACCAATCACATTCTTCAGAAATAGCATCAAAAGCTTTATTGGTTTCATCAGCT
Source organism: Flavobacteriales bacterium (assembly GCA_034112225.1). Lineage (GTDB taxonomy): Bacteria > Bacteroidota > Bacteroidia > Flavobacteriales_E > Vicingaceae. The sequence goes on along the minus strand of JAWUVT010000137.1, from coordinate 2,496 downwards.
AACACTTTTCCTCCCTCTCGTAAATTATCATCCCAAATGGTTTTAATAATTTTTATTTTAGGAGAATTGATGCTTTCAATTAGCTGTAAGGTTTCATCATCGGATTTGCCGACGGCAACGACAAATTCATCACAAATTGGTAAAATAGAATTGATAGATTCCACTACAGGGTAGTCAAACTTTATCGCATTTCTAATAATGGTAAATCCAGCAATTTTCATCTTAAAATAACTCTACTCCAGTAAAATTGAAAGGCGTAATTTTTTTCAGTTCCGTTTTAATGTCATCAGTAACATTTAAACCGTCAATAAAGTTGGAAATGGATTCTCCATTAATTTTTTCATTCGTACGTGTCAATTCTTTAAGCGCTTCGTAAGGCTTTGGATAACCTTCTCTTCTAAGTACGGTCTGTATCGCTTCAGCCGCAACAACCCAGTTGTTTTCTAAATCAAGTTTAATTTTATCTTCATTGATGATTAGCTTATTCATCCCTTTAATTAATGAAGCTAAAGCTAATAATGAATGACCAATTGGTACGCCAATATTTCTTAAAACAGTAGAATCGGTTAAATCTCTTTGGAGACGAGAAATAGGAAGTTTAGCCGATAAATGTTCAAAAAGAGCGTTTGCTAATCCTAAATTTCCTTCAGAATTTTCAAAATCAATTGGATTAACTTTATGAGGCATTGCTGAAGATCCTATTTCACCGGCCTTAATTTTTTGTTTGAAATAGTCCATTGAAACATAAGTCCAAACGTCTCTATCTAAATCAATAAGAATGGTGTTAATTCTTTTTAAACCATCAAAAAGGGCCGCTAAATTATCGTAATGCTCAATTTGAGTGGTGGTTTGAGAACGATCTAGACCTAAGCCATTATTTACATAGTTATTAGCAAACGCTACCCAATTTGTTTCAGGGTAAGCAACCTGGTGTGCATTTAAGTTGCCTGTAGCACCACCAAACTTAGCAGAAAAAGGAACAGCTTTAACCTGAGCAATTTGTTTTTCTAAACGTTCAACAAAAACATAAAATTCTTTTCCTAAACGAGTAGGAGAGGCAGGTTGCCCATGGGTTTTTGCTAGCATTGGAATGTTTTTCCATTCGATAGCTCTTGCTTTAATCAACGCAACAGCTTCGTCCAACATCGGGTAATAAACATCGTTTAATGCTTCTTTCAATGACAGTGGAACCGAAGTGTTATTAATGTCTTGAGAAGTTAGCCCAAAGTGAACAAACTCTTGTTGTTCGTTAATTCCTAAAGCAGTGAATTTATCTTTGATAAAGTATTCAACCGCTTTCACATCATGGTTGGTTGTTTTCTCTATTTCTTTAATGGCCAACGCATCTTCATTGCTAAAGTCTTTATAAATATTTCGAAGAGCACCATAAAGTGATTTGTCAAAATCAGACAGTTGAGGAAGAGGTAGCTCACAAAGCGCAATAAAATACTCAATCTCTACTCTTACTCTATATTTGATTAACGCAGCTTCAGAAAAATAAGTTCCTAAATCTTGTGTTACCCTTCTATACCTTCCGTCAATTGGCGAAATTGCCGTTAATTCACTTAATCCCATCTGAAATTATAAATTTTGTTAAAACACAAAAGTAACCCTTTTAAGGGGAATAAAAAGACTCATTTATCTGTATATTTGAGGAAGTTGTTAAGGTTTTTTATCGAAACTTTGAATTATTAAAAGGAGATGAATTCAGCTAATTTTTATCATATCTACAATAGAGCAAATGGCAATGAAAAGCTTTTTCTTGCTGCCGATAATTATTTTCACTTTTTAAGACAGTTTAAAAAGTATATTTCGCCTATAGCTGAGGTCTATGCCTATTGTTTAATTCCCAATCATTTTCATTTTGTTATTCGAATAAAATCTGAAGAAGAATTAACCTATTTTTTTAAAGACAAACTTTCCAAGGGTTTTAAACCCTTGGAAAGTTTGATTAGTTTGCAGTTTAGTCATTTTTTTAATTCCTATTCACAGGCATTTAATAAGAAGTACAAAAGAAAAGGGAGTTTGTTTGCACCTAACTTTAAAAAGAAAATTATTACAGATAAAGTCTATTTACAACAAGTAATATTATATGTACACTTGAATCCAGTTAAACATAAAATGGAGCGAAATTTCTTTGCGTATCCTTATTCCTCCTATTCAAGTATATTGTCTAATAAGCCTACACTAATTAACAGAGAAGCCGTTATTGCATTATTTGAAGATGCAGAAAATTATAAATTTGTACACCAAGAACAGAAAATAAAAACGGTGTTAATAGCTGAAATTGTTAGAGCAGATGACTAAGAATGAGTTTATTTATTTTAAGCAGAACTCTCCAAGGGTTTAAAACCCTTGGAGAGTTAGTTTGTCTAAGAGTTTAACCTTCTTGGAAGTCTAAAAAAGAGAAGCCGTTATTGCATTATTTAAGGATGCAGAAAACTATAAATTTGTACACCAAGAACAGAAAATAAAAACGGTGTTAATAGCTAAGAT
>JAWUVT010000136.1:0-26937 GCA_034112225.1 Flavobacteriales bacterium | reverse complement strand
AAGCTGCGTTACATAGGCTTCTGCAGCCCTCGTTTTGTATCCCGTTATTCCCAGCACCTTTTCTTCAGGACTTAAAATCAAAACTGTAGGAAATGTTCCTGTTTTGTTATACTTCTCCGCTAACTCATCATTCTGTTTGGTTAGTGCTGGAGCTAATTTGTTCTTCTTTTTATAAGGGAAATCTAACTGAAGTAGCACGAAATTTTCTGTAGCATACTTTTTAAATGCTTCAGTACTGAACACCATTTTTTCTAAACGCATACAATTGGCACACCAATCAGAACCTGAAAAACTCATTAAAATAGATTTGTTTTCTTTTTTGGACACCATTAATGCTTCTTCATAATTGGTGATCCAAATGGATTCCTTTTCTTGAGCAAATGAAGTTATGGGAATTATTCCGACAAGTAAAATGGAAAGAGTTATTTTAAGCGATTTCATAAAGTGTTACAAGGTTTGTGTGGCACTCATTAATTAACTATTTTATTTCAATTTTATTCTGTTTCTATCAAGAGTTCATCAAAATTAATCTTTAAATCGTTAGAAATTCTGCTCTTCGCTTCATGTTCCTCAATAAATAAATTTAACTTTGTCTATAATGAATCACGAAACCATTTTTATAGATGTAATTCTACCCCTTTCGGTACCGAATTTGTTTACTTATCGTGTGCCAGTAGAGTTAAATGACGCTATTTTAATTGGTCAACGAGCAGTTGTTCCTTTCGGACGAGGAGGGAAATTATATTCGGCATTGGTGCGACGAATTCATAATACCCCTCCATCGGAATATCAGGCGAAGTATGTGGAATATTTACTGGATGACCATCCGATTGTCAATGAAAAACAACTGAAGCATTGGGATTGGATAGCCGATTATTACATTGCTAATCTAGGCGATGTTTTTAATGCGGCACTACCTGGTGCATTTAAATTGGCCAGTGAAACCAAAATATTACTGCATTCAGACTACGACAAAGCCAACATCAAAGAATTAAGTGATAATGAGTATTTAATTTTTGAGGCGCTAGAGATTAGAGAAATATTAAGTCTGCAAGAAATTTCTGAAATACTGCATTTAAAAAATGTGCATAAGATTGTAAAATCACTAATAGAGAAGAGTGCCATTATTGTTGAAGAGGATTTAAAGCGAAAATACAAACCCAAGTTGATTCCTTATGTTCGATTAACCGAGTTTGCTGATGATGAAAAAAACTTAGAGCCTCTATTTACTACTATTTCCCGTGCAAAAAAACAGCTCGAAACCTTAATGACCTTCATCAAGCTTTCTGAACGCTATGGTGCTGAACCAAAAGAAGTAAAAAAGGCTGACTTACAAAAAGCGGCCAATGTATCTTCGACCATCATTACCGAATTGGTAAAGAAAAACGTTTTTGAGATTTATGATGTTGCTGTGGACCGTTTAGGGAAATACGACAAACAATTGATTGGCGATAAAACGCTGAATGAACATCAAGTAAAAGCCTTAGGAGAAATCAAAGAACAATTTAAGGCGAAGGATGTGATATTGCTTCATGGGGTAACTTCTTCGGGTAAAACGGAGATTTACATTAAGTTAATTCAAGAGGCTATTTCTAAAGGGGAGCAGGTACTTTATTTGCTGCCAGAAATTGCGTTAACCACTCAACTCATTGTGCGTTTACAAAAAGTATTTGGGGATGTGATTGGCGTTTATCATTCTAAATTTAATGAGAACGAACGGGTAGAGGTTTGGAACAAAGTCATTGATTTTGAACAAACAAAATCATCCCGTTTTCAAATTGTTATGGGCGCACGTTCTTCTATGTTTTTGCCTTTTAGCAATTTAGGGCTCATCATTATTGATGAGGAACACGAAAACAGCTTTAAGCAATACCAACCTGCTCCTCGCTACAATGCAAGAGATGCTTCTATTGTGCTGGCTCACATCCATAAAGCGAAAGTTTTAATGGGTTCTGCTACTCCAGCTGTAGAAACGTATTGGAATGCCCAAGAAGGAAAATACGGTTTGGTAGAAATGAATGTCAGGCATGGTGGTGTTCAAATGCCAGAAATTTTATGTGCCGATGTGAAAGACGCTACCCGTAAAAAGAAAATGAAAGCCCATTTCACACCTCTATTAATGGAGTTAATGGACGAAGCTTTTAAAAATAAAGAACAGGTGATCTTATTTCAAAACAGAAGAGGTTATGCTCCCTTTTTGTTATGTGAAGAGTGTGGACACGTTCCAGAATGTAAGAACTGTGATGTATCACTCACCTACCATAAGTTTCCCAATTTATTAAAATGTCATTATTGCGGAACCAATAAACAAATGCCAACAACTTGTGGTGCCTGTGGAAGTCCAAGAGTAACGCTTAAGGGTTTTGGTACAGAACAGATTGAAGAAGAATTAGCACTTTTATTTCCAACAATAAAAGTAGCAAGAATGGATGCGGATACTACCCGTACGAAGAATGCTTACCATCAATTAATTACTGATTTTGAAGAAGGAAACACCGATGTTTTAGTGGGAACACAAATGGTGACCAAAGGCTTGGATTTTGATAATGTTTCTATTGTTGGTGTTTTAAATGCAGACAACATGCTCAATTTTCCAGATTTTAGAGCTTTTGAGCGTTCTTATCAATTGATGAGTCAAGTGAGTGGTAGAGCAGGAAGAAAAAAGAAAAGAGGAACTGTTTTAATTCAAACTTACGAACCTTACCATCCTATCATCCGACAGGTAATTGACAACGATTACATGGGAATGTACACCGATGAATTAGCTCAACGAAAAAAATTCAAATACCCTCCTTATCAACGAATCATTCATTTCACAATGAAACATCGGGATCGGGATCAATTAAATGAAGGGGCTAGAGAATTTGTTCAAGCGCTTAAAGAGAAATTTGGCGAACGTGTTTTAGGTCCTGATTTTCCGGTAATTTCTCGAATAAAAAATCAATACATTAAAAACGCCATGCTAAAAGTGGAACGTGAAATTTCTGTAAAGAAAACACGTGAATTGATTCTGGAAGTGAAACACAATTTTGAAGCGCTGAGTCCATATAAAAGTGTTCGAATTACCATTGATGTGGATCCGATGTAGCGCTTGCCTTTTTACTGAATAAAAAGTTAAATTTGTTTAACCTAATAAATATCGCATTCAACTTTCCCCAAGAATGACGTAAAAGACACCCCCCAGAAAACCTTAACTGTTATGACCAATTAATTCTCCACGTTCCCCTTATTATTCTCCCTAGTCAATTTACATCCTTGTAAAACTGTTCTCCTTCATTAAATTTATTCTTACTGAAGTATTTGACCAAATTTACAGAGGTATAAACAATGTTTTTTGTGTTCAATATTGGAAAGCTATCCTTGCAACGGTCTTAAGTATTTTAACTGATTTTCAGCGAATTCCTTAAACGAAAACGCTCTTAACTTCATAAGCATACAGCGCCTCTCTAAAAATAGGACTTCACCCTGTAAAACCACATTAATTAATTAAAACACTGTAAATCAAACAATTGATCCCTACACAAAAGTAAAAAGCTACCCCAAAGGGTGATAAGCTATCCTAAAAAAATCAGGTACCTTTCTAGGTTAGAAACAGTAAAACGCATCCAAAAAAGTCGTTAGATAACATGATGAAAAAAGCATATTATACAATAATCAGCATTCTTTTACTTGCCATAAATTCATATGGACAATGCTTATGTGGTTATCTTCAATTACAAATTCATATTGATGATTTAAATTTCAAAGGGGACAACTCTAATTACGAATTTATTCCAATTGAAAACCCAAAAAAATCCTTAGCTAATTCAAGAACAAGAAGTCTTAAAAAAAGTGACTTTACAAATGACACCTTAAACTTATATTTTAGTACAGGAGCGGGAATAAAAAAATTAAAAATTGAAATAAAAAATAAACATAAGGCATCAAGCATGCAATTGACTCTATTAAATATGACTTATGACAATGCTTATTTTATAGACTTAACTAGTTACATTCCTGATGATTATATTTTTGATTGGAACAAAATAAATGCTTGTCAATCACAAAATAAAACATCTCGAATAGTAGAATGTGAAGGAATGGCGTTTATTCAATTAAATTTACAGACTAAAAATTCTAATTTTAACAACAACATAATTAAAGTCGTAGATTTAGAGTATTTCCTCAATAAAAATGATAATTCTGCAAAAAAAAGAAGCACAAACCGAAATAAAAGAAAAAATTAAAAATTACAAATCAATTTTAGCGAAAAAAAAAAAGACTCTTTGAATAAAAATATAGTTGATGATTTTAAAGTGGTTGCGAAATTGTGCAAAATTCAAAGTTAGTATCTTAAAAAAAGAATAGTACTGAACTGAGAAGTGAGTGCTTAAAAGCCGGCAACTTCTCCTATTTAAAACGTTAAACAAAAATCACCCCCCATTTCCTCCGAAACCTTCAAAGTTTTTATCGCCACCTCTTTTTTTCTTTTGGTTAATCCGATAGGTAAAACTTACTCTAAAGTAACGTGATCGCCATTGATGAGAACTTTCAGAGACAAAATTTTCTCCTTCTGAAATACTTTGTCGTTTTCGCGAGTTGAACATATCCTTCACATTAAAAGCGAGTGTTCCATTTCCTTTTAAGAGATCAAATGAGAAACCTGCATCAATAGAATAACGTGCGAGGTTTTCTCCTTGTGGGGATTGTTTTGGTGCGCTGTAATTTCCTGAAGCTTGCAAATTAATTTTCTTTTTAATGGTCCATTTAGAATTTAATCGTGTACTCCATGCATAAGTATCCACATCATAAGCTACTCCTTGAAATGAGCCTGCTCTCATTTCTCTAAAAAAGTTAAAACTTCCTCTTAGATTCCACCATTTTATAATTTCGTGCGAACCTGAAAATTCTAATCCAAATGAATTTTTAACGCCTAAATTTTGTGGCATTCTTCGAGTGATTCCTTCGGCATCAGAAACGGTTAACCAATCCATTACATCTGTTGTATATCGATAATAAACACTTGAAAGTAAGGATGATTTTTGCCAATTTTTTAAGTGCCCAATTTCATAAGAATCCGTGTATTCGGGATTGATATTCGGGTTACCAGCTGAGTTACTTCTTGAATCGGTAAAACTAAAAAACGGCAATAACCAGTAATGATGAGGCCTTCTAATCCTTTTACTATAGCCCAACTGAACAGAATTTTCTTTTTTAAGTTGATACGAAAAATGAGCACTTGGAAAGAAATTTAAATAGTCTTTCTTATTGATTTCCTTGGTGGTTACCAGTTCTGTTACCACTTCAGTAAATTCAGCTCTTACGCCTAATTGAGCAGAAAAATTTTCAAACTTCTTGCCGATCATTAAATAGCCTGCAGAAATGCCTTCATCATACAACACCAAGTTGTTAAATCCTGGAACATATTCCCAATCATTAAGAGTAGTATTGAACTGTTCTACTGCATAATCATCATCGATTTGTTGGATCGTATGTTTTAAACCAACTTCTATTTTTCCATTTTTTATAGGATGAATATAATCGGATTGAAACAACCAATTTATTCCCCCTTCATTGTTAAAAATACGTTGCTCTGTATTTTGAAGTGCATCTGCGTCATTCGTCTGGAGTATTGTAGAATGTTCATTGTCTGTTCTGTCTGAATTGGAAGCGATAAAGGTGAATAACCTATCCTTCTTTTTAAATGTTTTTCTGTAGTTAAACGAAACGTTGTAAGAATTTCTGTCTTTATCTTCCAACTCATCTCTCTTAACAGTTTGCACAGCTTCTCCAAACTCATTGTAATCATAATATACCAAATGGGTTTCATTGTCACCATCGCCAAAACTATACCTTCCCGAAATAGAAAAAGAGTTGTAATTATTTAGAAAAACTTCGGTCCCTAAATTAAAGTTATTGTTTAAACTTATTCGGTCTGTTTTAGATAGGGCATTGTAACTAAAAGTGGTATCTGGATAGGTAAAGGTTTGTTTATTTTCGCTGGAACCTGGCGAGTTCCGGTAACTTGCTCCATATCCTGTAAAGACATTAAAATGCTTTTGTTTGAATGTGATATTAAATCCACCTCCATAATTATCAGGGTATCCAAAATTGGCATTCACTGAACCATTAATCCCTTGCCTTCTATCTTTTTTCATGATAATGTTGATGATCCCTACTTCTCCTTCGGCATCATAACGTGCTGAGGGGTTAGTAATTACTTCTACTTTTTCAATCAATGTTGCATCCATTTGTTTTAAGACATCAGCGGTAGTCATGCCCATCATTCCCGATGGTTTTCCGTTAATCAATACCCTCACATTTCCACTTCCTCTTAAACTCACATTTCCATCAATATCTACCTCAACAGAAGGCACATTATCGAGTATTTCTGTTGCATCAGCTCCTTGATTGGTCACATCTTTACCTACATTAAATACTCTTTTATCCAAATCGAGTTCCATTAAACGCTTTTCTTCAACGAGCTCAAACGCAGCTAAATTGGTAACCGAAGGTTCCATTTTTATTTTTTTCAAATCAACATCTTTATCCGTAATCGTTATCTTGGGAACTGTTTTATCTTTAAAGCTTAAGAATGAAATCTTTGCAAAATAATTTCCTGAAGGAATTTGCACCGTAAATTTACCGTTGGGTTCTGTTGTTCCACCTTTTACATAACTTGAATCTTTAAGGTTAAACACAGCGATAGAAACATAAGGCAATCCTCCCCCACTATCATCTGATATTTGTCCGTAAAGACTGTAAGTAATTGGTTTTTTTAGCTGTTTATCTCTCCTTTGAGAATATCCATTCATTAAAAGGGTAAAGAACAAGAGTAGGCTGATGCTATTTTTCATAAGGGCAAACAAAAGTAAACATCATGTCATCAATTAATGACTTTCTAATTACCTTTATGCTTCGAAATCTTATTTAAAGTTGAATGTCGGATCAAAAAAAAAAATTGCACAGCAAATGTTGTGAAATTGCTTTGCAAAAAGTGAATGAATTAAGTGCTATTCTTCAAGAAGTTCAAGATGCTGCCAACAACGAAACGAAAAGTAGCGCAGGAGATAAACATGAGACAGGAAGAGCAATGGCTCAGTTAGAGACTGAAAAGTTATCTAAACAATTGGCCGAAGCGTTAAAAATTGAACAAACACTGGCTCAAATTAATCCGAATACAGTACATCAAAAAGTAGGCTTAGGAAGCTTAATTTCCACCAATAATGGAACTTTTTACCTTTCTGTTAGTTTAGGAAAGTTAGTATTGAATGCCAACACTTACTTTGTAATCTCTCCTATTTCTCCTATCGGAAAGCTTTTAGCTGGATTAGCGACCTCTGCTTCTTTTTCCTTTAATGGAAAAGCTTATCGTATCCATGCAATCAATTAAGCATGAACATTTGGTCCACCTTTTTCTTTAAATTTAGTTATAAAAAAAGCTCCGTAAGGAGCTTTTTTTATAACTAAAGGTTGAATTGCATTGATCTTATTCATTTTCATCCATACTGTGATAAACGTTTTGAGTATCCTCATCTTCTTCCAACATTTCCAACAACTTATCTACGTCTTCTTTTTGTTCTGCTGTTAATTTTGTGAGTACTTGAGGAATTCGTTCAAAACCAGAAGAAAGAATTTCCTTTTCATTTTCTTCAAAATACTTTTGAATGGTTCCAAAGCTTTCAAAAGGAGCGTAAACAATAATGCCGTCATCATCCGCAAAAACCTCCTCAGCTCCATAATCAATTAATTCTAATTCTAATTCTTCAGGATCTGTACCGTCATTTTCAATTCTAAAATTACAGGTATGATCAAACATAAACTCTACAGAGCCAGCAGTTCCTAGAGCACCATTACGTTTGCTAAAGCAATGTCTAATGTTGGCAACTGATCTGTTATTATTATCTGTAGCACACTCTACTAAAACAGCAATACCATGGGGTGCTCTTCCTTCAAATATTACTTCTTTATAGTTACTGGTATCTTTATCTTTTGCTTTTTTTATGGCTCTATCAACATTTTCTTTAGGCATGTTGGCAGCTTTCGCATTTTGCATTACAGCTCTTAAACGAGAATTACTCTCAGGATCTGGTCCGCTCTCTTTAATTGCCATTACAATATCCTTCCCTATTCTAGAAAATGTTTTGGCCATTTTGCCCCAACGTTTCATTTTTCTAGCTTTCCTAAATTCAAATGCTCTTCCCATTCCTTGTTTTTTTTAACGCATAGAGCTCCTGTACATCTACTCTATTTCTTCTTTTATTCTTATTGGAAACAATAATCAATCTTGATGTAGACCTCCTACTGCCTCTTTCTTTTATAACTTATTCATCCACATTAAGTGAATGCCCCATTTTATCTCGCTTTGTTTTGAGGTATAATTTATTGTGTTCGTTAGATTCTATTTCAATTTGAATGTTTTCTACTACCTCTAGACCGTAGCTAATTAAACCTGTCCGTTTTTGGGGGTTATTACTCATCAATCTAATTTTAGAAATTCCTAAATCTCTTAAAATTTGAGCTCCAACACCATAATCTCTTTGATCTGCTTTAAAACCTAAGTCTTCGTTGGCTTGCACGGTATCTCTTCCTTCTTCTTGTAATTTGTAAGCTTTTAGTTTATTAATTAAACCTATCCCTCTTCCTTCTTGATTCATATAAACAATGACTCCTTTTCCTTCTTTCTCAATCACTTCCATTGATCTTTGAAGTTGAGCACCCCAATCACATCTACAAGATCCAAAAATATCGCCAGTCATACAGGAAGAATGCATCCGTACTAAAACAGGCTCATCTTTTTCCCAAGAACCTTTCACCAAGGCTAAATGATCCATTTCATTGGTGGTTTGTTGGTAAGCTACTAAATCAAAATTTCCAATTGCGGTAGGCATTTTCACACTTACTTCTCGTTTTATCAACGTTTCGTGGGTTAAACGGTAAGCGATCAAATCTTTAATGGAAACAATTTTCAAATCAAATTTTTCTGCAATCTTAAGTAACTCTGGCAAACGCGCCATTGTACCATCTTCATTCATGATCTCAACAATAACTCCTGCTGGCTCAAAGCCTGCTAAACGTGCTAAATCAATAGCAGCCTCTGTATGTCCTGCTCTTCTTAAAACACCACCTCTCCGTGCCTTTAATGGAAAAATATGTCCCGGTTTACCTAATTCATCATTTCCAATTTCAGGATCAATTAGTGCTAGAACAGTTTTAGCTCTATCACCCGCTGAAATACCCGTAGTACATCCGTGTCCAACTAAATCAACTGAAACGGTAAAAGGAGTTTCATAAGCTGCATTATTAGATTGAACCATTAAATCCAATCCTAATTCCTCGCAGAGATCTTCTACTAATGGAGCGCAAATTAATCCCCGACCATGAGTCGCCATAAAATTAATCATCTCAGGAGTAACAGACCTTGCTGCAGCTAAAAAGTCCCCTTCATTCTCTCTGTCTGCATCATCTACCACAATAATTACCTTTCCGGCTTTAATGTCTTCAATCGCTTCCTCTATTTTATTTAACTTTGACTCCATTATTTAGATATTTTAATACAAATTTATACAATACAAAATAGGTATCAGTAGATAGGCCCCAGTAATTTACAACTAATTACTTACTCCTATTCACCAACAACAAAAAGATTATGGCTAGAGTTATCGCAATAGATTATGGAAGTAAACGTGTAGGAATTGCTGTTACTGATGAACTTCAAATTATTGCCAGCGGGTTAACGACGGTTCATTCTACAGAAATTATTGCTTTTTTAGAGGATTATTTTAGTAAAAACGAGGTAGAGTGTATTGTTGTTGGTGAGGCTAAAGACTTACAAAACAACCCTTCTGAATCGGCCAAAGTAATTGAACCTTTTGTAAAGCATTTGAGCAGAAAGTTTAAAGACAAAAAAATTGCTCGTATAGATGAGCGTTTCACGTCTAAAATGGCTTTTCAAACCATGATAGATAGCGGGTTAAAAAAGAAAGCTCGACAAAACAAAGCCTTAGTAGATGAAATTAGCGCTACAATTATTTTGCAAAGTTATATGGAACAGAAAAATAGGCTTTAAGCGTATTTTTTTTTTCAAATTCATTCACATAAAGCTCTATTGCTATAAATAAGACTAAAAAAATTAACGTTGAAAAGGCACTTACTCCCCAAGAACTGATGCAGTCATTAAGACGATCAAGACTTAACATCACTTGCATGCCTATGTTAATTATGAATGTGAAAATCCATTTAAAATTAGACAATTGTAAATAGGTTCCTTTTCCTAATCGTTTGCTTTTGAAATAAAAAGTAAAGAATAAGCAGATTGTAAAGGGAGGCTAAAGGGTCTTGTTAAACAATTTCTCTTGATGAGCTAGTTGATGAAAATGCTTAGAATTTAAATGATGTTCTATCGCTTTAAGGTTTTCAATTCTATGACAATCGGTACCAACAGCATCTATTAGATTTGCCTCAACCATTTTTTGAGCAACTTTTTTTGTTTGTGGAGAGTAAATACCTGTTAAGGCCAAAAGGTTGAGTTGCAACAGTACTCCTCTAGATTTTAACTCCTCATACTTATCAAAATTATCATACCAATAGGTATATCTTTCGGGATGCGCCAAAATGGGTTTATAGCCTGCCATTTGAAGATTAAAAATAGTTTCTTGTAAATTACGAGGTTCTTGTATAAAAGGCAATTCAAACAAGACGTGATTGTCTCCAAAAGTTAAGATGTCCTTATTTTTAATGAGTTCATCCAATCCTTCATCCAAATTGTACTCTGCTGCAGCAGATATCTCAATCTGAATTCCTTGCCTGTGAAGTTCTTCTCTTAATTTATTTACTCCTGAAAGAATTTTAGCTGATGAATTATCATAATAATCGCACATCACATGTGGAGTTGTAATAATTTTATGAAAACCTAAATCCACAAACTTCTTAACCAGCATAATGGAAGTTTCCATATCCGGAGAGCCATCATCAATACCAGGGATTAAATGAGAATGAATATCCGTTCCAAAAACAGAAAGGTCTATGGGATCTAACTTCGGTTTGTTGTTAAATATTTTATTGAATAAATTCACCTTCCTAAGCTACGAATTCTTTTTTAAACCACTGCGTTGTTATTCTTAATCCTTCATCTATTCCAAATTCGGGAGCATAACCTATCAGGTCTTGAGCGAGTGAAATATTTGCTAAAGAATCTCTAACATCTCCAGCTCTTTCTTCTCTATAAATGGGTTTAACAGTACTTTGTGCGGCTTTTCTAATCGATTCAAACAACTGATTAATGGTGATTCTTCCACCACAAGCAATATTTAACATTTGCCCTTTCACTTCTTTTTCAGAGAATAAAGCTTTAATGTTGGCTTGTACAGCGTTTTCAACAAAAGTAAAATCTCTACTCTGCTCTCCATCACCATTTATATAGGGTGATTTATTCTTTAAAATAGCATCCATAAATAATGGAATTGCTGCGGCATAGGGTCCTGAGGGGTTTTGATTGGGTCCGAAAATGTTAAAATACCTTAAGCCTATTACATCTAACCCATAGGTGGATGCAAATACTTTGGCATACAACTCTTTAGTGTGCTTACTTACTGCATATGGGGATAACTGTCTTCCAATATTTTCTTCTTTTTTAGGCAATTCTTTACTGTCGCCGTAAACAGATGATGAACTGGCAAAAACGATCCTTTTCACATCACTGTCCTTAGCTGCTGTTAATACATTTAAGAATCCGGTTGCATTGGCTAAGTGTGTTGCTATGGGGTTCTCTATGGAACGAGGAACAGATCCTAATGCTGCTTGATGAGAAATATAATCTACCCCAATCATTGCTTTTTTACAGGTCTCAAGATCCGTAATGTCTCCTTCAATAAATTCAAAATTAGGGTGTGCTATAAACTGCTGTATGTTTGCTAAATAACCATTTGAAAGGTTATCCAATACAATGACTTTTCCGGCATTGTATTTCATTAAATAGGTAACAATATTAGAGCCTATAAATCCTGCACCTCCTGTTATTAAAAAAGTGCTCTTAGTAATATCTTGTGCTTGAAACTGAGTGTCGTACATTTATCTTTCTTGGTATTGTTTTTTATAATAATTTTGATAATCACCTGAAGTAATGTTGTTCATCCATTCTTCATTTTCTAGGTACCAGTCAATGGTCTTTCTTATTCCTTCTTCAAATTGCAAGGATGGAACCCACCCCAACTCTTCTTTCAGCTTAGTAGAGTCAATTGCATAACGCATATCATGTCCAGCTCTATCGGTAACATAAGTAATCAGTTTTTCAGATTCTCCTGCAGGTCTTCCTAACTTCTCATCCATGACCTTACACATTACTTTTATAAGGTCAATATTGGTCCATTCGTTATGTCCACCAATGTTATAAGTTTCTCCATTTTTACCGTCATGAAAAATGACATCAATTGCTCTTGCATGATCATTTACCCATAACCAATCTCTAATATTTAAACCTTCCCCATAAACGGGTAAAGCCTTTTTGTTTTTAATATTATTAATAAATAAGGGGATTAATTTCTCTGGAAATTGATGTGATCCATAATTATTTGAACAATTAGAAATCACTATTGGTAAAGCATAAGTATGGTGATAAGCTCTAACAATATGATCTGAACTTGCTTTAGAGGCTGAATATGGGCTTCTTGGGTCGTATGGTGTGGTTTCTAAAAACATTCCTTGCTCACCTAGAGAGCCATAAACTTCATCGGTTGAAACATGATAAAACAATTTATTTTCAAAATTATTTTCCCATTGTTTTTTTGCTGCATTTAATAAATTTGTAGTTCCTACAATGTTTGTCATGATAAATTCTAATGGATTTTCAATAGAACGATCTACATGTGACTCTGCTGCCAAATGGATTACTGAATCAAAATTATATTTACCAAACAATTCATTTATAAAGTCGGCATCAACAATGTCTCCTTTTACGAACTCATAATTAGCCAACTCTTTAACATCTAATAGGTTTGCTAAATTTCCTGCATAGGTCAATTTATCTAAATTAACGATCTTGTAATTTGGATATTTATGGACTAATAACCTCACCAAATGAGAGCCAATAAAGCCTGCGCCGCCTGTTACTAGTATTGTTTTACTCCTCATAAACTCCAATAGATTAAGTTATTGATCTGACCTCTATAGATACCTTTTATATCAACGATTACTGGATTATCAACTGTTATTGATTCAAAATAGGCTTCATCAAAATCACTATATTCTTTGTGATTAACGGCAACAATAACCGCGCTATAATCATTCGCGATATCATCTATCAAACCAAAGCCATACTCTTCTTTAAGTGAATCTGAATCTGCATATGGATCAACGACTTCAACAGTAACGCCAAATGAAATGAGTTCATTAATGACATCAACTACTTTAGAGTTTCTAATGTCACTCACATCTTCTTTAAAAGTTGCTCCCATCACCAACACCTTTGATTCACTAATGTGTTTTCCTGATGCAATAATTTTTTTAACGGTTTGTTTGGCAACATAACCTCCCATAGAATCATTAACAAAACGACCCGCAGCAATAATTTGAGCATGATACCCCAATTCTTTAGCTTTGTAGGTAAGGTAGTATGGGTCAACCCCAATACAGTGTCCGCCAACTAAGCCTGGGAAAAACTTTAAGAAATTCCATTTCGTTCCTGCCGCTTCTAATACATCATAAGTATTAATGTCCATTTTATTAAAGATAATAGACAATTCGTTGACTAAAGCAATGTTTAAATCCCGTTGAGTATTTTCTATAATTTTTGCTGCTTCAGCTACTTTTATGGTTGTTGCTCTATGAACACCTGCTTGAACAACTTCTTCATAAACTTGAGCAATTTCAGCTAAAGATTCTTCACAACATCCTGAAACTACTTTAATTACATTGGTTAATGTATGTTCTGTATCTCCTGGGTTTATTCTTTCTGGAGAATATCCAACCATAAAGTCTTCTTTCCATTTCAATCCAGAAACTTCCTCTAACACAGGAACGCAATCTTCTTCAGTACATCCAGGGTAAACCGTAGATTCATACACTACATAATCTCCTTTTTTCAACACCTTTCCAACGGTTGTTGAGGCTCCAAGTAATGGTGCTAAATCTGGTAATTTATGGGTATTAATTGGTGTTGGAACTGCTACAACATAAAACGTAGCTTCCTTTAAATCTTCCAATTTTGCGGTAAATTGAATGTCCCGCCCTTCAAAAGCTGAAGCATCTAATTCTTCACTTGGGTCAATGTTATTCTTCATCATATCAACTCTTTTCTCGTTGATATCAAAACCAATAACGGACATTGTTTTGGCAAATTCTAAGGCTATTGGTAAGCCAACGTATCCTAATCCGATTACTGCAATTTTAGTTTCCTTATTTTTTAATTTGTTATATATCCCCATTTTTAATCTTCTTTAACTTTTATGTTACTATTTTTCTTCAACAAACTAGGCTGTCTTAACTTGTAAATTCTTTCTATAATCTCTACTACTTTTAAACCTTCTAATGCGTTTGTTGTGACTTTTGTTCTTCCTTTTAACGTATCTATTACATTTTCTATAATGTAGTGATGATTTGCTGCAGACCCTTTGTAAGGTCCATAATCATTTGGAGGATTAGCTGCAGGTAATTCTGGCATTTCATAACCTTCTATGTTGCAGACCTCCACTTCATTCATGTATTGACCGCCAATTTTAACACTTCCATTCTCTCCAATGATTGTTAAACTACTCTCTAAATTTTGTGTCGCAACAGCAGTAGAATAATTCAAACTTCCCATACCTCCATCTACAAAATCAAAAGAAACAAATCCTGAATCTTCAAAATCAGTAGAGGTTTGATGTGTAAAATCTTTGAATTTTGCTTGGATATTTTCAATGTCTCCAAATAACCAATACATAATGTCAATAAAGTGTGAAAATTGAGTAAACAGTGTTCCTCCATCTAAATCAAAAGTTCCTTTCCAACCTCCATTTTTATAATACCTAGTATCTCTATTCCAATAACAATTCAATTGAACCATAAAAATGTCTCCTAAGGTTCTCTTCTCTATTAATTCTTTTATCCAAACAGAGGGTGGGGAATAACGGTTTTGCATCACTGCAAAAACATGTTTATGATTTGTTAAAGCTTTATAAAGAACTTTTTCACACTTTGCTTTGGACAATCCTATTGGTTTTTCTACGACAACATGGATTCCTTTATCTAAGACCAAAGAAGCTTGGGTTGAATGTAATCCATTTGGACTACAGATATTGATCACATCAATTTCTAAATTTGCGGCTAATAATTCCTCTATAGATTGATAGAAAGGGACCTCATATTTTTCAATACCCAATTCAGATTTTGGACGTACATCACACAACGCAATTAACTCACCTTCCACATTTCCTAATACCATTTCGGCATGTCGTTTTCCAATATGACCACAACCAACGACTGCAAACTTTATTTTGTTATTCATTTTATTAATTTTGATACGATATTGTCTTCAATTTTATATTTCTCCTTACTTTCTTCGCAAATTGCAATGCCTTTCGCATCAAATTCTAAACGATGCCCATATTCACTCATCCACCCAATTTGTTTCGATGGATTTCCTACTACTAAAGCATATGCAGGTACTGTTTTTGTAACTACAGCTCCAGCGCCAACAAATGCATATTCACCAATATCATGACCACAAACAATTGTAGCATTGGCTCCAATTGATGCTCCTTTTTTTACGGTTGTTTTTGAATACTCTCCTCGTCTATTTACAGCACTTCTTGGATTAGTTACATTCGTAAACACCATTGATGGTCCTAAAAATACATCATCCTCGCAAATAACTCCAGAATAAATTGAAACATTATTTTGAATCTTTACATTATTTCCCAAAACAACTTCTGGAGAAACTACTACATTTTGACCTATATTACAGTGGTCTCCAATTTTGCAATTGGACATAATATGAGAAAAGTGCCATATTTTAGTGCCCTCTCCGATAAAACATCCTTCGTCTATAATTGCAGTTTCGTGATTAAAATATGACATGCTTATTTTTTAATTATTTTGTACACCGATTTATTTTCATTGACTACTAATTTCAAGAAGTAAACGCCTTTAGAAAATCCTTCTAAATTCATTGTTATTTGATCGGTATTTACTGCGTGCTGAATACTTACTATTTCGCCTAAAGTGTTGACTACTTCAAGGCTAACTTCAGCACTTATTTCACTCAAATTTACTGTAAAAAGATTAGATGTTGGGTTAGGAAAAATTTCTACGCCAAGTAATGCTGTAGATTCTTCAATATTAACAGGGTCATTCACATTTTCTATTACGAGTCCATAATCTTCCACTTCTCCGTCATATCCATTTGCACAGGGATTTGTTTGCACTTGATTGTATAAACAAACCACTCTCATTTTTATTTTACCAATATATGCATCCAAAGGAACGGTAATACTTAAAGGAGATAAATCCGTTGGGCCATCAGTTACGTTTTGAGCAGATCCAAGCTGATAAAGCTCATTGATGTCATCAAAATCGGCATCGTTATTCCAGTCGATCCAAACGGTTGAATAATAGGTGTAATTTCCGTTATCAGTATTTAAATTAACTGTTAAATCATATGCTTGTCCAACGATTAAATTTGTTGTATTAGAGGTATAATAATCCGAATAAGGTGCCGTTTTGCCTGTTGCATTGTTAATGGTATTAAAATTAACTAAGGTAACATTTCCTTGATATTGCATTGTTCCTGATGCCACACATTTTTCTTTTACTGTGTACATAAATTTGTAGGTTTCTGAAGTATCACCACTACTTCCTACGGCAAAGACTTTAAAAAACATTTTTGTTCCAATTTCTTGGCCTGGTAAAGCGGCATCAGAAACCCAAGTGCTATCAACAGTATTAGACATTGTAATTACATTCCCAAAAACGGGAGTATTTGCAGACCATTCTACATAAACACTTGACAATGTATTGTCATAAGAAATAGTTGAAGTAACAAATTGATCAACTCCCACCTCAGGTAACTCTTCTGTTGGTTGATCCGTAATTTTAGTCGTTACAATTGCGGGATAAGAATTTCTTCCGACTAAAGCGTATTCCCAAACACCTCTTCCCCAAGTCGCTACTTTTATAGTGTTCGATCCA
Organism: Flavobacteriales bacterium; assembly: GCA_034112225.1. Lineage (GTDB taxonomy): Bacteria > Bacteroidota > Bacteroidia > Flavobacteriales_E > Vicingaceae. The sequence goes on along the minus strand of JAWUVT010000136.1, from coordinate 9,795 downwards.
TAAACGATTTCCAATTCTTCGATTGTTGTATTGGGAAGATCAGTATTGTATAACGACCAAGATGTTGAACTCATCGGCATCGTATAAACGCCTATTTCAGCTCCTATATAGATGTTCGCTGCATCTGTATGATCTATAACCACAGACCTTATTGGCATATTTCCTAAATTATAAGTAATGTTAACCCAAGTAACCCCTCCATTAGAAGTTTTATAAATTTTTTGATTATTATTCTCATAACGTCCATTGACAACAATTATCACCTCATCATTATTGGGATCAAAAGCAATGTCTTCAATAGAATAGTTAGGTAAATTATTTTTAATACTTACAAAGGTTGATCCTCCATCTACTGATTTTTCAATTTCACTGCCTTGAGAAATGACAATAATATTCGAGTTGTTTTCAGCAATAGCGGATTGACTTATGGTACCGGTAATTACAGAAGGTACTCCAATAGAATCCCATGAAGAACCAAAGTTCTCACTTTTAAAAATTGCTGTTCCAAAATTATAAATAGACATTTGATTATTGGGGTCATATGTTATTGGTGCCTCCCAACCTCCATTTCCTGAGCCAGATTGTCCTGGAGGAGATACTCCATCCTGTGTAATTCCCCCATCCTTCGTTCTTCTTCTTCCGCCATATTGTAAACTTCCAATCATCCAGTCATCATTTAATGGATGAATAAGCCCTTCCATTCCATCTGCCCCATAAAATTCAATCCACGTATTTTGATGTTTTATACTTGTTCCATTGTCTTGTGAGCCACTAATGCTTCTAAAATGATTGGATTGACTTACTCCTAATTTATAATTTTCTCTGATTGCCACACCTTGACTTAAGTTTTCCCAAGTAATTCCATTGTCCATACTTTTACAAAATAGGCCATCAGTACCAATATAGAATACTCCATTGACACATTTAGCAGGGTGTAAATCTGCATGTACATAATCCGTACTTGTATTAAAACTTGTTTGATTACCAGAACCTGCACCAGTTGTACTTCCTAGACTCCAACTCGTTACTTGATTAAAGTTAACGCCTCCATTCGTACTCGCCTCAATATCTAAGTAGCCATAAATCATCTTTGTGGTATCTAAATCATTTACAGCAAAACCACCACAACTTTGATCTGGGTTTGATAAAAATGTAAAATTCATCCCCTCATCAACAGATTTCCATATGCCATTATCTGAAGCAAAATATAAACAGTTCGCACACTCATTACTAACAGATAAGTGAACACTTGTGTTTTCTAAATTTGCAGTAATTTGAGTAGATTGAGTGTAGCTTAAACCTTGATCTATTGATCGCATTACGTAATTCTTATTCGCTCCCCAATAGTAACTGTCATACAAATAGAGGATGTTATTGTTGGTTGGATGGAATTGAATTTCTTGGATATCACTAGAAGTCAAAAGTAGGGTCCAAGTCGCGAGGTTATCATCTGAACGATAAACACCATTACTGGTACCAATAAATATTAAGTTGGATACGCGTGGGTGATAGCTTACTTTATAAATTTTAAATGAGGAGCCTAAACCTCCTGACCCTATATTTGTTGGGCTAAAATTGGAAACATTCCATGTATTCCCTCCATCTATAGATCGATACAATCCATGGGAATTTCCATTTCTTGAATTTCTTACATTAATTACAATTGAATCTGAATTTGTTGGAGAAACGGAAATGGTATTGACTCCTGAGGCCATTAAAAAATCTGTTGATCCTCCTTGCCAAGTTGATCCTCCATCGGTTGTTTTCCAAAAACCTCCACTACGTGAACCAAGGTACATTGTATTGGGGTTACTGGGATCTACATAATGGTCTTCAACTCTACCTAATCCTGTTGAATAGGCTCCTGACACACTGTCTATTCTAAATGGACCCAATTGGTTCCAACCGTTACCAAAAATATTTTTATTTGTTGTTGCACTATTCCTTTTAAAGGATTGAAAGGCTTCTTCTACCAAATAGGGATCTACAGTAGCCCTAACGCCATCTGGATAATATTTATATTCATTTGCATTGCGCCATCTTTGATAACCTTTCCAACCAGAGCCTTTCCCTTTTTCATGTGTTTCAAAATACTTCTCGGCTTCATTACATGCATCATAAAAATTCACAGAAAAATCATTCATCATCGCCTTATATGTCTTCTGACCGGAGAGATTAAAACTTACAAGTGTTATCGAAAGAAAGAGTATTATTTTATTCATACCATCTGTTTTTAAGGAAGATATATATCTTCTTTTATTTTTATATTAGTGAACACATAATAGTACTTAGATCCATGCTGAGAATAATAAAATATTACTTTATTAAATTTTCCTGTAGTTATTAATTGATTTTCTACCAAAAGTTTCAACCTATTTTTTCCATCTGTTTTAATTTCTACTGCTTTACCCACTTCACAAAAAACACTATCCAATGTTATCTTATCTGTTATTCCCTTTACTTCAAAACCAAACTCAACATATGTTTTTTGAGTTTGCTCCCCCGGAATTTGCTTTTGAGTGTAAGCATTAAAAACTTTAAAAGCAGGAGCATCTTGAAGAAGAACTTTTGTTTGGCGACACTTTGAACTCATCAAAATGAACCACACACCAAAAATAAATGCTATTTTCCTCATCGCGATCACTTTACGTATTCATCAAAATTTTTATGATCTACTTTAGTTAATTCATCGGCACTTAAGCTTTTAAAATACTCGTAAGTTATTTTTAATCCTTCAGTTCTATTCACTTTTGGTTCCCAGCCTAATAGTTTTCTAGCCTTTGTAATTTCTGGTTGACGTTGCATTGGATCATTCACGGGTAAATCTTTGTAAATAATTTTTTGATCGGTTCCAGTTAACTTAATAATCTCTTTGCAAAAGTCTAAAATTGTAATTTCATCAGGGTTACCAATATTTACTGGTAAAGCATAATCACTAAAGAGTAAACGATATATCCCTTCAACTAAATCATCTACATAGCAAAACGAACGGGTTTGATTTCCTTTTCCAAATACAGTTAAATCTTCGCCTCTTAAAGCCTGACCAATAAATGCGGGTAATACTCTCCCATCATTTAATCGCATCCGAGGTCCATAGGTATTAAAAATTCTTACAATACGTGTTTCTACACCGTGATATGTATGATAAGCCATTGTAATTGCCTCTTGAAAACGTTTTGCTTCATCATAAACACCTCTAGGTCCAATTGGGTTTACATTGCCATAATATTCTTCGGTTTGAGGATGAACCAATGGGTCTCCATAAACTTCAGAGGTTGAAGCGATGAGCATTCTTGCGCTTTTGGCTTTTGCAAGCCCCAGTAAATTATGAGTTCCTAAAGATCCAACCTTTAAAGTTTGAATAGGAATTTTTAAATAATCTATTGGGCTAGCAGGAGAAGCAAAATGTAAAATATAATCTAACTCTCCAGTCAAGTCTATGTGTTTTGAAACATCATGATTAATAAATTCGAAATTATCATTGGTTTCTAAATGTTCAATATTTTTTAAATCGCCTGTAATTAAGTTATCCATTGCGGTCACATAATAGCCTTCTTGAATAAATCGATCGCAAAGATGAGACCCTAAAAAACCAGCTGCTCCTGTAATTAATACTCTTTTCATAATTTATGTTGAAACTAATTCTCTACCTATACTACTATAGTAAAATCCTAATTCTTTCATTTCTTCTAAATCGTAGAGGTTTCTTCCATCAAAAATAACCTTTTCATTCATCTGTTGAGCCAATTTATCAAAATCAGGAGTTCTAAATATCTGCCACTCTGTAGCAATTACTAATGCGTCCGCATTTTGAGTTGCCTCATCTCTACTTAAAGCAAAAGATATTTTATCTCCTAACAATTCTTTAACATTTGTCATTGCTTCTGGATCAAATGCTGCAATTTCAGCTCCTGCAGCCAACAATTCTTCAATAATATAAAGTGCCGGAGCCTCTCTAATATCATCTGTATCTGGTTTAAAAGCCAAGCCCCATAAGGCAATTTTTTTTCCTTTTAAATTTCCTTTAAAGTAAGCTTTAATTTTAGGGACAATAATCGTTTTTTGTCTTTCATTTATTGCCATTACTGATTCTAAAATTCCAAAATGGTAACCGTACTCATCTCCTGATTTTGCTAAAGCTTGTACATCTTTAGGAAAGCAACTTCCTCCATATCCGATACCCGGAAATAAAAATCGATTACCAATACGTTGATCGGAACCTATACCTATTCTTACTTTATCTACATCAGCCCCAACTTTTTCACAAAAGTTAGCGATCTCATTCATAAAAGTAATCTTAGTTGCTAAAAATGAATTTGCTGCATATTTTGTCAATTCAGCAGATTTTTCATCCATAAACAAAATTGGATTTCCTTGTCGCACGTATGGTTTATATAGTTTTTCTAAAATCTTTCTTGCCTTCTCATCCGAAGTTCCAATAACAACTCTATCAGGCTTTAAAAAATCATCAACAGCATATCCTTCTCTTAAAAATTCAGGATTTGATACCACAGCAAAATCTACAGTAGCATTTTTAGCTATTGCCGCTGTTACCTTTTCGGCAGTACCAACCGGAACCGTACTTTTATCAATAATTACTTTGTAATCTTTAATGATATTTCCTAAAACATCTGCAACACCTAAAATGTAAGATAAATCGGCAGACCCATCCTCTCCAGGTGGTGTTGGCAATGCTAGGAATATAATTTCTGCAGCCTCAACTGCAGCTTCAATTTTTGTTGTAAAAGACAATCTTCCTTGTTTAATATTTCTATCAAATAATACAGCTAAATGAGGTTCATAAATGGGTACCTCTCCATTTTTCATCTTTTCAACTTTAGCTTCATCGATATCAACACAAATTACATCGTTTCCTGTTTCAGCAAAACATGTTCCGGTTACCAAACCAACATATCCGGTTCCTATTACGGCTATTTTCATAAAAAATATTTTTTAATTGTATCTATAATATACTCCAACTGCTCTTTATCCATTTCTGTGTGAATTGGTAAAGACATTACACAACTACACAAATCCATTGTAACGGGAAAATCTTCATCATTTACATTGGACTGTTTATAAGCTTTTTGTAAATGTAAGGGTACAGGATAGTAAACCATTGCTGGAATTCCTTTACGTTTTAAGTATTCAATTAAGGAAGCTCTATCCCCCTCTTTTATTTTTAATGTATATTGATGAAAAACATGCGTAGATTTCTCATTGGTAACTGGAGTTTCCAACTGTTCTATAGAAGCAAATGCTTCATTATATGCTTCAGCGACTTTCATTCTAGCCGCATTGTATTTATCTAGCAAAGGTAACTTAACCCTCAATATCGCGGCTTGAATTGAATCTAGCCGTGAATTTAAACCAATTTCGTCATGATAATAGCGTTTGTACATTCCATGATTTACAATTGCACTTAATCTTTTTGCTAATGCTGAATCATTCGTAAAAAGAGCTCCCCCATCTCCGTAGCAACCCAAATTTTTAGAAGGAAAAAAAGAAGTAGTTCCTATGGTTCCTATAGTACCTGCTTTTTTAACTTCACCATTAGAAAAAGTATATTCTGCGCCTATTCCTTGTGCGGCATCTTCAATCACAAAAATATGATGCTGTTCGGCAATTTTCATTATTTCCTCCATGTTGGCACATTGACCAAATAGGTGAACAGGAATAATTGCTTTTGTATTAGGTGTTATGGCTTTCTTTAATGCCTCAACATCCATATTGAATGTATCTCTTTCAACATCTACAAATACAGGGGTTAAATTCATTAAAGCAATGACTTCAACAGTTGCCGCAAAAGTAAAATCTACAGAGATCACTTCATCACCTGGTTTTAAACCTAATGCCATTAAAGCAATTTGTAAGGCATCCGTTCCATTTCCACAAGGCACAACATGTTTCACCCCTAAATAATTTTCAAGATCTTTAGAAAATCCAGTAACCTCAGGGCCTTTAATAAAAGCTGTAGAATCTATAACACTTTGAATAGCAACATCAATCTCTTCTTTAATCGTAAGGTACTGACTTTTTAAGTCAACCATTTGAATATTATCTAAACTCATAAAAATTAATCCTTTGATTGGATAAGTTCGCTAAATTAATAAATCTCAATTATTTAATTGTAATTTTATCATCTATCTTATCAAATTTATCACTCTTTTTGAGCAATTCTAATCGAGTATTTATGTTTTAAAGCGGATGAAAAATTTACTAATTTTACCTCTTATATTTATTGGATTAATTGGAAAAGGACAATTTGTTCAAGAAAGTCCTGCAGTCAAAGATACAGCCTTTGCGATACCAATGATCACCATGTCATACGCTTATCAATGGTCGGGAGGCGAATTGTCAGATCGATTTGGAGCGAACAGCAACATCGGAGCTAGTTTTATGTTAAAAACTAAAAATAATTGGCTAGTCGGTTTAAAAGGAAATTTTTTATGGGGAAGCTCTGTAAATGAAAATCAGATTTTAAATGAGTTATTAACCAATACAGGTGAGGTTATTGATGATAATGGAAGGCTAACTGAAGCTTATTTAGGCGAAAGGGGGTCTTCTTTTTTTGTATTTGGAGGGAAGATGATCAATAAATTTGCCCCTAATAAAAATTCTGGTTTTATCTTTTATGGCGGTGCAGGAATGTTACAACATAAAATAAGTATAAAATTTCAAGATGAAATTGCTACTCTAACAGATGAACATAAAAAAGGGTATGACCGATTTTCATTAGGTTTTGCTGTAAATGGCTTTGCTGGGTATTTGTTTTTAAGTGAAAACCGTTTACTTAATTTCTTTGGAGGTATTGACTTTACTCAAGGGTGGACAAAAAGTTTGCGAAAATATAATTACGACACACAACTTCCCGACACAAAAACCTACAGCAACTCTCTTTATGGAGTAAGAATTGGGTGGATTGTTCGCTTGAATAAAAGAAAAGAACAAGCGTTTTATTACAATTAAATGAACTCCTCTTGCATTTAATTTACAACATATCGGTTGCTTCTTATTCTTTAGCGATAAAAATAGCTGCTCTTTTTAACCCAAAAGCAAAGGAATTCGTTCTTGGAAGAAAAAATATTTTTAAAGAATTAAAAACGATTCCTCAAAGGGATAATGTGTATTGGTTTCATTGTGCCAGTTTAGGAGAGTTAGAACAGGGTAAACCAGTAATTGAGCGCTTAAAAAAAACAGACCCTTCTATTCAAGTTTTAATCACCTTCTTTTCTCCCTCTGGCTATAAGTATGGAAAAGATTATGAAATTGCAGATTTCGTTTTTTACCTCCCAATAGATACTCAAAAAAATGCAAAGAAATTTATTGAATTGATAAACCCTAAAAAAGTATTTTTTATAAAATATGAATTTTGGTACCATTATCTTTTTCAATTAAAAGAAAAAAACATCCCTACTTTTTTAATTTCGGGAGTATTTAGAAAGAAACAATTATTTTTTAAGTGGTACGGAACAACTCATCGAGAAATGCTGTCTTGCTTTACTCATTTTTTTGTTCAAAATAAAACTTCGAAAAAACTACTGAACACCTTAGGGTTTAAGAATGCAAGTATTACTGGTGACACTAGACTAGATCGAGTTTACCAAAACTCTCTTTTCCCTAAAAAACCGGCATTAATCGAGCAGTTTGTTAACAATAAAAAGACCATAATCCTTGGGAGCTCTTGGCCAGAAGAAGAAAAAATAATAGCCAATTTCATAAAATCAACAAAGAAAGATTATCAATTTATTATTGCACCTCACAACATTGATGAAAACCGCATTAAAAATATTGTTGAATTAATTAAAGTTGATGTTCTTAAATATTCTGATGCTTCTATTAAAAACATTAACGAGTATAAAACGTTAGTTATAGATAATATTGGAATTTTGGCAAACATCTATCAATATACAGACATTGCTTTTATTGGAGGTGGATTCTCTGGCTCATTGCATAATGTTTTAGAACCTGCGAGTTTTGGAAATGTAATATTATTTGGACCAAAACACGATAAATTTGATGAGGCTGAAGAATTATTAGAGATTAATGGTGCCTACAACATTAGTGATACTGACGATTTACTCGCTATTATCAACCATCTTGAATCAGGTACCAACTTAACGGATTTTCAAGAAAAAAACAAAAATTACATTAAAAATAATAAAGGTGCTACAACTAAAATACTCAAAGAATTAAACTGAGTTGGTCAAGTAATTTTTCACTTTAAACTATATTTTCATTAAAAAAAGCTTAAAAAAAATAGCTATGATTAGCGGTCATAAATCAATAAAAATGCTCCTAATTTAATGTTATTTCATCACTAAAGGATAAGGGTTATTACACATAAAAATTTTATTAACAAATCTCATCGTGTTTTTATCAATCTTAACCTTTGAATCAATATCAATTAGAATTGATGAGGCGCCATTACTAAGAAGCATTTTTTGCCCTTTTTTAATCAAAAATTTCGCCCTAACTAAATTAATCCTCTCTTCTCCTTGAATTTTTGCACTAAGACAACCTTCTACAACAATAAGTCTAATCATTTTGATTTTTTTAAAATTATTAATTTCAACCGATCCATCTGTTTTATCTCTTCAATAACCAATGAATTAACAAGTCTAAAAGCAACATTGATTAATTCAATTATTCCCAAATAATTAAATTTATTCACTGCTAAAAAAGTTAAAATGACCATTGCAAACTAAACTAACTAAATCTAAAATCGCAATGGCCACTTAGCATTCTTTTAAGTACAGTCATTAAAACTTAAAAGAAATGTTTTAATAGGTTAAAAAAAAAATAGAAAAAAGCGTTAATGAGTAAATAATAACTGTAAAAAAAACAACCACAAAACGCTCTCTAAAACTTACTTCAGTATTTCTATCGTATAATTTCAAGTATAAAAAATCAACTATTTCAACCATTTTATATTTTTAAATCAACAATGATAACCAACCATCCATCTGTCTACAAATATAGTTTATAATAGGGTTAAATAGCTGTATTATATCGACGAACTAGTTTTACTATTGGAATCCTAACCCATTTTTCTTATTTAATTTCAATAAACAAGCACTTCAATCAAGGGTTTGTGTGCCGTCACACCAATATGATTTTCTGCTCTTAATTCAAGTGTACTTTTTTTGCTTCTAAAAGTGAAGCTGAACACTACAGTAAAAAATTAGGGACACTTCGGGGTGCTACCTATCAATACGTGGTGATTTAGAAACGTAAACTTCTTCTTCTTTAGGTTGACAACTATTTTTGTCTAAAACTGATATCTCACAACTTTTAGACTTGATCCGTTTTTTTTTTACAGATTAGCAGTAAAAAATAAGTACTTCGTTTAAAAAGATGAAAACACTTCCATATTAAAATGAAAATGAAAAGAAAAAAAAGAGGATTTTAGTAACAACATATGCCAGACCAATTAAACATGAGCCAAATGGTCTATTCTAGAATAGAGAAAGGAAAACACAATTATTTTTTTGCTTAAAACCTAAATTCCACAACTTTTGGACTTGATCCCTTTTGGACTTGACCGGTTTGTAATAACAACTTTTGTTAAAAATGAAGAAAAAAAAGCTCCACTTCCGTAGCGCTTTTATTCTGACGGAGGGAGGGTTTCTTGAACCCAAACCTCAATCCGTTACTATTATTGAGTTACACACGTCACTACTTTAAATGGGTAACGAAAAGGGTAACACTCATTTCAACTAACAGTTGTTCTTTGAAAGATAACAAACGAACACCAAAGAAAAAATCAAATAGCTATTCAACATCGCTCTACTT
>JAWUVT010000135.1:0-9247 GCA_034112225.1 Flavobacteriales bacterium | reverse complement strand
GCAGAAATCTGCAGCCTTAATGTTTTTAGGGGATAAGGTAATGGCTGAAGATGCCGTTCAGATGGGAATGATTTATAAAGCGGTTGCCGATGAAGATTTACAGGAGATAGCCTTAGGTATAGCTCAAAAATTGGCCAAGATGCCTACCAAAGGTATTGGATTAACAAAGCGCATGTTAAACGAATCATACCAGAATGATTTAACACAACAATTGGCTAGAGAAAACGAAATGCAAACAGAAGCTGGACAAACCCATGATTATCAAGAAGGAGTAAATGCCTTTTTAGAAAAAAGAAAACCAGTATTTAAAGGGATATAAACAACATCATTACAAGTAACAAAACCATCTTATGAAGAAAAGTAACTACATATTTTATCTCTCTCTATTATTCACAACAGGCTTATTTGCTCAAGGAAGAGTAGATGGTTTCTTTAAAGGGAAAGGGAATTTAGATGTTGTTTTGGGTGGCGGTTATGAATCCAATCCCAATTACTTTGCAGGAACGGATAAGATTATTTTACAGCGGAATGTTACCATTTATAACGCTTTTTTAGCATACGGTATTACCGATAAATTGGATGTAAATATATCTTTACCCTATGTTGATGTCAATGGTGTTGAAAGTGATTTTCAGGATTATGCCTTATTTTTAAAGTATAAAGTTTTTGAGAAAAAGGGTTGGAATATCAGTTTGGCAAGTGGGTTTTCATCCAATATAATCGATTATCAAACCGAAGGAGGTAATGCAATTGGTCAAGAAGCAAAAACAATTGATGGAAGATTGGTCGTTCATTATTTTGCTTCAAATGGAATTTTCTTTACAGCACAAGGTGGGTATTCTTATAAAAAAGATCCAGTGCCAAGTTCAATTCCATTAACACTAAAAGTGGGGTTGGCAAAAGCGAAGTATTATGTTGATGTATGGTATGATTTTCAACATGGAATAGGTGGCTTTGATTATCGGGGAAATCCAAGACCATCAACTTTTAGAACTTTAGGGGTTAGTTATCATAAAATTGGAGGAACATTTTATAAACCAATATTTAAGCATCTTGGAGCTTATCTTGGAGCTTCTTATATATTGGCAGGAAGAAATATATCTCAAGGGTTGGGAGTTAATGCAGGTATCGTATTAAAATTTTTTAAGAAATAAAGTTATCATGTTCCTCATGGAGAGGTACGAAGCAATCTTAATGAAAGAAATAAAAAACATATTAATTCTTCTTTTTGGAGTGCTGCCTCTTTTTGGGGACGCACAAAATCAGCGTGATTTATGTGATGAGAACGAACCAATTATGATCGGTTGGGAAGCTAAAAGGAACCTTTTTTTACCTAAAGATCTAAGTGAATTTCCATTGTTAGTTGAGTCTTTAAATAAGTTTCAGACTGATTCTCTTATGAAGTTGTCTATCAGTGAATATGAAAAAACTAAAAAAAAAGAATTGAATATGGTTTTTTTGGATGCGATCAAAAAAGAACTTTAGAACGCATTTCAAAAGAGATTATCAACTAATAAATACGGAACTAATAAATGAATTTTCTAGCACTGAATTTCCTTATATTCTAAGGTTATATTCAGAACCTATGGAAATGCTAAATGGTCAAATTGGTTGCTCTGTTGGAATAGTTATATGTGATAGAAGGAATGAATTGGTTTATCCAATGATAGTAATGTTAAGGTCAAAAAGAGAAAAATGGCTATTTAAAAATTTATGAAAATGAATAAAGAAACAGTAGTAGGAGTTTTAGGTGCAGGATCAATGGGGTCTGGGATAGCACAAATTGCAGCAACACAAGAACATCAAGTCGTATTAGTAGATTTAAACGCTGCAGCTTTAGTGAAAGCGGAGGCCAGTTTAACTAAAATATTAACACGCTTAGTTGAAAAAGAAAAAATTGATGAAGCGACTTCTAAAGCCATAATTGGTAGAATTAAATTTTCTAACTCGGTTAATGATTTTAGTAATTGTGGAATTATTATAGAAGCAATTATTGAAAACGTAGCAGTTAAACAACAAGTTTTTACGGAGTTAGAAAGTATTGTTGCTGAGGATTGTATCTTGGCGAGTAATACTTCGTCATTATCAATTGCTTCAATTGCTTCAGCGTGTAAAAAATCAGCTAGAGTCATTGGAATACACTTTTTTAATCCAGCTCCTTTAATGCCTTTGGTAGAAATTATTCCTGCAGTTCAAACTTCAGAAAAAACTAAAAATACGGCAAGAGAATTAATAGATTCTTGGAAAAAAGTAACTGTTTTAACCAAAGATACACCAGGTTTTATTGTCAATAGAGTTGCTAGACCTTTTTACGGAGAAGCCTTAAAGATATATGAAGAAGGAATTGCTGATTTTGCTACAATAGATTGGGCAATGACTGAATTGGGTGGTTTTAGAATGGGGCCATTTACCTTGATGGATTATATTGGAAATGATGTAAATTATACCGTTACAGAAACAGTATTTGCAGCTTTTTATAATGATCCTAGATATCGACCATCATTTACTCAGAAAAGGCATGCTGAAGCAGGTTGGTATGGTAAGAAATCAGGAAGAGGCTTCTTTGATTATGCAGAAGGAGCAGAAAAACCAGCACCGAATACAGATGAAGAATTAGGCGGTGAAATTGTAAACAGAATAGTAATCATGTTAATTAATGAAGCGGCAGATGCTTTGTTTTTAAATATTGCAACCAAAGAAGATATTGATTTAGCGATGACTAAAGGAGTCAACTACCCTTGCGGGCTTTTAGAGTGGGCAGATGAAATTGGATTGGAAGAAGTGTTGTTGCGATTAGAGTTTTTGCATGCCGAATACGGAGATGATAGATATCGACCAAGTGTTTTACTAAGAAGATTAGTGAGAGAGAATAAAACGTTTTATACGAGCTAAATGTCATTCCGATTGGAGTGAAGAAGGAACGAAATAGAGGAATCTTTTAAATAGGAATCCCTAGCGATTAAGAGCCGGCTGCTTCGATGGATATGAAATTTTTATTACACCGAGCAATGTCACACTGAGCCTGACGCAGTGCTGGAGAGGTAGAGCTAAGGGGAAGATTTCAGAATTGAAAAAAAATGAACAAAGCAACTAAAATAGTAAATCAAATGTTTCAGGGTGATGCCTTTAGCAAATGGTTGGGAATTGAAATTGTTACTGTAAAAGAAGGTCGTTGTGAACTCAAAATGACCATTAGAGAAGAAATGACGAATGGGTTTAATATTGCTCATGGTGGAATAACTTACAGTTTAGCAGATAGCGCTTTGGCATTTGCTTCTAATGCACATGGAAGAAAAAGTGTTTCCGTAGAAACCTCAATTTCACACACGAAACAGTGTTTGGTTGGAGATGTAATTACTGCCAAAGCTATAGAGAAATCTCTTTCAAATAAAATTGCCATTTATGAAATAACAATTACCAATCAAAATGAAGAAACAGTCGCTTTATTTAAGGGAACGGTTTACCGAACAAGTAAAAATTGGGCGCATTAATTTAATTGTTTCAGCTCATTCTTTTTGATAGAACCATTTTACATTTTTTGATTGGTACTAACTTTATCTTCGTTCGGAGTATTTTTATCGGCTAGTTTCGATTGTTTATAAGTGTTATTCAGCAACTTGTCTTTATTTATTGTAAACTAATAAACAAGTTATTCTAATTATATATCTTTGATTCAAACTGCATCAAAATATAATGATTATATGAAAAATTTTCCCCTTTGTTTATTTGTTGGGATTTTACTTTTATTCTCTTCAAGTAAAGGTAGTGCACAAATTAACGCTGCTTTTACAGCGGATGTCACTAGTGGTTGTGAGTTTGTTATTGTAAACTTTTCCGATCAATCAACGGGAAGTAATCTGTCTTATCTTTGGGATTATGGTGATGGTACACAATTAGGGACTGTTCAAAATCCATCTCATCCTTATGTCAGTGTAGGCGTTTATACTGTTACACTAACAGTGACTAATGGTTCAGGTACTAGCACGGAAACAAAAACAGCTTATATTGTCGTACATTCAAACCCTGTAGTTGATTTTACCTTACCAAATACGCTTGCTTGCTTGCCTTATTCCGCTGCTTTTTCTGATGCAACAATTGTTGTTGGAGGAGCTGTAAATTCATGGAATTGGGATTTTGGAGATGGAACAACTTCTACGCTAGAAAATCCGATACATGCTTACAGTTCTCAGAGTTCATATAATGTTTTATTAATTGTAACAGATGATAATGGGTGTTCAGCTAGTTTGAGTAAGACAGATTTTGTAACCACGTTACCTTCACCAATATCACTTTTTTCACAAGATAGGGATGTAGGTTGCTCAACACCTTTAGAAGTTAATTTTACAAACAGTTCCTCAGGGAGTAGTCTTAATTATGAGTGGAATTTTGGCAACGGAAATACATCGACTAGTTTAACGCCTACAGCTCAGTCTTACACAGCATTAGGATCTTTTACCAATAGCTTGATTGTAACGACTAGTGATGGTTGTAGTGATACCTCCTCACAGGTTGTAGTCATAGAAACTTTTGTAGCTGATTTTTCTCAAGATATCACTTCCGCATGTTTGAATGAAGTGATTGCTTTTACGGATTTATCAACTGCTGTTGCGAATACATGGACTTGGGATTTTGGAGATGGAACATCTTCTTCTGCTCAAAACCCAAGTCACGGATACAGTGCCCCAGGAACCTACACGGTTGAACTTACTTCCTTTGGACCTGTCGGATGTACCGATAATGTTATCAAATCAAATATTATTACGATAAATCCAGACCCTGTAGTTGATTTTACTGCAAATAATACCACTTTTTGTCAGGTGCCATTTACAGTTAATTTTACGGATATGACCCCCGATGCAGTTTCCTGGAGCTGGACCTTTGGAGATGGAAACAACGCAAACACTGAAACTCCTTCAAATACGTATACTGCTCTTGGAAATTATAATGTGTCTTTAAGCGTTACTGATGTGAATGGTTGTTCCGCTTCGTTGTCTAAAAGTTCATTTATAACTATTGTTCCACCAACAGTTAATTTTAATTCAAATAAAACCAATGGTTGTGCACCATTAAGTGTTGATTTTTCTGATCTTACTTTTTCTAATGAAACAATAACCAATTGGATTTGGGATTTTGGGAATGGGAATACCTCTAACAGTCAAAATCCAACAGAAATTTATACAGATACTGGATCTTATGATGTTTCCCTTGTCATTGTAAATGCCGAAGGCTGTTCCGATAGCTTAATTTTTACTGATTATATTCAAGTGGGACAACTCCCACTTGTAAATTTTTCACCAAAAGATACTGTTGGATGCCATCCTTTTACCGTTAATTTCTTTGACAGTTCAAGTGTGTATTCAGATCAATGGAGTTGGAGCTTTGGTGATGGACAAACTTCTATATTACAAAACCCAATAAATACCTATACAGATACGGGTTATTTTGATGTGACCTATGCAGTTGGATTTCATGGCTGTTGGGATAGCTTAAACTTAGATTCTGTTGTTGAAGTCTTATTGCCTAAAGCAATATTTACCCTAACACCTATGATTGGGTGCAACGCACCACACGATGTAGGGTTTACAGATGCTTCTGAAGGGGCTGATCAATGGACTTGGTATTTTGGTGATGGGGCATTTGCTAGTACACAAACCCCAACCCATACCTATACCTCTTCGGGGTTTTATACGGCAACATTAATCGTTGAAAATTTTACCACAAGTTGTAAAGATTCCATTTCTCAAATCATTAGTATTTCAGATCGAGATTTAGGTTTTGAGCAATCCGATTCTTTAATTTGTGAAACTTTTTCTGTTCAATTTACAGATGCTACCATAGTGAATTCTAGTATTTCTTCGTGGAATTGGAATTTTGGAGATGGGGGAGTGTCAACTTCTCAAAATCCTAATTACACTTATTCTTCAAATGGAATCTTCGATGTACGTCTTATCATTACTGATGCATTGGGATGTAAAGATACCTTGATGAAAACAAACACGGTAGTGGTTAAAACTGCTCCCGTTGCTGAATTTGTCGCTGATACAACTTTTGGATGTGCTGCTTTGGATGTTAATTTTACTGACTTATCTACAGGTATAAGTTCTATCTTAGGATGGAATTGGAACTTTGGTGATGGAGGAACAGATAATATAAAGGATCCGATGTATACCTATAATGGTAGAGGCGTTTTTAATGTGACATTAACCGTAACAGATACCTTTGGATGTGTAAATGTGATCACAAAAAATAGTTACATCAGACCAACCATGCCATATCCTGGGTTTTCTTTTACACCAGCTATTTGTAATACTGATGGGGTATTGTTTACCAATACATCAACTGGAAGTGATATGTCTTATGTTTGGAATTATGACGATAGCTCTCCAACCGAGACGGATGTAAGTCCTTTTCATACGTATAATATTAATGCAGATACCAGTACGCTAATGTCTGTAATGTTAACCGTTACAGATTCGAATGGTTGTGATTCAACTATTATACAAGATTTAACCATATCTATACCTGTAGCCCTTTTTGTTACAGATTCTTTAGTAGGCTCTTGTCCACCTCATACCGTTAATTTCACAAGTCAATCATCAACTGATGTAGAGAATTGGACATGGACTTTTGGAGATAATACTTCGGCAAGTATTTTGGAAAACCCTACTCATAATTATTTGAATGTTGGTAGCTATGATGTCTCTTTAACTGTAGAAAATGATATTGGGTGTATTGCTACCTTAACTATACCATCTATGATTACTGTAAATGGGCCATCAGGAACTTTTACGAGTGCCACTGTTCCTTTTACCTGTTTTAAGGAAGTTGTTTTCGTATCTAATACAATAAATACAGATTCTGTATATTTTATCTTTGGGAATGGAGATAGAGTATATGGAGAAACCGTAAATTATACGTTCGAAACTTCAGCGCTTCATTCTGTAACAATGATCTTGATTGATGATGCGGGTTGTCAACCTCTACCCGTTTTTGGGACTCACAATGTAGTTATTGAAAATATTGATGCCAATCATTATATTGAGACTCAAGAGTGTACAGATTTACCTTTTGTATTCAATAATTTTTCATCAAGTGATTCTCCAATAATCAGTTGGCTTTGGAATTTTGGTGATGGCGAAACGCTATTGAATACAACCAATGTTCCGGTAGAGCATACTTTTACTGAAGGGGGAGAGCTTACAACTTACTTAACTGTTACGAACTCAAGTGGATGTATAAACGTAAATACTAAAGTTATTAACATCCCAGAGAATATAACGGTTTATAATGTGTTTACACCAAACAATGATGGTCTTAATGATGTGTTTGAAGTGGAAACATGTAGTGTTGAAAAGTATGATATTCAAATATTTGACCGTTGGGGAAGGAGTGTTTTTAATTCTCAAGATCGTCTAAATCACTGGGATGGTAAAAGGAATGGAGGGGGACAGGCTGAGAGTGGGACTTACTTTTATAGAATTAATGCAACAACGTATTCAGGATCGGAGTTTAAGAAAAAAGGGTCAATTAGCTTGTTGAACTAATTGGGTATAAATTACGATACTGAAGCGTTAGAAGTTGGCAACTATTTTTGAAAGAGAGCGTTAACAAGTAGCTATACAGAGGATTGAATTAACAATAAGAATTATGTATTTATTTTTTGATACGGAAACCACAGGTTTACCAAAGAATTGGAAAGCACCAGTTACCGACTTAGACAACTGGCCTAGAATGATACAGATCGGTTGGACCGTCTGCAACGAAAAAGGGGAAAGAGTTGCTGCAGCTGAATATATCATTAAGCCAAATAATTTTACAATTCCTTCAGAAGCATCAAATGTGCATGGAATTACCACCCAAAAAGCAATAGAAGAAGGGGTAGAGTTAGATGTCGTTTTAAATGAATTTAACACCTTAGTCAATCAATCCAATTTTATAGTGGCTCATAATATCAGTTTTGATGAGAAAATTATTGGTGCAGAATTTTTAAGAAGAACAGTTGAAAGTCGTTTTGAGAAAACACCTAAAATCTGTACCATGAAGGCGGCTACAGATTACTGTAAAATACCTGGCCCATACGGTTACAAATGGCCTAAACTATCAGAATTACACATTAAACTATTTGGGCTTGATTTTGTTGGTGCTCATGATGCATTTGCAGATATTGAAGCAACAGAAAGATGCTTTTGGGAAATGAAAAGATTAGGATTAATTTAGCATAAATTAATCTAAAAGAGGAACCTTCTATTCATTAAATTGGTGAATAGAATTTCTCTAGTATAAAATAATAAAAGTGGACAATGAAATAATGTTCCTTTTGATCCAAAAAAATAACCAAGACAAATGAAAGAAGCATATATCATAGATGCAATTCGAACTCCAATAGGAAGCTTCGGAGGAACACTATCGGCAGTAAGAACAGATGATTTAGGAGCTATTCCAATTAGAGAGTTACTTAAAAGAAACCCAAGCGTTATTCAAGAAGAAATTGAAGATGTTTTATTTGGATGTGCCAACCAAGCCGGTGAAGACAATAGAAATGTTGCGCGCATGAGTGGATTGTTAGCAGGTTTACCTTGGCAAGTTGGTGGAGAAACAATTAACAGATTGTGTTCTTCAGGAATGGCTGCTGCAATAAATGCATCAAGAGCTATTAAGTTAGGAGATGGTGAAGTTTATGTGACTGGAGGTGTTGAAAATATGTCTAGAGGTCCCTATGTAATTTCTAAATCTGCCAAGCCTTTTGGCACAGATGCCAAGATGTATGACTCAAGTTTCGGATGGCGTTTTATCAATCCTAAAATGGATGATTTATACGGTACTGATGGAATGGGAGTTACCGCAGAAAATTTAGTCGCCCAATACGGAATAAGCAGAGAAGATCAAGATCAGTTTGCGTATTGGAGTCAGATGAAAGCAACCGAAGCACAAAATAATGGAAGGTTAGCGGAAGAGATTGTTGCGGTAAATATTCCTCAACGTAAAAAGGACGATTTGATTTTTGATCAAGATGAATTTATAAAACCTAACAGCTCTTTAGAAGTGTTAGGGAAATTAAGAGGAGCGTTTAAGAAAGAAGGCGGAAGTGTAACTGCAGGAAACTCTTCAGGATTAAATGATGGAGCAGCAGCTATGTTAATTGCATCAGAACAAGGAGCAAATAAATACAAGCTAACGCCAATTGCAAGAATAGTTTCTAGCGCAGTAGCGGGTGTAGAACCACGTATTATGGGAATAGGACCTGTTT
>JAWUVT010000134.1:0-17113 GCA_034112225.1 Flavobacteriales bacterium | reverse complement strand
GCCAATAGCATTCACCTCAAAAAGATTTCCTGCTAAACATTGAGTTGCTGGAGTTGCAAATGAGGGAATGAGTGCCGGTTGTATTATAAATTGATGAACTACGGTGTCCGCACAAAAGTAGTCAGGATTTGCGATCAGAGTAATGTTGTATACTCCGGTATCCGCATAGGTGTAGGAGGGAGAATGTTGGTTAGAGGTGTCCGTGTTGATGGTTAAATCTCCAAAATCCCAAAAATAATAGGTAGCGTTTAGACTCGTAGTGGAAATGTTAACAGTTTTGCCTGTACAAAAAGCAGTTTGGCCAGATTGACCAGATTGACCAGGTTGACTACTTGAATTAGAAAATTCAGCAACGGTATTAATGTCGCAATTATTGACATAAACCAGTAGGTCTCTGTAAGTTTCATTGAGGTAGACTCCGTTTCGGTATTCTTTAACGGTAACATTAAAAGTGTAAGCGCCTAAAACTGTAGGAGTTCCTATTAATGCTCCAGTGTTAGGATCTATTGTGAAAGCTGGATTTGCATCAATTTGATAGTTCGTGGAATAACCCGTTTCCCAAAGAATCATGTTAAATGGTGGGGGGGACGGTGGATTTGGAGCGGGGGTATTTGTGGTCCCGCCAGTTACAGCGTCCTTAAAAGTGTAATATAAGGAATCTCCATCAATATCTGTAGCGCTTAGATCATAGGTGAATTCATACCCAGCGCACATTATTGTTGGTGGTGGGTTGTTAAAAGTTGGGCTGTTATTGCAATTCACTTGTTCAGGTATTTTTACGGCATATGAAGATCCGGCATTGCTAGGCGTGACGATATTTATTGCATCACTATTTCTGCAGCATCTTTGATAAACAATGTCATAACCTCCAGCTATTGGCGGAAGATTAATGATTTGGGTGTATTCTGTTTTTTCTATGCAAACATTAGGCGGGCTAATTAAACAGGGGTTGTTAATGATAATAGGAACGGGTGTTTTTAGAATGAAAGGGGAAAGCTGATTGGAAATTAATGCTCCATTATTAAAAACACCTATTGAAGCTTCAGGATCAAACTCTGCTCCACTTCCATTACAATCTCGGTAAAGTGTTAATGTAATTTCATAGTTGTTGTTGCCTAGACATTGATAGCTCATTGTTCCGCCCACCAAATGACTCGCAAAAATATCTTTTTTAGTAAGAATGAGAAGCACTAAAAGGAGTGCAATCTTGATTGGATATAGTTGGGTCTTAGTCAATTTTTTTCTTATGAAAACACAAGGTACTAAAAAAAGGAAGATTATTAAAATAATAGTTGGTTTATCGGCTAATAAGGACTGTTAATCGTTTTTTTCACTTTTATTTTCCATTATTAACGTTGTCTATTCTCTTTTGATTTTCATCTTGCTTTTGAACTCTAAATCAGGAGAAAGTTCAACCGTTAGAGAGTAGGAAAGGATGCTATTGAGTGTTGCACTAAATAAACGGGGTTAGAAATCGAGCGTTTCGTGCTTTATGTTTTTTGTCAAAAAGCTATCAAAGGTTTTCGTAAAGTCTACTTCTAACCAATCCTTACAAGAGGATTCAATATCTAGTTACGAATCGAATACACACTATAATTTTTGAATAACTAGTGGACATAGTCTGTGTAAGGATTTACCGAAATGGAAAAGATGTTTGACGATGAAATGCAAGAACCTTGTGCATTAAAAAATGGCTAAGCGTTGGGTTTTGGAAAAAAAGTCCCTTGCCCCTTTGCGAAAACCTTTGCCCCTTTTGCAGTTAATTGATAAGGTTTGGATCCATCTATTTTTTTTTATTTTTTTTGCTGGATTTTTTCTTTTCCCTTTTCCCTCTTTTCTCTCGCCTCTTGCCTCTTTGCGAAACCTCTGTGCTCTTTGCGGTTAATGTTTGCCTCTTTGCGAAAGCCTTTGCCCGTTAAAATAGCATAAACCTGTTCAGGAATAACTTATTCTCACAATAAGTTATGTTTGCATAGTAAAATTGCTTAATATTACTATGCAAACATAGTTTATGTCGAATGAATCCAGAAATATAGATATTCAAATTAAGTCAACTTGGTTGAATATGTTTAAAATGTATAATCAGGTTGCAGCGAGGTATGATACAAGTCAAATTACAGGAATGGTACTGTTAAGTATCGCCAAAGAAGGCACGCCTTCGACCTCTATCGCGCCAATGTTAGGTATGGAGTCTACAAGTTTGAGTCGGATCATCAACTCCTTAGAAGCTGAGGATTTAATCGTTCGAAAAAAGGACAATGAAGATGGGAGGATGGTTCATATTTTTTTAACCAAAAAAGGAGTTGAGAAGAGACGAATTGCCAAAAAAGTAGTACAAGGATTTCATGATTTAATAGCTGAAGAAATCCCTCAAAGTAAATTAAGTATGTTTTACGAAGTATTGGATTCGGTGAATGAAACAATAGGAAAGTATAAAATTCAAAATCAAAAAAAATGAATCGAAAAATTAATAAAGTTGCCGTTTTAGGTTCTGGAGTAATGGGCGCTAGAATCGCTTGCCATTTTGCCAATGTTGGAGTTGAAGTTGTGCTGTTGGATATTGTTCCAAAAGAAGCGGTGGATTCTGAAGATAGCGCAGCTCGAAATAAAATTGTTAATGAGGCCCTGAAGTTTGCCTTAAAATCGAACCCTTCGCCTATCTACAGTAAATCTTATGCAAATAGAATCACAACGGGCAATTTTGATGATGATTTGTCAAAAATAAAAGGGTGTGATTGGATTATTGAGGTGGTGATTGAGAATCTGAAAATAAAACATCAAGTTTTTGAAAAAGTAGAGAAATATAGGACTCCTGGGACTTTAATTACCTCAAACACTTCAGGAATACCTATTGAATTAATGTTGGAAGGGAGAAGTGATGATTTTCAAAAACACTTTTGTGGAACCCACTTTTTTAACCCTCCACGTTATTTAAGACTGTTAGAGTTGATCCCCTCCACTCAAACAGCTCCTGAGGTAATGGAATTTTTAGCAGATTACGGGCAGCGATTTTTAGGAAAAACAACCGTTGTTTGTAAAGATTCTCCTGCGTTTATTGCCAACAGAGTTGGTGTTTATTCTATTATGGCATTGTTTCATAACGTTACGGAAATGGGGCTTACGGTTGAAGAAGTTGATCAACTCACCGGGCCTGTAATGGGTAGAGCAAAATCTGCTACTTTTAGAACCTGTGATGTTGTTGGATTGGATACTTTGGTTCATGTGGCCAATGGAGTAAAAGACAACTGTAAGAAAGATGAAGAAAATGAACTGTTTTCTATACCAGACTATGTCTCTAAAATGGTAGCACAAAATATGTTGGGATCTAAAACTCAGCAAGGCTTCTATAAAAAAGTAAAAGGAGCTGACGGCAAAAGTGAAATTTTAACCTTAGACCTCAATACCTTAGAGTATCGATCGAAGAAACGGGCTAAGTTTCCCACCTTAGAGTTGACCAAATCAATAGATGATTTAAAAGAGCGAACAAAAGTATTGGCTGCAGGAAAAGATATTGCAGGGGAGTTTTATCGAAAAACTTTCTATGGATTGTTTGCATACGTATCCAACCGAATTCCAGAAATTACAGATGCGCTGTATAAGATTGATGATGCTTTAGAGGCAGGTTTTGCTTGGGGAATGGGTCCGTTTACAACCTGGGACGTTTTAGGCATTGAAAAAACACTTCCTGAAATAGAAAAAGCAGGATATAAAGTAGCTGATTGGGTAAAAGAAATGATTGCTGCAGGATGCCCTACTTTTTATAAAGTAGAAAATGGAGTGAAGTATTTCTATGCGATTGACTCCCAATCTTATCAAGTAATTCCGGGATCAGAAGAGGTACTCTCTTTAGAAACATTAAGACCTGAAAATACAATTTGGAAAAATGCAGGAACCACTATTGTTGATTTGGGAGATGGAATTTTGAACATAGAGTTTCATACCAAAATGAACACCATTGGAGCCGAAGTGATTGAAGGAATAAACAAAGCAATCGATTTAGCTGAAGCGAGCTACAAAGGATTAGTGATCTCTAATGATGGAGAACATTTTTCTGCAGGAGCCAATGTTGGGATGATTTTTATGATGGCAGTAGAACAGGAATACGAAGAATTAGATTCTGCCATTCGAGCCTTTCAAAACACAATGATGCGGGTTCGGTATTCTTCAATTCCTGTGGTGGTTGCACCACACAGTTTGGCATTAGGAGGAGGGTGTGAAATAAGTATGCATGCGGATAAAGTAATTGTACATGCAGAAACTTATATGGGATTGGTAGAGTTTGGTGTAGGAGTTATTCCAGGAGGTGGAGGAAGTAAAGAGTTTGCTTTACGTGCGTCAGATGAATTTAAGGATGGAATGCGTTTGAATGTCTTAAGAAACAAATTCTTAACAATTGGCCAAGCACAAGTATCTACTTCGGCTAAAGAAGCTTTTGACTTGGGCTATCTTCGAGAAGGGATTGATGAAATTGTTGTGAGTAGAGCGCACCAATTAACACGAGCAAAAGAAGCTGCCTTATCCTTGGCCAATAAAGGCTACACAAAGCCTATTCAACGTAAAGATATCACCGTGTTGGGTAAAGAAGGCTTAGGCATTGTTTATGTTGGGGCTAACAGCATGAAATCAGGAAACTATATCTCTGAGCACGATCAGTTGATCTCTGAAAAATTAGGGTACGTATTGTGCGGTGGAGACTTCTCAATCCCTACCAAGGTCAGTGAGCAATATTTATTAGAGATGGAAAGGAAGGCCTTTTTAGAATTATGTTCAGAAAGAAAAACATTGGAAAGATTGCAAAGTATTATTCAATCAGGAAAGGTGCTCAGGAATTAGAACGATTAAGGGTTGAATTAAACAACTCAAAAAAATAGATTTAAAACGTAAAATTCACAATTTAAAACTTCAAGAATGAACGCATATATAGTAGCAGGATTTAGATCAGCAGTTGGAAAAGCCCCAAAAGGAATTTTCCGATTTATGAGGCCCGATGATTTGGCCGCAGGAGTCATTAGACATTTGGTTAACAGCATTCCAAATTTGGACAAAGAAGATATTGATGATGTAATTGTTGGTAATGCAACACCCGAAGCCGAACAAGGATTGAATATTGGAAGAATGGTTTCTTTAATAGGCCTAGATACCGATATGGTTCCGGGGGTAACCGTTAACCGTTATTGCTCTTCAGGATTAGAAACAATAGCAATGGCATCTGCAAAAATTGATGCAGGTTTAGCCGATTGTATCATTGCTGGAGGAGTAGAAACAATGAGCCCAATTCCTTTTGGAGGTTGGAGAATTGTTCCAAATGCAGCGGTAGCAAAGAAGAATCCAAATTGGTATTGGGGAATGGGGTTAACTGCAGAGGCTGTTGCTAAACAATATAATGTTTCTAGAGAGGCTCAAGATGAATTTGCTTTACAGTCTCATCTTAAAGCTTTGAATGCAATTGATGCAGGAAGGTTTACTGAAGATATTGTTCCCATAGAAGTAGAAGAAATATTCTTAGGAGCTGACGATAAAAGAGCCTCTCGTAAATCTATTGTTGATACTGATGAAGGACCTCGTAAAGGATCAACCATTGAAGGCTTACAAAGATTAAAACCAGTTTTCGCTCAAGGCGGAAGTGTTACCGCAGGAAATTCTTCTCAAACTTCAGATGGGGCAGCTTTTGTAATGGTAATGAGTGAGAAAAAAGTAAAAGAACTTGGCTTAGAGCCAATTGCGCGGATGGTAAGTTATTCTGTTGTAGGTGTAGAACCACGGATCATGGGAATAGGTCCAGTAAAAGCAATTCCTGCAGTTTTAAAACGGGCTGGACTGAAAATTCAAGACATGGAGCAAATTGAATTAAATGAGGCCTTTGCATCGCAGTCTATCGCAGTTTTAAATGAGTTAAATCTAAATCCAGACCTTGTCAATGTAAATGGAGGAGCAATTGCAATGGGGCATCCTTTGGGATGTACAGGAGCAAAATTATCCGTCCAATTGTTCAATGAAATGAGAAGAAGAAAACAGCAATATGGAATGGTTACCATGTGTGTAGGGGCAGGACAGGGTGCCGCAGGTATTTATGAATTTTTAAAGTAAGAGTTATGAAGAATGATGAAGTAATAAAAGGTGGGGAATTTCTAATTAAAGAAACAAAAGCAGAGAACGTATTTATACCAGAAGAATTTAGTGAAGAGCAACACATGATTGGGGATATGTGTCTTGATTTTGTTGAAAAAGAAATACTTCCCAACCTTGAAAGGATAGAAACTTTAGAAGAGGGCTATTCGGCTTCATTAATGGAAAAGGCAGGAGAATTAGGCCTGTTAGGAATTACAATCCCAGAAAATTTAGGCGGCTTTGGAAAAGATTTTGTAACAGGAATGTTGGCTACCGAAAGGTTAGGTGGTGCCTATTCATTTGCCGTTTCAATCTCTGCCCATACAGGAATAGGAACATTACCCATCTTGTATTATGGAAATGAAGAACAAAAACAAAAATACATCCCCAAATTAGCCAATGGAGAATGGAAAGCTTCCTATTGTTTAACCGAACCCGGTTCAGGATCCGATGCCAACTCCGGAAAAACAAAGGCTGTTTTAAGTGCCGATGGAAAGCACTATCACATTACAGGCCAAAAAATGTGGATTACCAATGCTGGATTTGCCGATGTGTTTACTGTTTTTGCAAAAATTGAAGATGACGAAAATTTAACGGCTTTCATTGTAGAAAAAGATTTTGGAGACATTGCCATTAACCCCGAAGAGAAAAAGATGGGGATAAAAGGATCGTCAACCTGTCAAGTGTTTTTTAACAATACAAAAGTACCTGTAGAAAATTTATTAGGAGAAAGACAAGGCGGATTTAAGATTGCCTTAAACATTCTAAATATAGGACGAATTAAGTTGGCTGGAGCAGCAATAGGCTCTGCCAAAAGAGTAATAGATCATTCCATCAACTATGCCAATGAAAGAGAACAGTTTGGAAGGTCAATTTCTAAATACGGAGCAATAAAGCATAAGCTGGCAGAACAAGCCATTAAAGTTTACGCCTCTAATGCCGCAGTATACCGGTGTAGTCAAAATGTAGATGATGCCATAGCGGCGTTGGTTGCTGGAGGAATGAATAAAGAAAAGGCAACCTTAGAAGGCATTCGCCAATTTGCAGCAGAAGCAGCAATTCTAAAAGTACACGGTTCAGAAGTGTTGGATTATGTGGTGGATGAAGGGGTGCAAATTTATGGAGGAATGGGGTATTCTGCAGAAGCGCCAGTAGAAAGAGCCTATCGTGATGCCCGAATCAACAGAATATTTGAAGGAACAAACGAGATTAACAGAATGTTGATTGTAGATTCCTTACTGAAAAAAGCAATGAAAGGAGAGTTAGATTTAATGGGACCAGCTCAAGAAGTTGCAAAAGAGTTGATGAGTATTCCTGATTTTAGTACAGGAAGCGATGACCCTTTTGAGCAAGCTCATGCTCAAATTAAGCAATTTAAAAAAGCCGTTTTGATGATTGCAGGAAGTGCCGCCCAAAAGTTAATGATGCAGTTGTCTAAAGAACAAGAAGTGGTCATGAATATTTCGGATATGATCATTGAACTTTATGTCGCAGAATCTGTTTTACTGAGAGTCGAAAAACTCATGAAGAGTGAGAACAGCACTAAGATCTCAGAACAAACAGATGTACTCAATGTATACCTTTATGATGCGGCTGATAAGCTCAATAAATTTGGAAAAGATGCCTTAAATTCTTTTGCAGAAGGGGATGAACTGAAAATGATGTTAATGGGACTAAAACGTTTTACCAAACAAAAGCCTTTTAATGTGAAAGAGGCCAGACGAAGAATTGCAACACATTTAATCGCAGAAGGGAAGTATTGTTATTAGAAAAAAATAACACTAGAACGGTGCGTGTAATGGTCTAGATGCTGAAATAAATTTGGATGACGAGATTAGGCGTTGAGAACAATTGTATGTTGATGCTAAATTGTCACCGTCAATTTATTTCAGGGTCTAATTAAACTGAAACAGCTGTTCTATTCTAAAACTGCTCTGCTATTACTACTATTTTTAAATCAATTTTTCACAGGTATTTAACCGCTAATTCTAATTGCATTTTAACGGTTTTTTTTAGGGGTATAGTTGTTTTAACGTAATAAAAATAGTTCTTATCGAATGTGCGTTTTTTAGGGTGCAAAAGATGTATTTTATCTAAAGTTAAAATGCATATACAGTGAATCATAATCTAAATGGTACCCATTTAGGATTTTTCATGTAATAAAGTGTCATTCTGGAGGCTGTTCTAACCGTACTTTGGCGAGGGTATAAAACGAAGTGAACAATGTATCTTGAGTTAAGTAAATAGATTCTCCAACCTCATTTTGTTTTGACAGTAAGCTGCCAACAAAATAAGATTTAGAATGAGAAACCTAAAAAATAACTTACGCCTTCGGTAACTTCACAAAGAAAGAGGTTCCAACCTGCACTTTCGTTTCAAACCAAATGCTACCATGGGCATTCTCTACACTATTTTTAACCATTGCCAAACCTAAGCCCATCCCCGTACTTTTAGTGGTAAAGTTGGGTACAAATATTTTGTTCTTCTTGTCCTCAGAAATCCCACTACCATTGTCTTTAATTTCAATAATGTAATGTCCTTCTTCGTGATGAATAAGTACCGCTATTTTCCCATCAACCGTTGACGGAATGGCTTGGATTGCATTTTTAATTAAGTTACTGAATACGCGAGAAATTTGATCCTTATCAGCAAGAATAGTTGCGTTTCCTTTTTGCTTTTGACTTAAGGATATTTCGACCTCCTCGTCTTTATATAAATCAATAATGGTTTCAACAATTGGAACCAAGTTGATTTCTTGCTCATCGGCTTTTGGCATTTTGGCAAAATTAGAGAACTCATCTGCAATCTTGGTTAAGGTATCAATTTGCTCCACTAAGGTTTTTGCTGTTCTGGCAATGCGTTCATCTAAATCAGCGGGTTTATCTTTTGCAACACGCTCCAATTGTTGTATCCCTAATTTCATAGGGGTTAGCGGATTTTTAATTTCATGAGCCACCTGTTTTGCCATTTCTCTCCAAGCACTTTCTCTTTCAGACTTCACTAAAAGAGCCGCATTTTGTTCGAGTTCAATTACTTTTTTATTGTACTCAAAAACTAAGGCTCCAATTTCATCATTAGAGTCCCATTCTAGCAAATCGTACGATTGGCCCAATTGAAGCGCACTAATCTTGTTTTTAATCATTCGAACAGGCGCAGAGATGTAGTTGGCAAAGAACACTGCAATTATTGTTGAGATTAAAAATAACAAGCCGTAAATGTTAATTAAAGCCGTATAGAAGGAAGATAATTCATTCTCTAATTCATTCTGCTTTGCAAAATAAGGAAGATTCATATAAGCCAATATCTCTTGTTTTTCATTTCTAAACGGAACGTATGTAGAAATATAGTTTAAATCACCAATGTTTTCGCTATGCGTGTAGTTTGATTTTTTCTTCCAATGGATTTGATGATAAGCTTCAGGATTCATTTGTTGACTTACCAATCCACGGTCAAATATTTCTGGACGAGAGGTGGCTAATAAAACGCCTTCTTTATTGTACAAATTAATATCGGTATAAAAGACATTCGAAAATTTGACCAAATAATAGGCCATTTCATCCGCTAAATTAGAGGTAAGTTGATCTTGATATCCTAGTTTATGCTCGAGTTCAATCAGTACAGATTGAACTTTTTCGGCCAGGTGTGTTTTGTTCTTTTCGAGGTATTGTTTTTTTATGTAGTAGGAAGTTCCCCAAGAAAATAGCAGGAAAGCGAGGAAGATCGAAGCAATAATAAACAATTGAATTTTGGTGCTAAAATCATTTAAAGCGATTTGCCAATTAAATGGAGCGATTCTAAAAAATAAACCTAAAATCAATACCAAAATACTAGTAATAATAAAGAAATAGGAGAAAGTGGTAATGTAGTTAAATGCTGTTTTTTGTGGGGAACTTAAGATGATCACTGTGTTTTTATCACTTTGATAAATGACATGATAAGCAGCTCCAAAAGTAGCTTTAACAAAACCATCTTCATTAAAATGGTACTTGTTACTTAATTCAATACTGTAATTGTATTTGCCAAAATTGTCAACCAACTTTCCTTTTTTGTACTTGGCAAAAGAGTAGGTGTTGGTGTTTATTGGATCTGTAATTTCTTTTTGATTTAATAGCAATTCTGGATAACCTTCTGTTTTAGAAAATTGCTTAGGAAACAACTCAATAAATAAAGAATAGCCCTTTAATTGGAGGGAGTCTTCTTCTGCGTTGAGTTCTATTTTAGTGAAATAACTACTGACTCCTTCTTCAGAATAAAGAAAATGTAGAGATTTATTTGTTCTGAAAGGATCCTCAGCTTCTTTCTCAATTTTATTTTCAAAAAAAGAAAAACAATGCACCATTTTCTGTTGAGCCTCAACATAGATGGAGTCT
Organism: Flavobacteriales bacterium; assembly: GCA_034112225.1. Classification (GTDB taxonomy): domain Bacteria; phylum Bacteroidota; class Bacteroidia; order Flavobacteriales_E; family Vicingaceae. Next base: position 6,635 of record JAWUVT010000134.1, on the reverse strand, counting down.
GTATTGTTAAAGTAACCTATAATTCGGGGTTCATATTTGCTGAAATAACCGCTAAAAAAATGATTAGAAATATAGTTGTCGATTCTTTCTTTTTGCTCAAGATAGATTGGAATACTATTTTTTACGAGGCTATCGTTTATAATTTTTTCTTGAAGATCATCGTACAAATACTCTGAAACAGGATCCCTTTCTTTGGCCAACTTTTTTGCAATAAACGTTTTATTCACCTCTTCTTTTAGTTTTCCTAAATCAATAAAGCCATAAGAGGTTGTGGAGGCGACGATTAAAATTAAAAATACACTTCGATAGAAACTTGTTTTTGAATTGATCTTAAAAGAAAAAGCAAGTACGACCAAGAGTACCCATATTGTTAATAGCGCATTGATCTCTAAAAAGAAATGCCCAATAATTATGGCGAGAAGATGAGCAAGGTGTAATAGCGAATGGAGTTGAGAATTGTTAAAGGCATGTCCTCTAAAATGATTGATAATTAGCTTAATAAATAGAATGAGTGCCACAAACAATAAGGTGATTGAACCAATACCCGCAAAACTGTATGCGTTTAAATCTAATAAATAATTAATATCAAAATTTATTTTAGAATTGGTAATTAAACCCGCTAATAATTGGGCCAATATTAATGGTGAAATGGCACTAATAAAAATGCATAAAAACAATATTATTTTATTTTTAGCATTCACTTTTTTTATGGCCTTAGCCAGGTAGTATATTACGATAGCCAATAAAAAAGCACTAATAATTAGGTCTCCTAAAGAAGGTAGAAAGTTAGATTGAGCAAATATAATAGGACTAAATAATTCTTGATTAAAGAATGTTGTAAAGGGGTGGAAGTAAATGAAATAAACCCGACTAAGTACAATAAATAAGATGACAAGAATTGGTGAGTATTTTCTTATTGTCGCAATTTTTTTCGTTTGCTTACTCAAAAAAGAAATTAAGAAACAATAGCCACTTAAGAAATAGAGCAGGAGCATCCAATTGGTATCTTTAGAACTGGATTTATTACTTGTAGGTTTCAACGAAAATAAAAAAGCACCATTCAGATCAACAATGTTTTGATTGGTTTTCTCCAATACGATCTCTAAATGATTAGGAATACCAAAGCTTTCATGAAAATTGTTGTTTAGAAATTTATTACGGATGGAGTAGTTGTTTTTAATTAGGATTAATGCCAAATAAGACTTCTCATGGTTTTTCTTTAACAGGTATTGGTACCATCCATTTTTAAGTTGAACGAGTCCCTTTTTGTCTTTAAAGGCGGTTAGATCAGTTGAGAAGTCAATACTCCGGTTGGTCCAAAAATTAATTTTTCCATTTTTCAGGATAAAAAATGAAATGCCATCTTTTGTATTTAGTTTTTGATATTGCTTGGTCAATGAAAAATCAAGGGTTTCTTCCTTGTTCATCAAAATGTTTAGCGTTTCTTCTGCTATCTTTTCTTTTTGGTGGAGCTTACGATTAAATGTTTTCGTATTCCATGAGTTTGTTTCAAGAAATGAAACATTAAAAAAGAGGAGTAAAAACGAAAGGATCCCTAGAGTTAAGTGAAATAAAGGATGTTGTAATGTTCGTTTCATGAGCATAGTATTGCGGTGAATTTACGAAATAATACGTTCAAGATATCCTAAAAAGGTGGAGGTGGTGGTTTCTTATGTTTTGAACTAGTGTTTTGAGCTAAGTATTTAGTATCAATAGTTTTAATCAGTAGACCAAAGGATAACCCTTTTGAATCATTGTCTAAGTCAGCGCTGATTTTTTTTAAATTATTGATATTATAGTTTACGCCAATAAATGGACTTAAAAATGCACCACTAAAAAACTTAATATGTTTAATTATATTGATGCCAAACGTTGCTCCATTTGTCTTCCTTATCTTAAGTTCTTCACCATTTCGGTGTACCATATTTGAGGTTAGAATATAGTGTAGGTATCCAATGTTTGGTTCTATAAAGAATCTATGTCCAATCTCGTATTCATAAGAAGCCTTTAAATTGAAATGTACAATGTTGAATTGAGCTCCTTAGGAAGGATTTTATTGTCATAATCTTTTTTGATTTTTGATGTTTCATTAAAATACTTGAAAGTACTATTCTGCTGTACATTTCAATCGGCAAAGCCAAGCGACTGCGTCAAAAATAGGTTAGTTAGTTAGTTAGTTAGTTAGTTAGTTAGTTAGTTAGTTCTATAACAGTCGCTCGGTTTAGCCGAGTGACAACTATTTTATAGCCTCTGGCTAAAATTAATAAATAGCTGTTATCAATTCATTCCATTAGTTATTAGCCACTAGCCATTAGTAATTAGTAATTATTCAGTACCAAGCGACTGCGTCTAAAATAGGTTATTTATTTTGTTAGTTCTAGAACAGTCGCTCGGTTTAGCCGAGTGACAACTATTTTATAGCCTCTGGCTAAAAATTAATAAATATAATATTTTAAAAGCTTTTAGCTTGTACTATTAATTATCATAGCTCGTTAATATGTCATTCGATTAAATCTCTCAACGATTAAGAACAAAAAAAAGGAGCTCTGAAAGAACTCCTTTTTTAAATTTTGTTAAGTATTTAAATCTGTTAACCTAAAGCTTCAGCTCCAGCAACAATTTCCAATATTTCATTGGTAATGTTCGCTTGTCTTGCTTTATTGTAAACTAATTTAAGATCATCTTGTAACTCCTTAGCGTTATCCGTTGCTTTATGCATTGCTGTCATACGAGCTCCGTGTTCTGATGCTACCGAATCTAATAATGCTTTATACAATTGCGTTTTTAAAGATTTAGGAATCATTTCCTCTACAATCAATTCTTTAGAGGGTTCAAAAATGTAATCCGTAGAACTATTAGAGGTTCCTTCTTCAACTACTGGAGGAAGAACGGGTAAGAATTGCTCTTCTTGAACAATTTGTACCGCTGCATTTTTAAACTGATTGTAAATCAACACAATTTTATCTTGATAACCTTCAGTAAACTGAGTCATTAATTTTTCGGCAATCTCTGAAGATTTTTCGAAAGTTAACTCGTCCCAAATTTTTTCTGGATGTCTCGGTAATAAAGTTCCTGTAATTCCTAATTCAGTACTTTTAAAAGCATCTAAACTCTTTTTTCCGATAGAAAAAACAGTGGTATTACAATCTTTATATTCCGTTTCAGCTAGTTTTTTTGCAGCCTTAATAACGTTGTTGTTAACACCACCACAAAGTCCTCTATTAGAAGTGATACTTACAATTAAAACATTACGTTGTTCACGGTTTACAGAATAAATACCTTCACTACTGTCTAAAGTTGAACTCACGTTAGATAATATTTCTTGTAATTTATTTGCATAAGGGCGCATTTGCGTTACCGCATTTTGTGCCCTACGTAATTTCGCAGCAGAAACCATTTTCATTGCCGATGTAATTTGCATCGTAGATGAAATGGAGGTAATTCTGTTCCGTATTTCTTTTAAATTAGCCATTCTATATCATTTAACAATTTAACAATGTAGCAATTGATTAATTGCTACATTGAGTAATTATTACATTAAGCTTTATACTTAGCAGAGATTTCTGAAGCCACTTTTTCAAGTACTGAAATAATCTCATCAGTTAACTTTCCTGTTCTTAAAGCATCTAAAGTATTTTGGTGTTTAGTTGCCATAAAGCTTAAGAATTCAGTTTGAAATTCTCTAATCTGTTTTACAGGAACATGGTTTAATAACCCTTTAGTCCCTAAATAGATAATTGCTACTTGTTGTTCAACAGGTAATGGTGCATTTTGTCCTTGTTTAAGAATTTCAACGTTACGTTTCCCTTTGTTAATTACTCCCATAGTGGCAGCATCCAAATCCGAACCAAACTTAGCAAAAGCTTCTAATTCTCTATATTGCGCTTGATCTAATTTAAGTGTACCCGCCACTTTTTTCATCGATTTAATTTGAGCATTACCACCAACACGAGATACAGAAATACCTACGTTAATTGCTGGTCTTACCCCTTGGTTAAATAAATCACCATCTAAGAAAATCTGACCATCAGTAATTGAAATTACGTTTGTTGGAATATAGGCAGAAACATCACCCGCTTGCGTTTCAATAATTGGCAAAGCCGTTAAAGAACCTCCACCTTTTACCATTCCTTTTAAAGACTCTGGTAAATCATTCATGCTTTGCGCAATACTATCCACATTGATAATTTTTGCAGCTCTTTCTAATAATATAGAATGTAAGAAAAATAAATCTCCAGGATATGCCTCACGTCCCGGTGGTCTTCTTAACAATAAAGAAACCTCCCGATAAGCAACAGCTTGTTTAGATAAATCATCATAAACAATTAATGCTGGTCTACCCGTATCTCTAAAAAATTCACCAATTGCTGCTCCAGCAAATGGAGAGTAAAATTGCATTGGTGCTGGATCAGAAGCATTTGCTGCAACAACAACTGTATAAGCCATTGCTCCTGCATTTTCTAGTGTTTGTACCACACCTGCAACGGTAGAACCTTTTTGGCCTGTTGCCACATAGATACAAAATACAGGTTCACCTCTATCGTAAAATTCTTTTTGGTTAATAATGGTATCAATAGCAACCACTGTTTTACCAGTTTGTCTATCTCCAATAATTAACTCTCTCTGACCTCTTCCAATAGGAATCATTGCATCTACTGCTTTAATTCCAGTTTGTAAGGGTTCAGCAACAGGTTCTCTATATAAAACACCAGGAGCTTTTCTTTCCAATGGCATTTCGTAAGTGTCACCTGTTATTGGTCCTTTACCATCAATCGGGTTTCCTAAAGAATCCACAACTCTACCTAACATTCCTTCACCAACTTGTAGTGAGGCAATTCTTTTGGTACGTTTTGCAGTATCACCTTCTTTAATTCCTTTGGAAGAACCTAAAAGTACAGCTCCTACATTGTCCTCTTCAAGGTTCAATACAATTGCTGTTAATCCGTTTTCGAATTCAATTAACTCTCCAGCTTGTACTTCTGATAAACCGTAAATACGGACAATACCATCACCAACCTGAAGAACTGTTCCTACTTCTTCTAACTGTGCTTCAGTTTTAAAACCAGCCAATTGTTGTTTCAATATAGCTGATACTTCTGCGGGTTTTACTTCGGCCATTTTTATTTGTTTTTATTCTTTTAACTAAATATGATTAAATTTCAGAAACGTAAAGGTTGTTATCAAACTCCATTTCTAAATCTGTCAATTTTCTTTTGATACTTTCATCAACCTGTTGATCACCAACTTTAATAATTATTCCTCCAATAATACTAGGGTCAACAATTTCTTTTAAGTCTACACTTTCTGTATCGTTACTTGCTTTTAAAGTTGCAATCACTTTTTCTTTTTGTGCTAAAGATAAAGGAATTGCTGAAGTAACTTGAGCAGTTTTGATGTTTTTATGAAGCTTATACGTTTCAATAAAAGAGGCTGCGATATCTCCTAAAATACCTGCTCTCTTTTTAGAGATGATAATGGCAATAAATGAGGTCGCTATGGTAGAAATTTTCCCGGTAAAGATCTCATTCATTATAGCCGTCTTCTTATCCGTTTTGATAATTGGACTTTGCAATAAAAGGGTGAGTTCTTTATTGTTAACGCAAACATCATTTACCAAAACCATGTCATTGTGAAGATCTTCTAAAGAATTTTCTTCAATAGCAATTTTCAGTAATGATTTTGCGTAACGTGATGCAACTTTTATATCTCTCATAAGCTCTTTTTAGTCTTTCCGAAAAGAAAGCTATTAGTTTAAAACAATGTCTTTCACAAGGTTATCAATAATTGCTTTTTGTTTATCAGCAGAAGATAATTCATCTTTTAATATTTTTTCAGCAATGTCAATCGATAAAACAGCCACTTGATTTTTTAAATCGGTAATGGCAGCCATTTTTTCGTGTTGAATACTTTCTCTTGCATCAGCAATCATTTTATCCCCTACTAATGACGCACTAGCTTTGGCTTCAGCAACAATTCCATCTTTCATTGTTCTTGCTTCCTTCAAAATGGCATCTCTTTCAACCCTTGCTTCATTTAATAAAGCTTGGTTGTCAGTTTTTAATTCAGCTAACTTTAATCTTGCTTCTTCAGCAGATTTTAAGGCCTCTTTAATTGATTCTTCTCTTTCAGTTACCGAGTTTAAAATAGGCTTCCATGCAAACTTTTTTAACGCAAAAATTAATACGATAAAAATAATGGTTTGCCATAAAAATAGACCGGTTGAAAAATTTGATATTAATGTTTCCATAATTTATTTCTTTTTTAACAATTAAGTTAAAACAGCTACAACCAATCGTTGTAGCTGTTTTATTTTTTTTTGATTATCCAGCGAATAACGCTGCAAAACCAATACCTTCAATAAGCGCTGCTGCAATCAACATAGCTGTTTGAATTTTTCCTGATGCTTCTGGTTGTCTCGCGATTGCGTCCATTGCTGAACCACCAATTCTACCGATACCGATACCGGCACCAATTAAGATTAAACCGTTACCTACGATTTCTGGAATTTCCATGATATATAATTTAATTGTTAATAAATACGATTTAATGATGTTCTTCTGCAGCAGCTGCACCGAAGTATAGCGCTGATAACATCGTGAAAATATAAGCTTGTAACGCTGCTACAAGCAATTCTA
>JAWUVT010000133.1:0-19032 GCA_034112225.1 Flavobacteriales bacterium | reverse complement strand
ATAGAAAGTAGTATTCCTTTATTAACTGGCAAAGCTCCTCCGCTCAACCCTGTTCCTGCCCCCCGAGGAGTTAAAGGAATATTTTCTTTATTGCAAATTTTAAATACCTCAGCTATCTCTTCTGGTGTTCTTGGTTTTACAACAACTTCCGGAAAAAACTTTAAATCCTCTGTTTCATCATGAGAGTATATTTCTAAATTTTCAGCATCATATAAAACAAAAGCATCCCAAACAATACTTTTTAATTGATTAATTATAAGTGTGGTTACGATATTATATCCCATTTTTTAATGATTAAAGTTGAATTTTCACACCTCTCATAATTTAAGAAATTTGTAATGCAGCGAAGATATTAAATATTCATCTTATACAAACTTAAGGCTATTTTTATCTTGTTAACTTCAGCTGATAATGCACAAAAAAAGATATCTATTTTTTGTGCATTAATTAAGCATAAATAAAAAGCTTATTAATATATTTTCAATCTTAAAAAAATTGGCTCTGTAGCACAACTGGATAATGCACCTCGTTACGGCCGAGGAGATTTGGGGTTCGAATCCCTACAGAGTCACAATTAAAACTAGCAAAAGCCTTTCTCGTAAAGGCTTTTTGGTTTTTAAGACTTTTCTCCGTAGAGAAGCCGTAGAGGAAAACGGTATAAATCTGCCCATTTGGTAATAAAGAAAAATGTTATCATACCAATAATCCTAGTGATTCTTAATTAATAGAAAATCACATTTATTTTATTCATTTCATTAATAATCTACTTTCACTTACTATTTGATTATTAGAATTTTAAAAAAAAATCAGCAATATTCCTATTACTAAAAATAGAACTGGAGCGACTGCAAATGTTTAGTTAAATTTTTTTTTAGAATTGATTAAAATGCATAATTCTACTTAAAATAGTAGCCTAACTAATTAAAGTTCAATGCCTCTTTTTTTGTTAAAAAAATGTTAGTTAAAACTTCCTTTAAAGAAGTATAAATACCTGTTCAATTCTTAATTTTATAGTCACTGATTTTGAGATTACTTACTACTTCACAATGACGTTATTACAAAGTACGAAGCAATTTCACTCTTAAAAAAATAAAAGTAAATGTTTTTAATATTTGATACAGAAACCACAGGGCTCCCAAAGAATTACAAAGCCCCAGTAACAGATTCCGACAATTGGCCAAGAATGGTTCAAGTGGCTTGGCAATTACACGATAATTCTGGAAAACTATTCAAGCAAAAAACTACATTATAAAGCCTGATGGTTTTGATATCCCTATTGGAGTATCAAAAATCCATGGAATTACTACTGAACGTGCAGAAAGAGATGGGCACGATTTAAAACTCGTTTTAGAAGAATTTAAAAAAGATTTAAAAAATACCAGCTACAATGTTGGTCATAATATAGAGTTTGATCTTAACATTGTTGGTGCTGAATTTTTTAGAATTGATAATGAAGTAAACGAACAGTTTGCTGCAATTGCAAGTATTGATACGATGAAGTCTTCTACAGATTTCTGTGCAATTCCTGGTGGTAGAGGTGGTGGATTTAAATACCCTTCATTAACTGATCTTCATAAAAAACTGTTTAACAAAGGTTTTGGAGATGCTCACGATGCAGCCTATGATGTTCATGCAACAGCGCGTTGTTTCTTTGGCTTGGTTAAAAACTATGTAATTGAACCTAAAGAAATTACTGATGTTGATAGACTAGTATACGAAGCCCCAGAGCTGGAAGAAGCAAATTTTGAAGAGTTTAAACCAGAAAAAAAGGATACTAGCTCAACAACATCTACTAAAACAAATGTAAGTGCTGAACTTCAAGATGTTCCTTTTACACACCTGCACAATCACTCCGAATTTTCCATATTACAATCTACCACTAAAGTTGCTGGATTAGTTAATAAGGCAAAAGGATTAGGAATGGAAGCCATTGCCCTATCTGATCATGGAAACATGATGGCAACCTTTCATTTTGTAAGAGATGCAATTAAAGAGGGTATTACTCCTATTGTTGGTTGTGAGTTTAACTTATGTGAAGACCATAAAAACAAATCACTTAAAGACAATGGATTTCAGACCGTAATTTTAGCAAAAAATAAGAACGGTTATCAAAACCTAATTAAATTAGCTTCTTATGCGAATATTGATGGTTTTTATTACGTACCAAGGATAGATAGAGAGTTATTACTTAAATACAAAGAAGATTTAATTGTTTTAACAGGAGGAATTTGGGGAGAAATTCCAAATAAAATTCTTTTTGAAGGAAACAAAAAAGCTGAAGCAGCTGTTGTTTGGTGGAAAGAACATTTTGGAGAAGATTTCTACATAGAAATTAACCGACATAATATTGAGGAAGAAAATGACATTAATAAAATGTTGTTGCAATTTGCTGCTACACATGATGTTAAAATAATTGCTTGTAACAATAATTACTATACCGAAAAATCTGATGCCATCTCACATGATGTTTTATTGTGTGTTAGAGATGGAACGTATAAAGATGTTCCTGGGAAATATATAGGCGGAAGTAGAGAAACACGATTCAAATTCCCAAATGATGAGTTCTACATGAAGTCTCCGGATGAGATGAAAGTTCTCTTTGCAGATCTTCCTCAAGCCATTATCAATACACAAGAAATTGTAGATAAGATAGAGACTTACGAACTAGCTAGAGAGGTCCTTCTTCCTAAATTTGATCTTCCTGAAGCGTTTCAAGACCCTAGAGATTTAGAAGATGACAAGTTAAAATTTGGGGAAAATGCCTTTTTGAGACACATTACTTACGAAGGTGCAAAAAAACGTTACGGAGAAATTACAGATGAGATCACCGAGCGATTAGATTTCGAGTTGAGTGTAATTGCAAAAACAGGTTACCCCGGTTACTTCTTGATTGTTGAAGATTTAATTAGAGAAGCCCGTGTAATGGGTGTTTCTGTTGGCCCAGGAAGGGGGTCTGCAGCAGGTTCTGTTGTGGCCTTTTGTACTTGGATTACCAATGTAGATCCAATGGAATATGATCTACTATTTGAGCGTTTCCTAAATCCTGAAAGGGTTTCGATGCCAGATATTGATATTGATTTTGATGATGAAGGTCGTGGAAGTGTCATGCAATATGTAATTGATAAATATGGGTCGAATCAAGTGGCCCAAATTATCACTTATGGTACCATGGCTGCAAAATCTTCGGTTAGAGATACTGCACGAGTTTTAGAGTTACCATTAGATCAGGCAGGAAGATTAGCCGGATTAATACCTGATATTAAGCTTAAAAAATTATTTGGATTAAGTGATGAAGATTTAGCAGAAAAATTAAAAGCTGAAGATCTTGCCAGAGGAAATCAACTAAAAGATATTGCCAAAGGACATACTTTAGAGGCGAGAACAATTAACCAAGCACGGTTAATTGAGGGCGCAATGCGTAACACGGGTATTCATGCCTGTGGAGTAATTATTACCCCAGATGATATTACCAATTATGTTCCTGTTGCTTTAGCCAAAGATTCGGGAATGACTTGTACGCAATTCGATAACTCGGTTGCAGAAGATGCAGGTCTACTAAAGATGGATTTCTTGGGGTTAAAAACATTAACCTTAATAAAGGATGCTTGTTCTATTGTAAAAGATAGACACGGTATTCATTTAGATCCTGAGACTTTTGACAAAGAAGATGAAAAAACCTACGAACTTTTCCAAAGAGGTGAAACCGTAGGCGTTTTCCAATATGAGTCACCTGGGATGCAGAAGCACATGAGGTCGCTGAAACCAACTGTTTTTGCCGATTTAATTGCCATGAACGCTTTGTACCGGCCAGGTCCAATGGAATACATTCCTTCCTTTATTGATCGTAAACACGGTGACGAAGAAGTTGTTTATGATTTAGACGACATGGAAGAGTTTCTCAAGGAAACTTATGGGATTACCGTTTACCAAGAGCAAGTAATGCTTTTATCTCAGAAATTGGCTGATTTTACCAAAGGTGAGGCCGATACATTGCGGAAAGCAATGGGAAAAAAGCAAATTGCTGTACTGGATAAAATGAAGCCTAAATTTATTGAACAGGCTTCAGCTAAAGGACACAGCGCTAAAATATTAGAAAAAGTTTGGAAAGATTGGGAAGCATTTGCATCTTATGCCTTTAACAAATCTCACTCTACTTGTTATGCTTGGATTGCTTACCAAACCGCGTATTTAAAAGCCCACTACCCTGCCGAATATATGGCGTCAGTACTGAGTAACAACATGAACGACATTACTCAAATCACCTTCTTTATGAGTGAGTGTAAACGGATGGGAATTGAAGTTTTAGGTCCAGATGTGAATGAGTCTCTAGTTAAATTTAGGGTGAACAAAAAAGGGGCTATCCGTTTTGGAATGGCCGCTATGAAAGGTGTTGGTGGAAAAGCTGTTGAAAGCTTAATTAAAGAAAGAAATGAAAACGGCTTATTTACTTCGGTTTTTGATGTTGTCAAACGTGTAGAATTAAGAACCGTAAACAAAAAAACATTAGAGAGTTTAACCCTTGGTGGGGGATTCGATTCTTTTAAAGGAGTGCATCGGGCACAATATTTTGCTCCACAAGAAAAAGGAGGCATCTTTTTAGAAAAGATCATTAAGTTCGGTGCTAAGTTTCAAGAAAACAAGAACTCCTCTCAAGTCTCCATGTTTGATATGCTAGAAGGTGATAACGAAGAGGATACTGAACCTCCTATTCCTACTTGTGAAGAATGGAGTGCTTTGGAGAAAATGAGTCAAGAAAAAGAAGTCGTTGGAATTTACATTTCCGGCCATCCTTTAGATGATTTTAAATTAGAAATAGACAATTTTGCCAAAGGTACTTTAGCGCACGTTACTGGAGATTTGCAAAAAATTAAAGGACACGAACTTTCTATTCCCGTAATTTGTTCTGGAGTGCAAGACAGAATGACCAAGAAAGGGAACCCTTTTGGAATTTTAGAAGTTGAAGATTATTACGCCTCGCACAGCTTCTATGTTTTTGGAGAAGATTATGTAAAACTAAAACCTTACTTTTTACACGGTCAATTCTTATTTATCAAAGGAAAAGCGACCACAAAAAAATGGAGTAAGGATGAGGACGATTTGGAATTCAAAATCTTAAACATTGAGTTGTTATCTGAATTACGAGAAACTAAAGTAAAAGGAATTACTTTAAATATAGCAGCTAAAGATGTTACGAAAAAATTCATTGATAAAATTCAGGAAATTTTAGATTTACACCAAGGAACATGTGCTTTTAACATCCAAGTAATGGATAAACAAAACGGCATTATCAAATTAAATTCTAGGACAAAAAGAGTGACTGTAAATGATGAATTTATTGCCATGATGGATGAACTACCAGAAATAACTTATAAGCTAAATTAAATGACAACAATTATAATTAGAGGCTATCATTTAGATGGCTATAGACATGTAAACAATGCCCGTTATTTAGAATTTCTAGAAGAAGCACGTTGGCAATATTTAGATCAGATTAGTAAAGATGAATTGGCTAAATATGATTTCTCGTTTATTGTTGTTAACATCAATATCAATTACAGAAAATCAGTTACCGTTGGTGATACCATTAACATCTCCTCAGAAATAGAAAAGATAGGCAATACAAGCATGACTTTTAGTCAAAAAATAATTGAAGAAGGAACAGCTGATCTTGTTTGTGATGCGAGTGTTACCTTCGTGATAATAGACAACAAAACCAAACAACCTCATAAGATTGAAGGCACTTTAAAAGCACTGCTATTACAAGAGAATATGAATTCATGAAATGACAAATTGTCTTGAACACAACATTGGTTTAAAAATTGACTTCCCGATTACCAGAAAACAAGAAAAAAAAATTAATTTTATAATAATTATAAAAACAGAAAGCTATGGCATTAGAATTAACAGACGCAAATTTTGAAGAATTAGTAATGAAATCAGACAAACCAGTATTGGTTGATTTTTGGGCAGTATGGTGTGGACCGTGTAGAATGGTTGGACCTGTTGTGGATGAAATCTATAACGAGTACGAAGGTAAAGCTATCGTTGGAAAAGTTGATGTAGACAACAACCCTGAGATTGCTTCTAAATTTGGAATTAGAAACATTCCTACCATTTTATTCATGAAAAATGGAGAAGTTGTAGACAAGCAAGTTGGAGCTGTACAAAAAGCAACTTTAGCTGGAAAATTAGATGCAATGATCTAATCTTTATTTTCTTTCTCTCTCTTTCTGAGAAACGTAACACCTAACTTTTAAAAGGATTACAGAAAGATTTTTAAGAAATAAAATCCATTTATTCTTTGGTCATGGTTCGATAAAATTACAATGACAAAAGAAATAAAAAAGAGCCCAATGAAAATTTTCTTTGGGCTTTTTTTATGGCCAAATAAGAAAAAATATTTTTAGATGAGCAAGTCATCTAAAAATGAAAAATTATTTTTAAAAACAACTTTCTTTTAGCCCAATTGCAAAACTTAGTGAAGTGATCAACTGCCCCAATTTTACCAAGCAATTTCATTCTATTTTACGCTTTTAAAGGATTTAGAAATCTAATGTCGCTAAAATTAATACCTTTGAAATTATGATGACACCGAGAAGTAATTTGAAACGATAAATAGTATCTTTCATCCATCAAACAGAAAGCAGTTCAGTGTTATCATTTGAATGAAATTAGATAGGATAAAAAAACAGCTATTAAAGTGAACTAAATTGATTAGTTATTGAGCTATTAAGTATTTTTTTTTTTTAAAAAATGAAACTGACTTTAGCTTAAAAGTCAGCTTTGATTAAAAAAACTTCGTATAAACAATTGCAATAAGAAAATGCTACTTACTGATTATTTGAAAGAAATAAAATGGAAAATGGAATTGCACTTTGCGAACTTATATTTGATCATGAGGGAAACCCTATTGATTATCGCTTTCTTGAAGTCAATACCGCATTTGAAAAACAATTGAACATGAACCCTAATTCAATTGTGGGTAAAACAATAAAAGAAATCCAACCCGACATCAAACAACCTCTAATTGATAATTTAGGAGCAGTAGTCCTAAAGAAAAAGAAAATCCAGTTCATTGAATTTAATCCGATCACAAAAAATGAAGCTCAAATAACCGCATATTCCAAAACAGGAAATAATTTTATACTATTAGTTGATGCAACTAAAAAGGAAACAAAGAACAATGAAAAGTGCATCTCTTTAGCTAAAGAAAATAGCGCTAAAGTTATTGCCAACAAAGAACTTGTTTTCCAAAATGAAAACATAATAAAACGAGCTAAAGAGCTTGAAATCGTTAACAAAGAACTTGTTTTCCAAAATAAAAAGAAGGTGAAACATGCTCAAAAGCTAGCAATCATCAACAAAGAGCTTGCCCTTCAAAATAAAAAAAAAGAGAAACGAGCAAAAGAGCTAGCAATCACAAACGAAGAACTAGCCTTTCAACATGAAAAAAAAGAAAGACGTGCATTCGCCTTATCGATTGAGAACAAAGAACTTACTTTCCAAAACGATAAAAAAGAAAAACGGGCTACAGAGATATTCATTAGGAACAAAAAGCTAGAATTAAAAAAAAGAGAAAAAGAAAAGAAATCAGAAGAGTTATTTTTTGAAATACAAAAAGAAAAAAAAATTAAATTACTCAAGTCCGTCTTTTTATCCAGCATGAGTCATGAAATTCGGACCCCCATGAATGGCATTGTTGCCTTTTCTGAATTGCTTAAAAATCCTGAGCTTACGAATGAACAACAAGAAGATTATATTCGAATTATTGAAAAATTTGGCAATAACATACTTATTAAATTGGACTTTTTAGCCGATTCATTCAAACCAAGTTTTACAAAATTTGAGGATATAATTCAGAAAAACATTCATAAGAACCTCTCTGTTAATGAATTTGCAATTCTTTGCAACATGAGTCCGTCCTCTTTTAAAAGAAAATTTAGAGATATTTATACAGAAAGTCCAATTAAATATCTAATGAAAATAAAACTTGAGAAAGCCTCCAAGTTACTTAAAAACAAAAATAAGCAAATCTCTAACATAGCCTATGACTTAGGTTTTCATTCTATAACATCATTTAATAGATCTTTTAAATCTTATTATGGAAAAACTCCTTCAAAATACAGATTGGACTAAATCGACTACCTTTTGGACTTTATTGCTCTGTTGTTGTTTTCATTATTTTACGATATTGTAAATAATAGAAATTGTTCCTACTTAAAGAACTTGTAACAAAAACTGTATGGACTCAAAAGAACGAAATAAAAGAAAAGCTAGTGTTGAGCTTCGATTACAAAATGAAGCGAAAGAAAAATATGCAGAAGAATTAATAATTGGCGATAATGAAGTAGTTCTGCAAAATGCTAAAAAAGAAAAACGGACAGCAGAATTAGTAATTGCCAACAAAGAACTTGCTTTCCAAAACAACGAAAAAGAAAAACGGGCAGCGAAGTTAGTAATTGCAAACAAAGAACTTGCATTCCAAAATGATGAAAAAGAAAAACGAGCAGCAGAATTAGTAATTGCAAATAAAGAACTAACCTTGCAAAACAACGAAAAAGAAAAACGGGCAGCAGAGTTAGTAATGGCGAACAAAGAACTTGCATTTCAAAATAATGAAAAAGAAAAACGGGCTGAAGAATTAGTAATAGCCAATAAAGAAATGACCTTCCAAAACAACGAAAAAGAAAAACGGGCAGCAGAGTTGATGAATACGAAAGAAAAAGCGGAAGAAAGTGACTGGCTAAAATCTGCCTTTTTAGCAAACATGAGTCATGAGATTAGAACACCAATGAATGGTATACTTGGTTTCTCTGAATTACTTAAATCTCCAAACCTCACTGGCAAGGAACAAAAAGATTATATCCAGATCATTGAAAAAAGTGGCCATCGGATGTTGAATACCATCAATGACATTATTAGTATTTCAAAAATAGAGTCCGGTTTAATAGACGTTGACATAAGTGAATCAAATGTTGCTGACCAAATTGAATCTATTTATACGTTCTTTAAACCAGAAGTTGAAAGCAAAGGACTTCAACTTTTTATCAAAGATCATTTGCCTTATGATCAATCAATCATTAAAACAGATCCAGCAAAAATATTTACAATTTTAACTAACCTAGTTAAAAATGCGATTAAATTCACAGAAACGGGGTCAATTGAAATTGGTTATCTCCTAAAAGGTAAATTCATTGAATTTTATGTTAAAGATTCAGGAATAGGAATTGAAAAGGATAGGCAAGTTGCAATTTTCGAACGATTTATTCATCCTGACATTTCTGAAAACCGTTCTTACGAGGGCACTGGTTTAGGTTTATCAATAGCAAAAGCCTTTGTAGAAATGCTAGGAGGAAAACTGAGCGTTGAAAGTGAGACGGGAAAAGGATCAACTTTTCACTTTACGGTCCCCTACATTACGCCTCATCATAAACCAAGCGGAATGACAATTGATACCGCTATTGATGCGAATGATATGGCTAATAAAAATCTGAAGATCCTAATTGTTGAAGACGATGAGATCTCAGATTTACTATTAACTATTAGACTTGAAGACATAAGTCGAGAAATACTACATGCGAATAACGGTCTTGAAGCCATTGAGATTTGCCATAAAAACCCTGATATAGACTTGATATTCATGGACATTAAAATGCCAGTAATGGACGGACATGAAGCGACACAAAAGATACGTAAATTTAACAAAGACGTAATAATACTTGCACAAACAGCACATGCATTTGAAGGGGACAAAGAAAAAGCGATAGAGGTTGGATGTAATGACTGTCTTTCCAAACCACTTGTAATAAAAGAAGTGATGTCATTAATACAACACTATTTTATGAATTCATAAACAGTAAATATGAGTATAAAAAATACTAAAATACAGAATAAACCATTTACATTAAATAACTAATTAATGTCACTTAAAAATTTTGCCACGTTAAACAATAAACAAGTTGTTCTCATGAAATAAGAAAACCATAAACCATTTATTCTTAAAAGATTTTGAAAAATATAACAGTCATTATAACCTTCGCTTTACTAACCATTCCTTTCTTAAGTTTTGGACAGGCTCCTGTTATGGGTAGTATTGCTGACTATGTTTTCTTTACATCTAGCGGAGCGATTACGAACACTTCAACTTCTTATGTTACTGGAAATTTAGCCACACAAGTTGGTGCAATTAGTGGCTTTCAAAATGTAAATGGAGTAATTAATGATGTGAATGGTACTTCAACAACTGGGGTAAATGATTTAACTACTCTTTGCAACGATTTAAATATTCGTACAGCAACAGATACTCTTCCTCTTGAATTTGGAGGTGGCACGTATACTACAGGTGTACATGACATTATAGGTGCGGCAACTATTACGGGAACAGTTACATTAGATGCGCTCGGAGATGCGAATGCATTATTTATTTTCAGAATAACAGGTGCTTTTGATCCCGCGGCTAACACTGAAATTGTATTATTAAATGGAGCATTAGCTTGTAATGTATTTTACATTACAGGAGGTGCTATTGCATGTGGTACAAATTCAAATATGAAAGGAAATATAATTGCACAAAGTGCCGCAGTAAGTATGGCCGCAGGCTGTACACTTGACGGTAGATTACTTTCTACTACAGGAGCTATTGCATTTAGCACAGGGACTGCAAGCACCCCATTAGGTTGTGGCGTTCCAGTGTTAACAGGACCCACTGCTCCAGACATTGGTTCTACAGATTGCTACTCCTTATTTTCATCAAATGGTAATGTTACCAATACAGGAAATTCTTATTTAAATGGAGACATCGGAACCAATACAGGTGCAACTTCAGGGTTTACTTCACTCTATGTAACTGGTACTATTCATAATGTACCCGATGCATCAACCTCAATTTGTGCTACAGATCTTACCACTGCCTTGTCATCAATCAACGCATTGCCTGTTGATATCGAACTCTTATATCCAGCTACTTTTGGAAAAAACCAAGTGCTAACTCCACATACTTACCGAATGAATGCCGCGACTACACTTACAGATACCATTTTCTTAAATGCCCAAGGTAATGCTGCTGCAGTATTTGTTTTTCAAATTGTGGGTGCATTTTCAACTACTGCCACATCGGTAGTCAAGCTAATGAATGGAGCACTTGCAGAAAATGTATATTGGGAAGTTAATGGTTTATTCTCAATGGCTACAGGATCAAAGATGAAAGGAACGGTTCTTGTTAATTCGGCAAACATTACAATAGCAACCGGCTGTATGCTAGAAGGACGGGCACTTACTTCGTCTGGAACAGTCACCGTAAATGAAATATCAGTAGCTAAAGCAACCAATTGTATTGCACCAATAACGCCATATCTAGGCCCTGCTCCTGCAATGGGTAGCATGGCTGACTTTATATTCTTCAATTCAATTGGTGCGATTTCCAATACAGGAACCTCATTTATTACAGGAGACGTAGGTTCTAATAGTGCACTAATTAGTGGGTTTTTAGGAAATGTAAATGGAACGATACACAGTGGGGATGGTGCAACGGCAACAGGAGTAACAGATTTAAGCAATTTATACGCTAGTTTAAATGGAACCGCTGCAACGACAACACACGGAACGGTTATGGGAAATGGTGAGGCACTTAACGGACAAGTTTATGCAATTACTGGGGCAGCAACTATCAATGGAAATCTAACTTTAGACGGTCAGGGAAACGCTAGTTCGGTATTTATTTTTCAAATTTCAGATTCATTAAGTGTAGGAGTAAATGCTGAAATTATTTTAACAAACGGTGCTGTAGCTTGTAACGTATTTTGGGTAGCAGAAAATCAGATCACCTTTAGTACTGGAAATACCATGAAGGGATCCTTTATAGCAAACAACGCTTCCATAACTTATGCTTCCAATGGAGATCTAGAAGGCAGGCTTCTGTCTACTAATGGTACAGTAAGTGTTGATACAATTACTGCCTATAGACCATTAGGATGCGGAGTTCCTGCTTTAGTAGGACCTACATCTCCAAGTTTAGCCTCTGCAGAATGTTACGGAATATTTTCATCTAATGGTAATGTTAGTGATGCTGGCGGAACAACTGTTAATGGTGATGTAGGAACTGATGTGGGAGCTACATCGGGATTTAACAATGGATTAGTTACTTACGAGGCGCATACCGTTCCTGATGTTTCTACCGCTACTTGTGCTACAGATGTTAATGCAGCTTACAGCTACATTAACGGATTGTCTGCTGATATTGAATTGTTATTTCCTGCAACATTTGGAAACAAACAAGTCCTCACCCCTCATATTTATAAATTAAATGCCAATACAACGCTCACCGATACACTTTATCTTGATGCACAAGGAACTGCTAGTGCCGTTTTTGTAATCCAAATAAACGGAACATTTACCACCACCTCCTCTGCTACAGTCGTCTTAATGAATGGTGCACTTGCTGAAAACGTATATTGGAGAATTACAGGTGCAATTTCTGCAGCTGCAAGCTCCAATCTTAAAGGGAGTATATTTTCAAACGATAATATTGATATGGCTAATAATTGCGTTATTGAAGGACGCATTTTCTCAATTTCAGGAACAATAACTGTTGATGCATTAACCGTATCAAAAGCAACAAGATGTCCTGTTCCTTTTGTTGCAAGAACGGGTGCATTTGCTTCATTAGGAACTGCTTCAAGCTTTGTGTTTTTCACGATCACTGGCAATGTAAATAATACTGGTGCATCTACTATTACAGGAGATGTTGGAACAGAGGCTGGAGACAATGTTGGTTTTGGCCCTATTACAGGGGCTTTTTATGATACTGACGATACCACAGCCGCAGCCCAAGTAGATTTGCAAAATGCGCATACCCAGTTAATTGGCTTAACTCCTACATTTGCCCATGGTGCAATATTTGGAAATAACGAAACATTAACTGCCGGAGTTTATTATTATGGTGCTGCCGCCTCAATGGCTGCAGATCTTTATTTAGATGCCCAAGGAGACCCTAACAATTACTTTGTTTTTCAAATTCATGGAGCATTAGCAGCGGCAGCTGGTACTAAAATACATTTATTGAACGATGCTAGGGTTTGTAATGTCTATTGGGCAACATCAAATGGTGCAATATCTTTTGGTGCAGGAAGTATTGCCAAGGGTATTTTCATATCAAACGCAGCAAACTCAATGTTAGCCAATGGAGATCTTGAAGGAGGTCTCTATTCTCTAGCTGGAGCAGTTGGTTTTGGTCCTGGAACAGCTAATGGCACACCAATTTGTCCCGTAACAGCTCTACCAGTAGAATTAATATCTTTTACTGGAGAGAAAGCAGGCGCAGCTAATAAATTATACTGGACAACAGCTACAGAAATAAACGCTGATTATTTTGATATAGAGAGATCTACAGACGCCATAGAATTCATTAAAATTACGAGCCTTCCAGCAGCTGGCAACTCCAAACAATTATTGAACTATACTTATACGGATTCAAATCCATTTAAGGTAGCTTATTACCGTTTAAAACAAGTTGATTTTGATGGATCTTTTGTGTACTCAAAGACCCTATTAATCGATAGAGATTTAGCTGATCTAAATAATACCACAGCTGATGAAATGCTAATTTATCCGAATCCAAATACTGCATCTAATGTTAACTTACAATTTTACCTTTCTGAAAATAAAGAAGTTGAAATCCGTGTGATTGACGTGTTGGGTCAAGTCGTTAGAATATTGTCTGTAAGCTTATCTAATAATCAAATAGAGGAGTTATATGTCGGGGATTTAGTAAAAGGATCCTACCAAGTTGTTTCTCAATTTACAGACGGTAACACGATGTCTAAGACATTGATTATCAATTAGTAAATATTTTAACGAGCTACAAAAATCTTATTAATTCGGATGCTTGTATTTTAACTCAGACACACTTTTTTCCACGGTATCAAGAATTTAAGAAAATGGGTTATTAATCAATAATCATTTTTTTTACCGCAAAGAGGGCAAAGTTTTCGCAAAGAACGCGGAGAGTCTAATATTTAATGCCTAGTGCCTAATATTCAAGAACACTCGGTATTAATCAATAATCATTTTTTTTTACCGCAAAGAGGGCAAAGTTTTTCGCAAAGAACGCTGAGAGTTTTACTGTTTAAGAATTTAAGAGAACTCGGTATTAATCATTATTCAATAACAAATAATCATTCTTTTAAAAGTTTAGAGATTTCTTCAGCGTAGTCTAATGAATCATCCACATAAAAGGCAACTTCAGGAGTAATTCTTAATTGTTTACAAATTCTCTTTCCTAATTCTCCTCTTACTAATTATGCAAGATCCGAAATTAACTCAACACATTCTTTAGGGTCCATTTTTCCAAATACACTTAAATAAACTTTTGCAAAGCTAAAGTCAGGGGAAGGTCTTACTACTGTTACGGTAACCATTGTTCCAGGAAACCAATTTGCGCTGTTTAAATGAAAAATTTGACTAATCTCTTTTAGTAATAATCTTGCTACTTTCTCTTGTCTTATCGACCTCATAAAGGCAAAGGTAATAAAGAATTAATGAATTCGATAGCACAACAGATACTCTAGAGAAAAACTCTTGTTTTTCTCTTTCAATCACCACTATTAAATCCTCAAATAGGAGCCTTTTTAGTGAAGTCTTGATCTGTTCTAATCTTCTGAATTCCTTTAAATGCCTTTCAAAGACAAAAAAATAAAACTATTGATGCGTATATAAAGTGTTGAGATCAATAATCGATCACTTGTTGAACCATGTCTTTAGGCAACTCTCTATCTTCATATTCTTGTGTTCTAAGCTGAGGATCAAAACCGGCTTTTCTAATTGACTCTTGAATACCATCAGCCGTAAAACGATGAGGAGCTCCAGCAGCAGAAACTACATTTTCTTCAATCATGATAGAACCAAAATCATTTGCCCCAGCATGCAAACAGGTTTGTGCCGTTTTTTCTCCAACGGTTAACCAAGATGCTTGAATATTTTCAACATTGGGCAACATAATTCTACTTAATGCAATCATTCTAATGTATTCATCATCAGTCACATTATTAGAAACCCCTTTTACTCTTTTTAATAACGTTCCGTCATCCATAAATGGCCAAGGAATAAATGCTAAGAATCCATTTGCATTTGCTGGTTTTTCTTCCTGTACCTGTCTAAGATCCACCAAGTGTTCAAAACGTTCAGCAATAGTTTCAATATGTCCAAACATCATTGTTGCAGAAGTTGTAATATTTAATTGGTGTGCCGCACGCATTACATCTAACCACTCTCTACCAGAACATTTTCCTTTGGAGATTAACCTTCTCACTCTATCGTTTAAAATTTCAGCTCCTGCTCCAGGTAAAGAATCTAATCCTGCTTCTTTTAAAGCGACTAAAACTTGGGTATGTGATAATCCTTCTAATTTTGAGATGTGCGCAATTTCAGGCGGCCCTAAACAGTGTAACTTAATGCCTGGGAACATCGATTTTATTCCCCTAAAAGTATCTTCATAAAATTTTAAGCCTAAATCTGGATGATGACCTCCTTGCAACAACAATTGGTTTCCTCCATATTGTATGGTTTCCTCAATTTTTGTTTTATATTCCTCCATAGTGGTCACATAAGCTTCTCCATGACCAGGAACTCTAAAGAAATTACAAAACTTACAATTGGCAATACAAACATTAGTTGTATTCAGGTTTCTATCAATAATCCAAGTGACTTTATTTCCTTCTTTTTTTTGTTTTTTCAATTCATTTCCAACAAACATTAACTCTGCTGTTGAAGCATTGTGAAATAAAAACTCTCCCTCTTCTGCACTTAAAAAGTCCAGTTTTAACGCTCGTTTTAATAATGATTCTACTTGCATTTTAGTCGGTGTATATTGTTGGTTATTATTCTTAAATTTACTTTTTCAAAGATACTACAAAAATAAGCATGGAAATAAAAAAAGGCAGCAAATTAGGAGCTACGGAAAATATCGTGTTTTTAATCTCATCAGAACAGGAACTCTCCTCAACCTATTTTTCTAAAGAGGAAATCGAATACCTTAAAAAAGAAATTAAATTAGAGCATAAAGAAATAGTAA
Organism: Flavobacteriales bacterium; assembly: GCA_034112225.1. Taxonomy (GTDB): domain Bacteria; phylum Bacteroidota; class Bacteroidia; order Flavobacteriales_E; family Vicingaceae. The sequence goes on along the minus strand of JAWUVT010000133.1, from coordinate 2,966 downwards.
TCAACAGGTTATCGCATGTTGTTTATGTTGTTTTAGTAGAAAAGGAGACCAATTATAAAACGGTTGAAAAAGCAAGAATTGCAGCTGGTGCTTTAACAGTAACTTTAAATAAAGCAAAAATTAAGGCGATTTCTATTGTCTCTGATTTAGAAATAACAGGCGCATTTATTGAAGGAATGGCCTTGACTAACTATCAATTTTTAAAGTATTTTTCTGATAAAAAAACAAACACACTAAGCCTTGTTCAAGTTATTGGGAATATTAAAGAAGAAGTGCTAGTAGAAATTTCAACTACGGTTAAAGCAACCAATTTTGCGAAAGACCTCGTTAACGAACCCCAATCTTTTTTAACAGCAACCCAACTCGCCAAAGAGATTACAACGCTAGGAACAGAAGCTGGTTTTACCGTTGATGTTTTAGAAAAATCGGAAATTGAAGCCTTAGAAATGGGCGGTCTTTTAGCTGTAAATAAAGGAAGTATTGAGCCACCAACGTTTTCTATCTTAGAATGGAATCCTAAGAATGCTAAGAATATAAAACCAATTGTATTGGTTGGTAAAGGAGTTGTTTATGATACTGGAGGTCTAAGTTTAAAGCCCACAGAAAAGTCAATGGACTTTATGAAATGTGACATGGGTGGTGCTGCAGCTGTTATTGGAGGGCTCTATGCTATTGCCAAAAACAATTTACCATACCATGTAATTGGATTAGTACCTGCTACTGATAATAGGCCAAGTGGAAATGCCTATGCTCCTGGAGATGTAATTACGATGCACAACAAAAAAACTGTTGAAGTTTTAAACACGGATGCAGAAGGGCGTTTAATTATGGCTGATGCCTTAAGTTTCTCTAAAAAATATGATCCAGAATTGGTGATTGATATTGCTACATTAACAGGTTCTGCTGTTGCGGCAATTGGTCATTACGGGATAGTTGGAATGGGTAATGTTGAAGAAAAAGTAATGCATAAATTAAAAACGAGTGGAAACACTGTTTTTGAAAGAATAGTTGAATTTCCTTTTTGGGATGAATACAATGAACAGTTAAAATCTCCAATAGCAGATTTAACAAATCTTGGAAACGGAGCCGGAGGGGCAATAACGGCAGGTAAATTTTTAGAAAACTTTACCGATGCTCCATACGTTCACCTAGATATTGCTGGACCAGCATTTTTGCATAAACCAATCAATTATCTTTCTCAAGGTGGTACAGGGTCTGGAGTTCGTTTATTTTATGATTTTGTAAAGAATTATTAGTCTACGCAGTTAGACTCTTTTAAAAAGAGCCTAAAAAGGGTTGAGTCAGTTCAATCTGTCAAGTTTAAAAGCTCAAAACTTGAACAGAGAAAGTGCTCAATAAAAATTATCAAAACAATCACATGGACAAAAAAATAAAAGTAGGAATAAGTGTTGGCGATATCAATGGTATCGGGATGGAGGTAATCATTAAAACGTTTAATGATCCTCGTATGTTAGAAATCTGTACACCAATTGTTTATTGTTCATTAAAGATCGCTTCTTTTTATAAAAAAGCTTTAGGGATGAATGACTTTAGTTTTAATAGAATTAAAACTGCCAAAAATGCAATTGATAATAAACCAAATCTAATAGAGTGCTGGAATGAAGATGCTCAACTTACGGTTGGAAAATCTACAGCAGAGGGAGGTAAATTTTCATTAATCTCTCTTGAGGCTGCCTCTGCAGATTTAGCTGCAGGTGCTATTGACACCTTAGTTACTGCACCAATAAACAAAGAAAACATTCAATCTGAAACATTTAATTTCCCTGGTCATACAGAGTATTTGTCAGCTAAATTTGAAGGCGAATCGTTAATGTTAATGGTGGGCGAAAACCTAAAAATTGGTGTTGCAACGAACCACATTCCAATTAGCAAAGTAGCCAACACACTTACTTCAGAGAACATTTTTGGGAAACTAAAAATATTGAACAAAACATTGATTCAAGATTTTTGCTCAACCAATCCTAGAATTGCAGTATTAGGTTTAAATCCACATGCCGGAGATAAAGGCTTGATTGGCAAGGAGGAAGAAAATATTATTATCCCTGCGATAGACAATGCAAAAAGTATTGGCATCAATGCTTTTGGCCCTTACCCTGCTGATGGCTTTTTTGGGTCAGGAAATTATAAGAATTTCGATGCTATTTTAGCAATGTATCATGATCAAGGGTTAATTCCCTTTAAATCACTTTCTTTTGGTTCAGGAACAAACTTTACTGCAGGACTAAACGTTGTAAGAACTTCACCAGATCATGGTGTTGCTTACGAAATAGCTGGACAAAATAAAGCGGAAGAAAGTTCGTTTAGACAAGCAATATATACTGCTTGTGACATTTACAAAAACAGACAATTTTCTGAAAAAATAAATGAAAACAAATTGGTGATTAAAAATCAACAATACTAATAACAGATTGAATTTATCGAGAAACATTAAAAACACTTTTCAGCATACAAGAGCGTGGTTTATTCTTTGCTTGTCGAGCATAGCCATAGGCTTATCTGTCTCAAAAGCGATGATGTCATTAGGTCTTTTTGCGCTATTTATTGTTTGGGTTATAGATGGTAACATTCTCGCAAAACTTAAAGCTTTTTACGCCAATAAAACGGCCTTATTAATTAGTTCAATTTATATCATCACCGTTATTGGATTAATTCATACGGCTAATTTTGATTTTGCGCTAGACGACTTAAGAAGAAAGCTTCCCCTCTTCTTTATTCCTTTTTTTGTTGCAGGATTTAGCCCAATTAGCAAAACGGAGTTTTACATGTTACTCCATGTTTATATTCTTGGAGTACTTATCGCTACATTCTGGAGTCTTTTTGTTTCCTTAGGAGGTTTAGGAGAGGTGCTTATTGACTCCCGAAGTCTCTCGCGATTTAATTCTCACATTCGCTTTGGATTAGAAATTGCTTTAGCCATTTTCATTAGCGTTTACTTTCTTTTTCAG
>JAWUVT010000132.1:0-12502 GCA_034112225.1 Flavobacteriales bacterium | reverse complement strand
ATCTTTACCCTAATTATTGGTGTAGCCATTACTCAACTGCGAGAAGAAACAGCCCGCCCAATTATCCTTTTTACAGAAGCCGTTCAGAAAATTTGCATGATCGTTGTATCTTGGGCAATGCTTTTAGTTCCATATGCTGTTTTTGGTTTAATGGCAGCATTATTATCTCGCATAGGAATCTCCATATTTTTAGGATTAGGTTATTACATGCTGGTCGTTATCATTGGTCTTATTACGTTAACCTCCTTTTACTTATTACTAGTTTTTGTTATCGGTAAAAAAAATCCTTATTCATTTTTTAAAGCCATTAAGGAACCTCTAATATTAGCTTTTTCTACCGCCAGTTCTGCTGCTGTTATGCCCGTATCCATGCAAACTGCAGATCAAGAATTAAGGGTTTCTGCTCACATTAGTGATTTTGTGATTCCTGTTGGAGCCACCATTAATATGGATGGAACAGCCTTATTCCAATGTGTTACCACACTTTTTATGGCGCAAGCTTACGGCATTGAACTCTCCATAATTAATTTAATACTTATCACCATAACTGTTGTTGCTGCCTCCATTGGCACACCTGCAATTCCTGGTGGTGGTGTTATTATTTTGGCTTCCGTTTTACAGCGTAACGGAATTCCCGTTGATGGTTTAATCGTTATAATAGGTATTGATCGTATTTTAGGAATGTTTAGAACGGTGGTTAATGTAACCGGAGATTTAACTGCTTGCTTAATTTTTGATCGATTTTATGGAGAAAAATCCGTGATGATAAACACTCAATAAGTGCTACAGCTAAAGAAAATCGTTAACTTATGTATTTTTTCAACCCTTGATATCTACTTTTATTTCACCCATTTAATCCCACATAACTTTACTATTTTTATTGATGGAGAACCATAAGATATTTATCTGAAATCAGTTTAGGAATCCAATAATACTAACATATTAGTCGTAAAAAAAAAGCAGTTAAACAATTAAATTAAATACTTTCGTCGAGTACTATTAATTAAAAACCGAGGTATGGGCAATTTTATAATTGCTAAAGATTATGCAGTCAAAAGACTTAATGATTTTAAGCACAATCGTATAATTGAAGTCAATAAAAAGATTTTCAATATTTTAAAGAAAATACGACAAAAAGTAAGAGAACCTCAAGCAAATATAGAACAAGCTAGAAGCATTAGCGAAATTCCGTATCATGTAAAAGTACCTTACTTTATCCAATGCACCTGAAAATAAGAATACATTTCGTTCGTCGAATTATTCGCGGATCTATTGCCAATAAAATGATAGAGAATATGGAAACGATTCAAGAAGAATAAAAATTAAGTTTAGCTCAAAAACAACAGAAATCATGGTAAATGAAGAAAAAAAAATAGAAAAACTACTCAATTTGTATGAAAAATCAATAAATACAGCCGATAAAAAATTGGCTGAAAGCCTTTACTCAACGGAAGAAATCATGTCGCCTTCTGTTGCAGCAAAAGTTGGCGTAGACAATCTTTTAGATTTTTACGAACGTATAGCTTCCCAAAATCAAATAAATCTTGATTTTATCATTGAAGAAATAGTCATTGATGAAGACATGGCTTATGCGGTAATAAATTCTAAAGGAACATATGAATTCATCTTTCCTGGACTTGAATCTCCAGGAAACCGAATAATATTCCTTTTAAAAAAAACCGATGGAGAATGGAAAATTGTTCAGCACTTATCTGATGATCTAGACCCCAAGAGGCCTATTAGTATTGCGAAATAAGAAGTAATATTCTTTGTATCTGTTCTTAATAAAAACTAGTTTAGTTCTTCAGTAACCCTAAAATTAGTAAAATGAAAAACAGTGTGTTTATTGCGGTAAGTTTAGATGGCTATATCGCTGACAAAAATGGTGGATTAGATTGGTTATCCGCTATTCCTAACCCCGACCATAATGACATGGGGTATTCCGATTTCACCACTACTATTGATGCGCTGGTTATGGGAAGAGTAAGCTTTGAAACTATTTGTGGATTTGATTGTGAGTGGCCTTATCAAAAACCAGTTTATGTATTGAGCAACACCTTAACGAATCTACCTGAAAGTCATAAAGAAAAAGCTTTTTTAATGAAAGGTTCATTCCCTGAAATTTTAGATCAAATCCATCAAAAAGGACATCAGAGACTTTATATCGATGGAGGAGCTACTATTCAAGGATTTTTAAAGGAAGACTTAATTGACGAGATGGTAATCACAACCATTCCCATTTTATTAGGTGGCGGTTATTCTTTATTTTCTGAGCTTACAAAACCATTAGAATTTAAGTTAATTAAATCTAACACCTTTTTAAATCAAATTACTCAAAATCATTACAAGCGTAAATCGGATCTAAAAAACAAGTTTTTAGAGAATGACCTCACATAAATATCAGAAGTTCTAGTGGTGTTCCCTTCTCACTTTACAACTTTCTACTTGATAAACTTCTCACTTCCCACTTCCCCACCATTCTCGCCACTTCCTGGACCAATCGTAATGACTTGATCGGCAGCGTTAATCAAGGCACTATTGTGTTCAATAAAAAGTACGGTATCACCCCGATCAACTAACGATTTAAAAACGGTAATTAATGGTAAAATATCAAAATAATGAAGGCCAGTACTTGGCTCATCGAAGAGGTACAAGATGTTTCCTTTGTGTTTTTTCAGCATAGAAGATGCTAGTTTTAACCGTTGGGATTCTCCTCCAGACAGAGTATTCCCTGCTTGTCCCAATAACAAATGTCCCACTCCAACTTGCATTAAAACATCCAAGCTTTCTAAAATAACACCAGCATCGATAAACTCCATGGCCTCTTGCACTGTCATCTGTAAAACTTCTCCAATTGAACGCTTATTTAATTTACAAGAAAGAATGCTCTCATTATAACGCATGCCTTTGCAGCTATCACAGGTGAGCCAGATATCGCTCATAAAATCCATACTTGTTTTTAACTTTCCAGCCCCCCCACAAGTCGTACATTTTCCATTCTTACTTTGGTAGGAGAAATCAGCTTTTTTGAGGCCTTCTTTTTTTGCGAATGCTGTTGTTGAAAATAACGTTTTTAATTGTTCAATAATTCCAGTGTAAGTTGCTGGAGTTGTCAAACTACTTTGTTTTAGTAGTTCTTGATCAATCAGTAAGACGTCTTCAAATTGGTCCAAGCCATATACTCTCGAACAATTCACCGGTCTTCTTTTTAGCCAAGAACGATACAACACGGCTTTAATCAAACTAGATTTCCCACTTCCTGAAACCCCTTTTATTGCTGTTATTTGTTGGGGATAAAAATGAACATCCACCTTTTTAAGATTATTGGCAAAGGCTCCTTTTACGCCAAAAGCATCTCCTTTTTTGTTACTCTCCTGAGCACGTTTTGCAAAAGCCAAAGCTTCGAAGGGTGGTTTTTGAACTGTATTTTTTCGTAGCTCTTCAAGCAAGTGGTAAGTTGCGGAATGTTTGGCATTTATAATGCCACTAACTTTGCCTTGATAGATGACTTCACCACCTAAACGACCAGCACCTGGACCCATCTCAATCAGGTAATCGGCATTTTTGATAAAAGAAGGATCGTGCTCAACGACCACTACCGTATTTCCATTGGCTACAATTCTTTTTAAAACTTTTGATAAAACGGAAACTTGTGCTTCATCCAATCCTATTGTTGGCTCATCCAACACATAGGTAACTCCAAACAGGTGCGTAGACAATTGTCCTGCAAGCGCAATCCGCTGTCGTTCGCCTCCAGAAAGAGAACTTACTGCTCTGTCCAAATTCAAATACCCCAAGCCTAGGTCAACAATAGTTTGTAAGGATTTTATTACTGGTGGTAAAACCACTTTTGTGATTGACAAAACAACAGCACTTACCTTCGTCTCTAATTGCTCCATTAAAGCCAAACAAGCTTCAATGTTTAAATAAGAAATTTCATGGATGTTTTTCCCTAAAAACTTTGTCTTTAATAATTCTGGTTTCAATCGGCTACCTTGGCAAGATGGACACTCAACAGCATGTAATAAATTTTCTAACTCTTTTAGCTTTTTATTATGAAGTTTCCGCTGATATTCATCATCAATATAATTACAGAACCCCAACCATTTTGCCCTTAAGTTTTGTGTCCCTGTTCTTGATTTAGTTGTATACTTCCAAGTCACCTCCCAAATGGCATCTTCCGTTCCATAGAGAATCACCTTTTTCACCTCATCATTGAGGTTGTGCCATGGTTCATCTATATTAAAGTTTTTTTGTTTGGCAACTTCCTTGAGCGTAGCCATAAATTGACCATTACTATCTGCATAATACCCAATGGCCTTATTCACAGCAACTGCGCCATGCCCTATGGATTTCTCTGGAAAAACAATTAGGGCGTCTGGATCGCATTTTAAAATTCTACCTAATCCTTCACATTCTGGACAAGCTCCTAAGTGGTGGTTAAAAGAAAAGTGCTGAGCGGTAAAGATTTCGCCTTCCTGCTGCGCAATCCTTGAATACAACAATCTAAATGCATCATAAACGCCAGAGAGTGTACCAACCGTTGAGCGTCTAGAAGGAGCCCCTCCTTTCCTATTGATTCCAATTGCTGGTCCTAAGCCTGAGAAAGAGGCTATTTTAGCTTCACTGTTTTGTTGTAGAAAACTTCTATTATAAGTAGATAACGACTCTGTAAATCGAGCATTGGATTCTGCAAACAGAGTCTCGTAAACCAACGATGATTTTCCACTTCCTGAAACTCCAGTAACAACAGTCAACTGATTTTTAGGCATCCAAACATCAATATTTTTTAAGCCATGCGTGGTGACTCCATTTAAAATGATCTCATCTTGAACATGAGGTTTTGAATCTTTTAATTGTTTTTTTTGCGTCACCCTCTCTAAATCCGCTTTAGGTATTCCCTGGAAAGAAACCCTACCTCCGGATGCGCCACCTTTGGGTCCCAATTCAATATGCCAATCGCTCCACCCAATAATCGTTTCATTTTGTTCAATACAAACAATCGTATTGCCTTTCTGTGTAATGCGATCAAACAATTGGTTAAGTGATTTAATATCATTGTGATGCAATCCAATACTGGGCTCAATAATCACGTACAAGGTATCTCCTGTATCTTTTTTTTGAAGTTGATTGGCAATTTTAATTCGCTGTGCTTCCCCACCAGAAAGTGTTGTTGAGGATTGTCCGAGTGTTAAATACCCGAGCCCTATTTCCTGTAATATATTGAGGCCTACCAATACTTTTGGCTGATCTACAAAAAAGAGTATAGCATCACTAATCGATAATTGGTAAACCTCAGCAATTGACAATCCTTTGTACTTTACATTAAGGGTAGCTTCATTAAATCGGTTACCATTGCAAGTATTGCAAACTAAGTCTACATTTCCCAAAAAATGCATTCCAATTTGCGTTTTTCCAGCACCTTGGCAGGTTTCACATCTTCCGCCTTTGTTATTGAATGAAAAACGAGATTTCGTAAATCCTTGTTTTTTTGATTTGGGTAGACTTGCATAGAGGTCACGAATATGATCTGACAAACCTAAATAGGTTGCGGGATTACTCCGTGGTGTTTTTCCTATTGGTGAATGATCAATAAATATCAGTTTATTGATCAATTCAATATTTGCTGTACTGGTGAGCTTGGCAGGTTCATCAATTTCTATACCCAAGTGCTGCTGAACCACTTTAAGTAAGGTTCCTTTTACTAAACTCGATTTTCCGACCCCCGATTTTCCACTGACCACATTGAGTTTTCCGAGCTGAAATTCAACAGTTATGTTTTTTAGGTTTCTTGCTGAACATCCAATCAAACGAATCGAATTTTCTTCAATTTTTGGTTTAAGTTTGGGCATCTCGGTTGAACATTTTATGGCGCTATAAGTTGGACTAATCGCTGCCAAATCATCTTGCTGAGAAAATGCTGTAAATGATCCATTGAATAGGATTTCCCCTCCATCTATTCCCGCTTTTGGACCCATTTCTAAAATATGATCTGCACTGTTAATGGTCTCTAGGTTATGCTCCACAACAAGTACCGTGTTTCCTTTTTTTACGAGTTGTTTAAAATGAGCAATCAACCTTTCGTTTTCTTTTCGATGCAATCCTATTGAAGGTTCATCAAAAACGTACAACACATCACTTAAGGGAACTAAAATTTGATTGGCCACTCTAATTCGTTGAATCTCACTTGCACGAAGTGATTTTGATGGACGATCTAAGGTTAAATGACCCAATCCCAAATCTTCCAACAAATCAACTTGAGCTTCAATTTTATTTACAATTTCTTTGGCTACAGTTCCCCAAGTATTGGACTGAATCCATACTTTTAGTTCGTTCAATTCTAAGGTAACTATTTCTGCAATAGACTTGCCTTGCACGGTTACACTTAATGCATTGCTATTTAATCGAGTTCCATTACATGCAGCACAAGTTACGGCATGTACGTACTTAAGTATATTGGCATTTCTATCTCTTCTCAAAATATCCGACATGATCGGAAGCATTCCTTTGTAATGTCCTTCTTCCCTTGGTTTAGCTTTAATTCCTGTCCATTTTAAACGTGATTCTAGACTATGTTTACCAAAAGGTACTTTTATGAGTTCGCTACCGTACAAAATTACTTCCCGCTGTTGGTCTGTCAATTCCTTCCATGGAATATCAACACTAAACCCTTCGGCTTCACAAACTTGGTTAAGCACCTCAATAGTTACTTGAGAGTACATAATATAACCATTGGGTAATGTTGGCGCTAATGCTCCGTCTCTAATCGATTTTTCAGAGTTGCTGATGAGGCGGTTCAAATCTATTTGCTCTTCCATGCCAATACCATTACAACGGGTGCACTTACCAATTGCGGAATTGAACGAAAAAAGTGATCGAGAAAGGGCAATACGCTCAGCTGTTGTTCCTGTTCTAGCAAACAGCAACCGCAGCAAATCATAGATATCCGTTAGGGTTCCAACGGTAGATCTAGCATGCATTCCTGTGGTGCGCTGTCCAATTGCAATTACTGGAGAAAGGCCTTCAATTTCATCGACATCTGGCCGGCTGATTTTCCCCATAAACTGACGAGCAAAAGACGGTAAGGTTTCAAAATACCTCCGCTGTCCTTCTTTAGCGATGATATCAAAAACAAGGCTCGATTTTCCTGATCCCGAAATTCCAGTCACTACAATAAATTGGTTGTGCGGAATTTGCAATGAAATGTTCTTCAGGTTATTTGTTCGTGCCCCTTTAATAAGGATATGTGGATCTAATTTGGAGTTCATGCTGTGAAATTAATGAAATAACTAGTACCTAACCTTTCATCGATTTTAAGATCACTTAGTGGCTCAAGTTTAAAAGTTAGGGCGTAGAACAATCTGCTATTGAATGGTGAAATAAAAAAAAAGTTATAAATGGGACGTTTCGTGCTTGCTGTTTTTTATCAAAAGGTTCTCGCAAAGTCTACTCTTAACCAACCCTTACAAAAGGGTTCAATTTCTAGTTGCGAATCTAATCCCCTCTATTATACCTCTTATCTTCCTTCTTCCCTCTCTTCTCGACTCCCACTTAATAGCTCGCGCTTACTGAGGTCGAAGTCAAGGTCTTAAAATCTGTTCCAGAATAACGTAGTTTGTAAATAAAAAAATTAAACTTTTAGGGCTACATTTGCTGGAAGAAGTTCTGACCTTATAAAACTAGTCGTTAATCGTTTGAGATAATTTGAGTAAAGCAATTGTAATAGGATCTGGAATCGCTGGATTGGCTGCAGCCTTGAGACTTAAAAATTTGGGCTACGAAGTAGAGATCTATGAAACCAACTCCTACACAGGAGGGAAGTTACATGCCCTAAATGTATCCGGTTACCGATGGGATGCAGGCCCATCACTTTTTACGATGCCACAATTAGTCAATGAAGTCATAGCGTTATTCACCGCGAATCCTAAATCTTATTTCGATTATACCGCCAAAGAAAATGTTTGTAATTATTTTTGGGAAGACGGTACTCAATTTAATGTTTCTAAAGATTTGGAACGTTTTATCAAAGAAGCATCTACTGAATTTAATGAAGATCCAAAACACCTCCAGAGCTACCTAAAAAAAGCGAAACTAAAATATGACCTGACTAAAGAAATATTTTTACACCGCTCCTTACATAAATGGTCTACCTATTTGCGGATAAAAACACTCTTTGCTGCGCTTCAATTCTTTAAACTCGATCTTTTCCAGAATTTAGATCAAACCAATCGAAAGGCATTTAAAAACACGAAGCTTGTTCAGTTGTTTAACCGTTATGCGACTTATAACGGATCCTCCCCTTATCAAACTCCAGGAATTATGTCTATGATTCCTCATCTAGAAATGTACTTTGGAACTTTTTTTCCAAAAGGAGGAATGCATGAAATTTCTCAGAGCTTAACGCGTTTAGCAACTGATCAAGGAATCACTATTCACTTAAATACTCCTGTAAATCGAATCCTTCATCAAAATGGTAAAGCCATAGGAATTGAAACCCAAGAAGGAGCAAAACATGCAGCAATAGTGGTTTGTAATATGGATATTTTTTCTGCTTATCCTAAACTTTTACCAGACATTAAGCCTCCTAAACGTGTTCTTAAACAGGAATCTTCAAGTTCTGCTTTAATTTTCTATTGGGGGATAAAAGGAAGTTTTCCTGAGTTGGATTTACACAACATTTTCTTTAGTGATCATTATGAAGAAGAATTTAAAGAACTATTTAGCACCAAAGGAATTCATCACGATCCAACTGTTTATGTAAACATTACCTGTAAAGAAGCTCCTGAGGATGCTCCCGAAGGTCATGAGAATTGGTTTGTTATGATCAATGCCCCTGCTAATTATGGTCAAGACTGGGAAGTACTGAAACAAAAAGCGAGAAAAAATATCATTACAAAGCTCAACAGGATACTTCAGGTAGACCTGAATGAGCTGATCGAAGTGGAAGAAATTTTGGAACCTCTCACTATTGAAAATCGGACCAGTTCATTCCGAGGTTCATTGTATGGAAGTTCAAGTAATAATAAATTTTCCGCCTTCTTGAGGCATTCTAATTTTTCTGCTCAGCTCAATAACCTTTATTTCTGTGGAGGATCAGTACACCCAGGTGGAGGTATTCCATTATGTTTACTGTCTGCAAAAATAGTTAGTGACCTTGTACCACAGCCATGAAACAACTGAAAACATATCTATTGAAACAAGACAAAAGCTCCTTAATTGCGGTGGGGTTGTTGTACCTTTTTCACCTCTCTGCAATAATCGGATCGGCTTTGGGACATCAAGATTGGTTTATCAGCAAGACCCCTCTTAATTTAAGTTTAATCGGGCTGTTACTTTTGGTTGCCTTCCCGCTAAGCTCTAAAAAGGGAGGATTTCTTTTTCTGTTTTATGCCTTCTGTGGTCTCTTTGTAGAGTTTCTAGGGGTAAATTATGGCCTTTTCTTTGGTGACTATTCTTACGGAGTTAACCTGGGCCCAAAGATTGGCGGAGTTCCTTGGTCAATTGGATTGAATTGGGCATTATTGGTCATGATTACAGGAGAATTATCCAATCGGTTTAAACTGCATCCTTTTTTTAAAGCATTGATTGGAGCGTTACTTATGGTCTTTTTAGATCTTTTTATGGAACACAGTGCTCCCAGCTTTGATTTCTGGGAATTTAGTGGGGGAATCGCTCCTTTTAGCAATTATATTGCTTGGTTCTTTGTCGCTCTTTTACTTCAATTTATTCATCAGTATAGTCAACTTCGTGGCAATCCTTTTTTCAGTCTGCATTGCTACCTGGCACAACTCATTTTCTTTAGTTCCTTTTATGTCATCTGACACCTATCATTACGCAATAATTGGAGCAGGAGCTTCTGGACTCCAGTTAGCACTTGCACTAGCAGAGGATCCTTTCTTTGCTCATAAACGCATTCTCATTATTGATAAAGAGGCGAAAACTAGGAATGATAAAACGTGGTGCTTTTGGGAAGTAGGAAGTGGCAAATGGGACCAGCTTATTCAGCACTCCTGGAAAGATGGATTGTTTTATGGTCGAAGCCATAAAACTCAACTCAAGCTTGATCCGTACTGCTATAAAATGCTTCGCTCTGTTGACTTTTACAACTATGCCTCTAACAAAATTCGAGCACTTCCTAATTTTCATTGGATAAAAGAAGAAGTACAGCAGCTTGAAACAACAGCTAAGGTTCAAATTAAAACAGATACTTCTACTTACGAAGCTGAATTGATATTTGACAGCCGAATGACTGATGATTGGAAAAATGACAAGAAAAGTCTTCAACTCTACCAACATTTTAGAGGTTGGAAAATTAAAAGTGAGCAACCTATTTTCGACCCTTCCTCTTTCACGATGATGGATTATCGCCTGAGCTTTAAGGACAGTTGTAGTTTTACCTATGTACTTCCTTTAAGCGAAACAGAGGCGCTAATCGAACATACATTTTTCACCCCAACATTAGCTGGCAAAGAGTCTTATGATAAATTACTTGCTGGGTATATCAAAGACATTCTTGGAATTAAAAAATACACGATAGAAGAAATTGAAGAGGGTGTTATTCCAATGACCAATTATAATTTTAGTAAACACCACCAACCAAAAATCATTAAGATAGGTACTGCTGCAGGATGGGTAAAGCCATCCACAGGATACTCGTTTAGCAATGCAGGTAAAGAGGTTGCTCGAATGATTCATTCCCTAAAGAATGGCAACGATCTTACTGCTTATCGTAAAAAAAGATTTAGATGGTACGACAACACTATATTGGATGTTCTTCAAAATAAGAATAGCCTGGGACCTCAACTTTTCGCAGCGCTCTACACGGGTAATCCAACACCACGATTGCTCCGTTTCTTAGATGAAGAAACAACATTCAAAGAAGAGCTGCTCCTAATGGCTACCGTTAACCCTATCGTCTTTGGAAAAGCATTTTTTAGGCAGTTCATCAACTAGAAAGTCTATTTGCAAACAATCGCCAAATAAAATTATGGATACTGTTCAAAAAAGTGTATTTGGATCATCTCGACACGTAAATATGAACTTGTAAATTTTCTTTTAAATTTATTAAGGTAATCAGTTAAGAACCTATTAATTCTGTTTGATATTTTTTATCTGAATGCACCATTCTTTCAATTAGATTATTAAAGATATTGTTTTTTGACTGGGACCTATTTATTCGATAACAAACTCATCAACATGAACAATACCCTCCATTGGGCTATTATTACTAGATTTCATAGCTTCTCTAACCTTATGCATAAATAACCTCGCTGTTTTATCTGTAATACCATATCTAACACCCATTTGGCTTGCCGATAAACTCTTGGTTGTCGTTGTCATATCAAAGACAATAAAAAATGCTTTGCGTAAACCAAACTTGACTTTATGAAATAAGGTATTGGAAGATGCAGATTCAGTATGACTGCAGCTATTACAAGTCCGAGAATAATCCCGCCTAATTTGGCTTTTTTTATGACCGAATTTTACACCGTGATAAGCAGCTTCCCACTTCATTTCAGATAAATATTCTTTGCACTCTAAGTCGGTTTTGAAGTGTTCCGCAAACTCTAGGAGGTTTTGTCCTTGAAATAACTCCATAGATCATTGATTTTATTGACTATAAACATCTAAATTTATCTACTTACCTCTACATTTTTTTAAAAGTTTATAGCGAATCTAACTAGTAGCAGAACAAAAGTGGGTAAAAGCAACACCTTGGAACATGAAGTTTCTCAGAATGAATGCTAATTTTCATCAAAAGAGGAGATGATATCGCCTCATTCTTTCACCTGCGAAATCAGATTAAAAGTGCCTGCTTGTTCTTCTGAAAGTAAGGAATCTTTGATCGTGTAAATTAAGGCGTGATTCGCATTATAAACTTCTCTATTCACATTCAGTAAAGTAGAAATATCCATTTCATTTAATTCCTTTTTATTAATTTGTTGATAGGTTTCTTTTAGAAACTGATCGTGAATGCTTTGGTTTTCTCTAATACTATCGGTAAGAGATTCAAAATAAATAACCTCACTGGTAGATTGTAAAATGTGGTGTAGACTAAGGTAAAATTCAAGTAACCTTCCTTTTAACAATTCAAACAAGGCTACTTTACTGTCGTTAGCAGACTTTTCGAACGCCTCTATATTATGCGCAATGTCTTTCACTCCCTTTGCTGCGATCATGGCATGCCGAGTCGCATGTACAAGCTGATTGAGTAGATTAGACTCTTCATTTTCCAGTTTTTCATTTTGAATTTTAAGGTAGTAAGAAACAATTTCACCTTCCAATTGTTTGATGGTTTCATAAACACTGTGATAGTCAGTAATCTCTAGCAACAGCTTGTGCTGTTTTTTCTTTTTTGAATACTCAAAAGAAAACAATCCAATTTTAATTTTTAAAGTTTTAAGGTGTAGTACAAAAACCAGTTCTATTAGATGTTTCACTTCATTTTTTAAGGCCGTAATGGCCGCTTCTGGAACATCGGTTGTTACTTTATTGATAAAAG
>JAWUVT010000131.1:0-7406 GCA_034112225.1 Flavobacteriales bacterium | reverse complement strand
CCAAAAGTGGTTTTCACACGTGTAGCTTGCAGAGCCTCAGAGGATAACTTATTATTTGCGCATTAAAAATGCGCTAAATAAAAAAAGCGAAGATACAATCTTCGCTTAGTCAACCCTTTTCATTCTACTCCTAGCGGAGGTCGCTGTCCTATCGATCTTGTGGAGAGCCCTCCATGGTTTTTTTTAATCAACAATAAATTCCGAATTTAAAAAATCCCAGCGAGGATTGGAAGTACTTATTAACCAGTCCTTCTTCTTTCTTCCCCATTTTTTTAATTTTTTTTCTCTATCAATAGCTTGTACGATATTAGAAAAGTGTTCAAAGTATATTAAATAGTTACAATTGTACTTTTTCACAAACCCTTTTGGCTCCATATTATGCTCCTTTAATCTTCTTTCTAAATCATTGGTTACTCCAATGTAAAGTGTTTTTTTATTAACGTTTGTAAGGAAATAAACGTAGTAATTAGGGTTGAACATCTATTAAATATAGCACATTAATTTTAAATAGATTTCTCAATTCTGCTTCTCGGCAATCGAAATGACATTGCGAAAAGGAGTGCTGGTATGGGAGACGCTGTCATCTCGACCTTGTGGAGAGATCCCACCCTCGCAGCAAGTCAATCCAACCCTGCGGAGAAATCCCTCCTCGCAACAAGTCACCCCACCCTTGCGGAGAAATTCTTTTATTATAAATATTCGGCTAATGATTCAGCATCAATAGAATGATGAGTAACAGTATGAACAGGAACACCATTCTTTAACACGATTACTTGAGGGGATTGATGCTTCACAGCTAATTCGATAGCAATCAAATTGGAGAGGGAGCGATGACTCAGTAAATCCAAATAATTAAAATCTGCTTTACCTATCAATTCATCATTCCCATTTATTAACTTATGTTTTGCGTGAGCACTTATTCCACAACTAATACTGTCCTTAAATATCACCTGTGTTCTTTCTTTAGATTGTTTTACTATTGAATAAAACTCTTCTTCTGTTTTAAATTCCTTCCAATTTTTCATATTTATTTTTTTTTAAAATTCCTGATGACAAGTTGTACAGCTGTATTTATCTTCATGTTTATGAGTTGAATTCACGTACTTATCAGCTATTTCACTAATAAAACTCTTGTAGATATCATTTTCTGCAGTGAGGTGTTTATCTTTTATTAATTTATAATATTGACCATCATACTCACTATGGCCCCAACAAATTGGACACATTCCTTCTGGAGCTAATTGTGTTTCTTCAGCATTATCTTTTTTAGAGAAATAGGCCATTAGGTTGTCAATTACTGTTGGCATTTTTTTAATTTTTAGTGCTTAATTTTTTTAATTTTATTCGCCATCCATTCTCCGCAATCCAACCAGAAACGCACCCATAGATGCCATATCTTTTATGATTATTAATCTAGGAACCTTAGTCATCCCAAACTGATCAGCCAATTGAACATCATGTGCTGCTTTAGTTTTCAGAAAATGACTTGCTCTTTATTTTCAAATCTCAACGGCTCTAAAATAAACCTTAATGATTTAAACCGCTTGCAGGATACTTTATAGAAATCCAGTACAATAGGTTTACCTGACTGAAGAGAAGCTTCAAATTCTGATTTTTTTTTAATCGCTATCCTAAATTATTTCGTAATTAAATGAGTCCTTTACCAATTAGCCATTTTTTCAATTCAAATTCTGAAGGGTTTCTCAGCCTTTTATCTCCTATCATTATGGTCGGGAAATTTAATTTTCTTGTTGTATAAAGAGATTTTAGTTCTTCTGCATGGCATTCATTTGCGATTACATCTAAAAAAATAAACGCTAAGTTATTCTTTTTAAATACTGAAATGTAATCATTTGTTTTATGACATTTTTCTGACCCGTATAACTTAATTTCATTATTCATAGAAGAGTTATTTTTCAAATTACTTTCGTTAACAGATTGGTATCAGTATGATGAAACACTTTGCCATAAATATCTACAACTGTTTCTTGCGAATAGGATAAGGCATTCTCTACTACTTTAAACTCTCTTTTAAAAGAGCGTATGTTGGCTTTTGAAACCATAAATTCAGATTGAGCAATAGAACCGTTAGAATCATTAATATCCGCATTTACAGATAGCGTTAATTCATTGTTTTGAGTAGTGAAATCACCAGCAGCTAATACACAAACACCTCTTGGTATGGTAAAAGAATTCATTACCTTGTTCGTTTCCTTATCCCACAGCCAATAGCCTACCTCACTGTGAGAAATTTTATCAGTTGCTTTTTCTCTAACAACTTGCCGGTAAATAACAGCCAATAATTCTTGCGCTTCGGCATTTTCAATGGTACTATCTAAAGGCTCTATGCTTAAGGTTTCGTAATACGGATTATTTTCATCCTCAACTGGTTTTGGGGCTAAATCAATACCTTGATTTCCTTTCCAAGTTCCTAATATCTTAATTAATGGATTCATATTTTAGTTTATGGGTATTCATTGCTTTTAGTTCTTTTTCAATTTCAGGGTCAATAACCAAGCTACAGCGGCCATTCCCTGAGTTATTCTCCTAATAATCTTGAGGCCCTTTTTCAGCCAGTGGCAATTCTGTTGCTTCAGACAACGCTGTAACAATTGGTTCTCAATACTAATTTTTTACTTCAGAAAAGGCCTCCTTTACAATTTCTTGTTGTTCCTTAGCGCTATCATAAATAACAGATCGATGTGGAGCACCGCTATCTCTTTCTTCCATATTCAATGGTGTTGGATCATGGCTGGTCATAAAAATGGTCCTCAAATCATGATCGCTGAATACATCCCAATCAAAAGTGACCGGTTCTACTTCAGCATGAACTGTTAATCCACAACAAATCGCTTTAGAAGTCGCTAGCCCAGGAGCATTCGCAGCCGTGTAACCTGATGCTACTTGTTGAACGCCTTTTAATTGTTGAACAATTGCTTCTATACTCCAAAAACAACCTCCTCCAAACTGCCATTTCTATTTTCATCATTAGAGCTCCTTTTTTATGAGTTGGATAGATTCTGAATTAACACAATACCTTAATCCACTTGGCGCTGGTCCATCAGCGAAAACATGACCCAAATGGCCATCACATGTATTACACATCGCCTCTACCCTTATCATTCCGAAGGACGAGTCTTTGTGGTATTTGATTACATTTTCTGAGAGAGGCACCGTAAAACTTGGCCAACCGCTTCCTGAATCGAATTTAAGTGTGGAATCAAACAGCAATGTAGCACAACAAATACAACGATACTTTCCTGCATCATGAGCACTACAAAGGGCTCCTGAACCGGCTCTTTCGGTTCCTTTTAACCGCGTAATTCTAAACTGTTCTGGAGTTAGCATACTTTTCCATTCCTCTTCTGTTTTCTCTACTCTTTTCTCTGGAGCAGGACTACCGTTGTTCGCATATTTTAAAACATCATTCCAGTTCATCATCTTACATTTTTAGTGTATAAAAGCATTAATTATTGCGGTAATTCTAGTCGGTTTTTCTTCCTGTATAAAATGATTCGCATCTAGAATATGAAGGTGACATGCCTTAATTTTCAACAATTCGGTCACCCTATTTTCCTGCGGACTCCACTTTAATATTTTATCCTGTTTTCCCCAGATCACAGTAACGGGTATCGTTAATTGTTGTAAGGTTTCCTCGTAATTTGGAAAAGGGCTAGACAGTTGCGTAAAGAAATAATACATGCCTTTTGTCTTCCCTTCAAGTAAGGGTAGTTGATACCCTGTAAATTCGGCTTTTGAAAGTTTGTGAGCTGTCAACCCATTTTTAAACAGCATTTTCAACAAAATACCAGAAGTGATTTGAGTACGATAAAGAGACAAAATAAATTTAGCAAACCCACCTTCCTTCATTTTTATTGGAGGAAAAAATCCATTTTCTAAAATAAGCGCATTTAAAACAATAAGTTTATTGACTCGATTGGGATTGTTTTTGAGGAGCTCCCAAGTCCAGAAACCTCCAGCATCGTGCATCAGATGATTCCAAGACTTTACCGCTAAATAATCCATTAACTCAATCAATCTTTTTGCATGTGCTGCAGAAGAGTAAATTTCATACCCATCAGGACTATCGCTATTTCCAAAACCTAACATATCTGGTGCAATAACTCTAGAACCCTGAATCACTAAGTCATCAATCATTTTCCGATACAACCAAGACGATGTTGGGATTCCGTGAAGCAATAAAATCACATCCCCTTTACCCTCATCAATATATTTTATTACCCCATCAGAAGAACGAAAGGACTTTTGTTGATTTCTATGGGCTTCGATGCTTGTGTTGTGGTGATGCATTTACAGGGTATAGATTGAGGCCTTTGGGGCGATTAATGGGTACACCATTTACTTTAAATAATTTCTAATTCCGTAACTCGCCAGCACCCCTTCTCCTGTTGCCGCGGCAACTTGTGCAATAGCTCCTTCCCTACAATCACCAGCAGCAAATATCCCTTTTACAGAAGTTTCTGCCAAAGCAGTGGTTTGAATAAACCCGCTTTCATCTAAGGCGACTACCCCCTTAAATGCTGTTGTATTCGGAATTAATCCAATAAAAATAAACACTCCATCTGCTGTTATTAATGACTCTTCATTGGTTTCGTTGTCCCGTACCTTTAACGAACTAAACAATTCATTTTCTCCGGCAATAAATTCTACCGATGTTTTATTCATATAAGTAGTTAGATTATCAATGGTAGATAATTTCTCTACATAGGTTTCTGAGGCTGTAAATTCATTGGAACGGTTTACTATTTTAACACTTTTACAAAAACCTGCTAAAAATATCCCCTCTTCTAAAGCAGAGTTTCCTCCTCCTATTACAATAATGTCTTTATCCCTATAAAAAGCACCATCACAAGTCGCACAAAAATGAATTCCTGAACCAATTAATTCTGTTTCATTTGGAATGCCAAGTAGTCGATAAGTTGATCCTGAAGAAAGTACAACCGTTTTACCAATGTAAGCGCTGCCTTTTGTTTTTACAGTAAACAATTCTCCTTCTTTGGATATGTCAACAACCTCTTCTCCTGTTTTGATTACAGCACAATAAGTTTTTGCTTGTTCTTCCATCTTGTCCATCAACTTAGGTCCCGAAATAGAAGTGAAACCTGGGTAATTTTCAATCTTTTCAGTTAAAAAAGCATTTCCGCCAATGTTCTTTTTCTCTAAAATCAAGGTATCAAATCGATCTCTTTGCGCATAAATTGAGGTTGTTAAACCAGCCGCCCCACCTCCAATGATTACAGTGTCGTAAATTTTATGTTCTTTTTCAATATTGATCGATAGTAAAGCTGTTAATTCAACATTATCAGGATTTGTGTAGGGTTTTCCGTCAATTAAAACCGTAGGAATGATTCGTTTTCCATTGTTAATTTCCTCTACTTTTTGTGTCGCCCAATCGTTAGCATCTACATCAATAAATTCAAAATGAATACGGTTGTCTCGTAAAAAGTTTTTGGTTCTTCTACAATCGGGACACCAATCTGCTCCAAAAAGCTGTACTCTACCAACCTCATTAATTCCTAACACAGCAGATAAAACCATGTTATCAGGATTCGTATATGATTTTTCATTGATCATTAATGTTGGAATGATTCGCTTCCCATTGTTGATCTCTTCTACTTTAGAAGTAGCTTCTTTATCTAAATCTACATCAATAAATGTATATTCTAGCTCATTGTCTTTTAAAAAAGCTTTAGCTCTTCTACAGTCTGGGCACCAATCTGCCCCGTATAATGTGATTGTTTTCATCGTCAGTTTTTTAGAATTCGTTAAAGTGTTGTTTTTGCTAAGTAGTGGTGAATTTTATCATCCAATTCTTGTGTTGTTCTTAAACCCAAAATGTTTTCTTTCACTTCTCCGTTTTTAATGAAAAATAATGAAGGGATGCTTCTAATATTAAATTTCTGAGACAATTCAGGAACCTTATCTACATTTACTTTTGCGATCACAAAATCTGATGCGTGCTTTACTGCTAACTGTTCTACAATTGGCAATAAAGTTTGACAAGGTCCACACCAATCCGCATAAAAGTCTAACAATACAGGTTGATCTCCTTCCATAATTTTTTGAAAATCGTTGAGGCTTTCTATCTCTTTCATTTTAATACGTTTTAATTAATAATTACGATACAAAGATGAGCCTAAGTTAAAGAAAACAGTTAGGCAGTAATTCCTTAAGTGTTGGCAATACTTCCTTTTTATTAGGAATCACGATATTCGTTAGGTGAAATGCCTTCTTGATTTTTAAAAAACCGACTAAAGGATTGGATGTCCTTAAAGCCAAGAGCGTATCCAACCTCTGAAATTGATTGATCTGTATACTTTAATAAACGATGGGCCTCTAACAATAACCTACTTTGAATAAATTGGAGAGGAGTCTTGTTTCCCAACTTTTTAAATAAGTTCGAAAGGGTTTTAGGGGCTTTACTTAATAAATCAGCATAATCCACAACACTGTGCAATTCTTTAAAATTTTTCTCTACTAAAAAATTAAATGCTCGCACAAGATCAATATGAACCATGTCTAACGATTCATAATTAACTTGAGTTTTATAAATCCTAGTGCAAAGAATCAGAATCCTTTTTAACATCATTTGCAACATTTCTAACTGTAAACTATCTGTTGACTCTAATTCCATATAAAGAACCTTCCAAACCGTTTCTAAAATTTCTATATCCTCTTTTGGCAGTTGAAATATTGGCAAATTAAAAGCACCATAATATAAGATGCCCTTGCACCCAACTTCACTATCATGATCCAGGATGCAATAAAATGGTTTATTAAACCTTAACAGCTTCAGCGATGAAATTTTTTCAGTTTTAACCTTATGAAATTCCGTAAGACAAACAATATCATTGGTCTTAAAAAGATATTCTTTGTTGTCAATAATTAATTTATTGTCATCAGAATCAAACCACAATAAAGAAAGTTCATTTTCTTTTGATGTTTTTAATACCTCGGAATTCTCACGAGTTACATGAACCACCTCAAAACACTCTCTATTATTCCCTATAAATTTCATGCAAAATATTGATTTTCAAAATTACTTAAAAACATTAGAGGAGTATGGTAAAGTTTTACAATGTCCGTGTTTCCTAAAAGCCTGCATCGTGCTTACCGAATGTGGTGGACAATAGCTTTGCTTTCACAAAACCCCGAAAAATAGAAGCGCGGAACTCATTCGCAGTACACTGTATTAGTTGAACACCACCTCCTTAGCCTCTCATCCCCAACTTCCTAGCATGTACTATCGATCCTGTGTAGAGATCCCACCCTCGCAACAAGTATTCTACAACTTGTAGAGAGATCTCCCGCCGCTCAACCACTCTGTACTCATAATGATCTCTCAAGCTTCATGAAGATTTCTCAATTCTGCTTCGCGGCATTCG
>JAWUVT010000130.1:0-8741 GCA_034112225.1 Flavobacteriales bacterium | reverse complement strand
TGTCTGTGTTTATAAAGCACCCTAAGGAGTCGGTAACAGTAAGGTAATAGCTTCCAGGTTGAGTAACTTTCAATAAGGAATCAGTACTTAAATCACTCCAAACAAATGTATGTATTGAATTATTCAAGCTTGTATTTAATAATAAGGTGTCTCCGAAACATATTGTGGTATCGGGTGAGAAGACTGATAAATCTATAGGGTAGTTTACTACTATGGTATCTGATGAAGCAAATCCAAAAACATCTAAAGTTGACACCCAATAACCTCCTGATTCATGAGCTACAATAGCACTTGTGGTATCACCTGTACTCCATAAATACGAGGTGAAACGTTCACCTGCACTTAATGTTGTATCACAAAATCCATAAGGAACATTAATGTTTACACCTAAATTAACGGGAGGTGCATAACGAGTTCTTAGGTATTGAACTATTGAATCGTGCTCATAAGCGTTTAACTCTCGGTCGTAAATTATGATTTCTGCTACATCTACTTCGTTGTAATATTGAGAAGCTCTTTTCATCAAACTCATTAGATTAGAGTTTGTCTGATTGAACGCTGAAATTGTAGCGTCTGTAAAAACAGTGTTTTCAGCAACTTTCCATTGACCTGAAGTCGTGTTAACACTTCCATTTAAGATGGTGAAATTTGAAGTGCTTAAATCTTTAGGAGCAGGATTGCTTAATCCAGCCCCAGCGCTTGTTAAACTATTTACCAGACTTATATTTGGAGAAGAGGGTCTTAACCTGAAATTCCAAGAACCTGGGTCAAAAGTTCCGTAACAAACAAACATGCCATAGTTTACATGATTATTTAAATTGGCAACTATATAGATACTTGTTCCAGCTGTTCCTAGGGTAACATTAGTGGTTGACAACAATCCATCATCTATACCATCAAAATTTATTGAAGGGTAACCATTTAGTTTAGCATTAGTGTTAGCTATTAACGGTTGTTTAGCACTTACTGCTTCAGAAAATAAATACCCATTACCAGAAATGTCACCCCAAGAGCTTACATTACTTCCCGAGAGGATTAAGTTTTGGTCTGACTTTAGCCATACAGCAAGACCTGTAAGGTCTTTAGGCCCAGGGCCTACGCATATCGTTACAACTTGCTCAACAGTATCTTTACAGCCTAAGGAGTCAGTAACAATTAACTGAACCGTATGATTGTCAGTGATAGCAAAATTGTAGCTAGGGTTTTGTAATGAAGAGGTGTCTGAAGTACCTTGCTCACCAAAATCCCAGGTCCATAAAGTTATAGATCCATTTGTTGTTGTTGAATTGTCTGTAAATGGAAAAGGGAGGTTAGAGCAATAATCAACTGATGTTGAGTAATTAGCTATTGGAGGATTGTAGGTTTGAACAGGTATTGAAATGAAGTTGGCGCATCCTGAATCAGTTATTATTTCAAGATTTACATTGTAAATAGCATTATTGGTATACTGGTGATTAGGATGTTGACTATTAGAGGAGTCTCCATCTCCAAATTTCCACTTCCAAGAGATAATATTACTCACATCTAAGGTGGAGGAGGTGTCCGTAAATGTAGTTGTTTCATTGATGCAAAAATTCATCGCTTCAAATCCTACAACTGGAGCAATACCATTTAAGGAAATGTTTACTGTATCTTCGGCAAAACACCCGTTAAGATTAGTTACTTGAACCCAATAAATACCTGCGGTATCAGCTAGTGAAGTGGATGTCGTATCTCCTGAACTCCATAAATAAATGTTTGGATTGTTTCCTGTAACTAGATTTAGTGCCGCCCCTTGGCAGGTTGTTGTGTCTGGTCCTAATGTTGTTTGAATGGAGAGGGAATCTACAGTTACTGTAATTCTTTCCGAAGTTCTTGAACACCCAAAAGTATCTGTTATTGTAATCCAATATTGACCTTCGGCTGTAATTTTCAATAAAGAATCAGTACTTAAATCATTCCAAACAAATGTATGTATTGATTGATTTAGATTAGTGTTGAGTGTTAACGTGTCTCCTAAACAAATTGAACTATCGGTTGAAAAGATCGTTAAATCAATTGTTGAAGTAACTTCAATAGTATCAGATGAAGTGAATCCAAAAATATCTATAGTGTTCACCCAATATGTTCCTAAATTATTTACTAAGATTGTACTTGTTGTGTCTCCTGTATTCCATATGTAGGATATAAATCGATCATTAGCACTTAATATAGCATCACAAAGGACATAAGAAAAATCAATATCAACTGGAGGAGCATAACGTCTTCTTATATATAAGATTATTGAATCGTGCTCATGGGAAGTTAATTCTCTGTTATAGATAATGATTTCTGCGACATCTACTTCGGTATAAAATGCTGAAGCTCTATTCATCAAGCTCATTAAGTTAGAACTCGCCTGACTAAATCCAGAAACAACGGAGTCTGAAAACACTCCGTTTTCGGAGACTTTCCATTGACCTGAAGTGGAATTGGTAGACCCGTTTAGAATAGTGAAATCTGACACAACTAAATCTAAAGGTGAGGGATTGCTTAATCCGGATCCAATGTTGTTTGAACCATTCACTAAGGTTATATTCGGGGTAGAGGGCCTTAGTCTAAAATTCCAAGAACCTGCACCACTAGTGCCATAGCAAACAACCATTCCATAGTTTGAGTGATTTTTTAGGTCGGCAACTATATATATGCTAGACTCATTATTGCCAAGAGTAATGCTAGAGGACGACAACAGGCCGTCATCTATTCCGTCAAAATCTATTGATGGATAGCCGTTTAATTTTATATTAGTAGTTGTTACTAAAGGTTGTTTTGTAGGCGAAGCTTCGTTAAAGTCATAACCATTACCTGAGATGTCTTGCCAGTTGGTGACATTGCTTCCCGAAAGTGTTAAACTGGAATCTGATCTTAGCCATAATGCTAAACCTGAGATATTATTCGGTTGATTTTGAGCATTAACACTAAAGATAGCTAGTGAAAAAACAAAAAATAATACGCTTTTTAAATCAAACAGAAAAATTCTTTTCGCCATTAAAATTATTTTTAATAAAAATGTATTTTTTTGTTAAAGGTACGAAATGTTAACTATTTTTGAAATATTGTTGGCTTTTAAATACTGTTAGATGATTATTTTTCAATTAAATATAGTTTATATTTGTTACCAGTTTATTTACCAAGATGATAAAAAAGATAATAGATGCTAAAATTCACAGTGTACTTCCTGATTTCAAGGAATTGTTTCACTATAAAGATTTGTTCTATACTTTAGCCTGGCGAGATTTTAAAGTGCGATATGCTCAAACAACTATAGGCTTGTTGTGGGCTATCGTACAGCCTTTAATAACATTATTGATTTTATCGTTAGTATTTGGTCGGTTTGTTGGAGTGAAAACTGAAATACCACATCTTCTTTTTACTGTTGCAGGTATGAGTTTATGGTCTTACTTTGCTTATGTTCTAACCAATTCAGGGAACTCAATTATATCTAGTCAAGATATGGTCAAAAAAATCTATTTCCCAAGGTTAATTATTCCAATATCTAAAGCTATTGTTGGATTTATTGATTACGGAATAGCTTTATTGATTATGGTGATATTGATGATTTACTATGGGATTGGTCCATCAATTAATATTATTTATGCCCCATTTTTTATTTTAATGGGTATTATTGCAGCATTAAGCGTAGGGATTTGGTTAAGTGCATTAACTATTCGATATCGAGATTTCCAGCATATTGTTCCGTTTATGGTTCAAATAGGGTTGTATATCACCCCCATTGCTTATCCAGCAGAGTTTGCAATGCAACAATTGCCTAAATGGGCAGCTCCCATTTTTTATCTCAATCCTATGGCTGGAGTAATTCAAGGGTTTAGGTGGAGCGTTTTTGGTGGTGCAGCACCAGGGAATTTAATTTTTGTTTCCCTTGGTTGTACGATACTTCTTTTTATAACAGGAATAATTTATTTTAATAAAATCGAGCATAAAATGGCTGACTTTGTTTGACTTATGAATACTACCGCAATTAAAATAGAAAACCTTGGGAAAGAATATGTCTTAGGGCAAAAAAAAGAAGGAAGCTTAAGAGATCTACTTTCTAGTTTTTTTAGATCTTCTAAAAGAGAAAAATCTTCATTCTGGGCATTAAAAAAGGTTTCTTTTGAAGTGAAAAAAGGTGAAGTTGTTGGGATTATCGGGAAAAATGGTGCTGGCAAAAGTACATTACTAAAAATACTTTCACAAATCACGAAACCAACCGAAGGACGAATTGAAATTAACGGACGGGTTGCCTCATTATTAGAGGTTGGTACTGGATTTCATCCAGAATTAACAGGAAGAGAAAATGTGTTTTTAAACGGTACCATTCTTGGAATGACTCGAAAAGAGGTGAAAGCTAAATTTGATGAAATTGTTGAGTTTAGTGGCGTAGGGAGATTTATCGACACCCCTGTAAAACATTATTCTTCAGGGATGTATGTGCGATTGGCTTTTGCAGTTGCAGCTCATTTAGATCCAGAAATTTTAATTATTGATGAAGTACTAGCTGTTGGAGATGCTGAATTCCAAAAAAAATGTTTAGGCAAGATGAAAGATGTTGCTCAGCAAGGACGAACCGTGCTGTTTGTTAGTCACAATATGAATGCTGTCAATTCTTTATGTTCTAGTTGTGTTTATATTAAGGATGGCGAACTAGAGGGTCAGGGGGGTACAGGTGAGATTATTTCAAGATATTTGAATAGTACAGAATTAAATACTTATAACACTTCGTATGATGAAAATGAAATGCCTGGGGATGAATTTGTTCGTGTTACATCAATTGATATCGTAAATAAAAAATTAGAAGCCTTAAAAACAATTAATATTCATGAGTCTTTTGGAATCAAGGTTTCCTACCAAGTAATCAAAAAAGGGTCATTCAATCCATTAGTCAATATACATTTTCATACTTCTAAAGGTGAATATGCTTTTGTTACAACAGATAATGGTAAAGAGGGACATGTTAAGTCGAAAGGGAATTATCAATCAACGGTTTGGGTTTCTAAAAATCTATTAAATGTTGGATTTTACAATATTGATGTTGCTATTTCAACACTAACGCCAGTAATAGTACATGCTTTACTTCCAAGTGTATTAGGTGTTGAAGTCATCGAAGATGTTAATTTGAGAGATAATGACTATAAACAAGAAATACCTGGAGTTGTAAGGCCAAAATTAAACTGGGAAACTATTAAAATTTAAATGATGAAAGTAGTTGTATTTGCAGGAGGATTAGGGACGCGGTTAGCTGAAGAAACAGGATTACGACCAAAACCGATGGTAGAGATTGGTGGGAAACCAATACTGTGGCATTTAATGAAAATCTATGAGGCTTATGGGTACAATGATTTTGTTATCTGTTTGGGGTATAAAGGATACATGATCAAAGAATACTTCATGCATTATTACCTACATAACTCTGATTTAACAATAGAACTCAACAACAACAACATTAATGTTCATTATTCAGATACGGAATCTTTTAAAATTACTTTAGTAGATACTGGAGAAGATACCATGACTGCCGGAAGATTAAAAAAGGTAGAAAAATATATTGGTGGAGAAGATTTTATGTTGACTTATGGGGATGGTCTTGCAGATATAAATATTAAAAACTTAATCGATTTTCACCATGCTCATGATAAAATGGTGACACTAACAGCTGTTCAACCTGAAGCTCGATTTGGAGGTTTAGGTATACAAGCAGATGGACAGGTAAATGCGTTTAGAGAAAAACCTAAAGGAGATGGGAAATGGATTAATGGAGGATTCTTTGTGCTGAAAAACGAAGTTTTCAGCTACCTCAATAATCCGGATATAGACCGTGTGATGTGGGAAGCGGATCCCTTAGAACAATTAACCGCTGACAATCAGTTGATGGCGTACAAGCATCATGGGTTTTGGAAATGTATGGATGCTATGCGAGACAAGATTGAATTGGAAAGTATTTGGAGTTCGGACCATCCAACATGGAAAGTTTGGAAGTAAATTACAAGCAATATAAAGGAAAAAAAGTATTGATAACTGGTCATACTGGATTTAAAGGGGCTTGGTTGGTTGCCATTTTAAATCAATTTGGGGCGCATGTATCTGGGTATGCCTTAGCTCCTGAAAAACACAATTGCATTTACAATGAAATTAATGGAGATAAAAAGTGTGACAGTATTATTGGTGACATTAGAGATGTCGAAAAATTAGAACAAACTGTTCTAAAAATTCAACCGGATTATATTTTTCATTTAGCAGCACAAGCTTTGGTCATTAAATCGTATACAGCTCCTTCAGAAACATTTGATGTAAATGTAGTTGGAACTGCAAATGTGCTCAATTTATTAACCAAGCTAAAAAAGAAGTGTGCGGTTATTGTGATTACAACAGACAAGGTTTATGAAAATAACGAATCCGGAAATTCATTTCAAGAGGCTGATCGATTAGGAGGGCATGACCCTTACAGTGCCAGTAAAGCCTGTGCAGAATTGGTAGTTTCTTCTTTCAGGAATTCCTTTTTTAACCCATCAGCCTATCAAAAGCATCAAAAAATAGTAGGGAGTGTTCGTGCAGGCAATGTTATTGGAGGGGGGGATTATGCGGAGAATAGGCTAATTCCAGACGTTATTAATTCCTTAACTAAGAATGAGAAAATAGTTTTAAGAAGGCCTAATTCAATACGGCCTTGGCAACATGTGCTAGAGCCTCTATTTGCGTATTTAAAATTAGGGTTATTGATGGATAAAGCTCCCGAAAAGTATTCAGTACCAATCAATATTGGACCAGAGAGTAATGACAACATCACCGTAAAAGAATTAACAGAAATCGCTATTAAAAGTTGGGGAAGTGGTAGCTTTGCAGTTGATGATCAAGAAAAATTATATGAAGCCAAGACGCTTAAGTTGGACATTTCATTGGCTTTGCGTCTTTTAAATTGGCAGCCAGCTTACAATTCGAAACAAGCAATTGAGAAGACAATAGCATGGTATCGATCAGAAAATAAACAAGAGATAACGAATCAACAAATACAAGATTATTTAAATGAAATTTGCTGAAACAGATGTGTCTGGATGTTTTATTATTAAACCCAACATCATAGAAGACAATAGGGGAGGATTTTTTCGGTTTTTCTGTAAAGATGAATTTAGCGCCCACATTGGAGAAGTTGATTTTACACAAATGAATCATTCAATTAATAAAAACAAAGGAACGTTTAGAGGGATGCACTATCAAGATGTGCCTCATTCCGAAGGTAAATTAGTAAGGTGTATTTCTGGAGGTGTGATGGATTACTTTTTAGATTTAAGAAAAGACTCTTTAACTTTTATGCAATATCGTAAAGTTGAATTAACAGCATCAAATCGAAAAATGGTATACTTACCTCAAGGAGTAGCTCATGGATTTTTCACTTTAGAAGACCATACAGAATTGTTGTATCATCATACAACAAAATATGTTCCCGGAGCTGATTCAGGCATTCGATATAATGATCCTAGGGTTGATATACACTTGCCACATCCTGTTACTGTAATATCTGAAAAAGATAAAAGCTATCCAGAATTAACGAACGCATTTAAAGGTATTGAGTTATGAATTGCAGATTTTGTAAGAATAAATTAGAGCATGTATTTGTTGACTTAGGTGAGGCTCCTCCTTCAAATTCATTTCTGTCTAAAAAAGATAAATTTATAGCGGAGAAATATTATCCCTTAAAGGTATTTGTATGCGATCAATGTCTGTTGGTACAATTGGACGAGTTTAAAAAGGCTACAGCTATTTTTTCTGATGAGTATGTTTATTTTTCATCGATGTCATCTAGTTGGTTGAAGCATTCAAAAGCGTATGTAGATCAAATGATGAATGACTTTGGTATTGATCAAAACTCATTGGTTACTGAAATCGCATCTAATGATGGCTACCTCTTGCAATACTTTAAAGCAAAAAAAGTGAATGTGATAGGAATTGAGCCTACAAATTCTACAGCAAAGGTTGCTAAGGAGAAAGGGATAGATACTGTAGTTGATTTTTTTGGAGAAATATTGGCTACCAAGTTGGCGAATGAGGCGAAGCTTTCGGATTTAATTTTGGGAAATAATGTATTGGCACATGTACCTGATATTAATGATTTTGTAAAAGGAATTAAAATTTTATTAAAACCGGATGGAATGGTAACGATGGAATTTCCTCATTTGTTACAACTGGTGAAATACAATCAATTTGATACCATTTACCATGAGCATTTTTCTTACCTGTCTTTTACTACGGTGTATGAAGTGTTTAAAAAGGCGGGGTTAGAATTGTTTCATGTTGAAGAAATACCCACACATGGAGGTTCTCTTCGTATTTTTGGCAAGCATCAAGAGGATGCTACGAGATTGATAAGACCTAGTGTTGAAATTATGTTTGCAAAAGAAAAAGCGGCAAAATTGTTGGAGATGAATTATTATACAGGATTTCAACAACGGGTTGATGTTGTAAAAGATTCTCTACTCAAATTTTTAGCTCAAGCTAAATTAGAAGGGAAAAAGGTGGCCGCATATGGTGCCGCAGCAAAAGGAAATACGTTATTGAATTATGCTGGAGTTAAGGATGATGTTATTGCGTTTGTTGTTGATGCAGCGCCATCAAAACAAAATAAATTTTTACCAGGCAGCCATATTCCTGTTGTTGAGGAATCTGCTCTTAAAAAATACAAGCCGGATTATATTATTGTTTTCCCTTGGAACATTAAATCGGAGATTATG
>JAWUVT010000129.1:0-10576 GCA_034112225.1 Flavobacteriales bacterium | reverse complement strand
TGGATTTTATATTGATAATTCTAACGTTTTATATGGATGGTCTGATGGGGTTTTAAGCAATTTAGGAACAGTTGAAAAAGGAGCTGTAATTAGTTTAGAAAAAACGGCAACAGAAATACATTATAAAAAGAATGGTGTAGTATTGGCTCAAAAAAGTTATCTATCCGCTAACCAATATCGATTAGATGTTTCTTTGTATTCTAGGTCTACCAGATTTGGACCTATCAGGATTATCAAGCATTCTTATTTGCCAAAGGTGAGTTCAACAGTTACGCTTACAGATTGTAATGACTTCACAAAAAAAGGAGAAATAAAATTAGCGGTAACCGAAGGAACTCTTTTTGATAATTATAATTATGATTGGGAAATTCTTGATCAAACTACAGGAAGTTACAGCTCTTATCCTTGGGATGCCGCATCGACTTCTTTACACCAAGTGGGACTAAGTGATGGGTGGTATCGAGTAAGAGTAAGTGCAAGTTGGGCACTTGGATCGAGCTTTAATAGAGTATACACTTTTTCTGTAGGAAAAAATGTTGAGTATACTGATGTAGGTTCAAATCTCCTTGTAGTTGGAACTACAGTGGAAATGTTTCAATATGGACAAACTGATATTGACGAATTTGGATTTGCTTCAGAAAATGAATTGCCACAAAATACGGATGGGTGGATGGCTTTTGAAATTTTTGAAGCTTCTATTAATCTAGGATATATTGGTTTGTCATCGGTTAATTTAAATGGGAGTTGGGCTACCATAGAATATGGATTTTATTTAAAGGGGGTTACGGTTTCTGTTATTGAAAGCGGCAATTTTATTGTTAGCGTTGGAACTACTATTAAGAAGGGAGACAAACTTGGAATATCTAGAGTTGGCAATACTATAAAATATTGGGTAAATGGAGTGAACATCAGGACAGTATCAACTGATCCTAATCAAAAATTAATTATTGATGGATCAATGGAAGATGCACATTTCAGCCTTTTTAAAGATGTTTTGGTTAGCTTTTGTACTTTTGCAGACCCTTGTGAGATTTCACTAACGGTTTTCGATGAGCATTTATTGATGGATATAAATGATGGGATTTTTTATTTATTTGGAAATGATTACTGTGATATTGATATTATACCCGTTATTGTTCAAACACCACTTGAGTTAAATGAAGACGACTATAGCTTTTCATGGGAGCAGCAAACCCCTTTATTTCCAGCCGTTAATTTTAATTGTACTAACCCTAATTGTTCAGAAATTGCATTACTTCCAGAAGCAGCTAAATTAACACTGAACATTGAATACAAAGGGGATAACAATTGCCCATCAATGGAGTTATTCGTGCAAATTGATTGCGAAGAACCACCCGTGGCAGATGAAATAATCGGTTGTATTTTTGGGAATTTTGGCGCTGGAGTTTATGTTGCTCAATCCACCAATTTAAACGTTTATTGCAATGTTTTAAATGAGTTAGGAGGAGTTGATGATGGAATTATAGAAGAAGGAGCGTTCAAAAATTATGGAGCTATTAATGTAAAATTAGATTGGATTAACAATGTGGATAATGGTCTTTTTGTTAATAACAGGGCTAATGCTTCTACTTTTCAGAGATCAGGGACCGTTGACTTTATTGGGAGTAATCAACAGTTAAGAGGAAATGCAAGCACTAATTTTTACAAGTTAGAATTAGGAGAGTCAGATTATCTTGTTCTCTATTCTGTAAACACCTATTTACCAAGCTCCGCTGGAGGCATAAAAAGTTTAAAGGTTGACCAATATGTGTACAAAACCTTGGATTTACAAAATAGTCAATTGGCATTGAACGATTTTACGATGTATGTTGAGAATAATATTCCTGAGGCAGTATATAGAGGGAATGGACAGGCAATAACAGTTGGTGGAAATGGCTTTGTGAGTACAGAGGGAATTGGTTATTTATCTAGAAGTTTAGCGGATAACGGGGCTTATTTTTACCCTATGGGATCTACTGTTGGAATGTTGCAATATCGTCCTGTATCCATAAGTAATGATGACGAGGATAAATTTAAAGTTAATTTTCAAAATCACAATCCTTTAGCGGATGGATTAACTTCATTTTCTGCAGCGGTTAACTCGGTTAACGATAAGTATTATCATAAAATAAACAATACCACAGGGAGCGCTGAGGAGGCTACAATTCAATCCTATTTTACTGCCAACGACGGAAGTTTTCAAACGCTATCACATTGGGACATTGCCAACCCTTGGTGGGTAGCAACACCAGGCCAGCAGCCTGCATCAGGTATAGGTACAGGATCATTTGATGAAGGTCTTTACAGCGCAACATCGGCTGGGGTGCAAAATTTTAATGACGAACCCTTTGCTTTAGCAGAGATAGCCATTGTTATTGGAACGGATTTGACGAATGGAGGCACAATTGGTTCTTCAGATCCAGTGAGTTCTGGTTGTACTGCTTATTTTGACTTTGTGATTTCGGAATCTATTTTAGAAATCAATTTTACGACTAGCAATGCTCTAAACTTTATTCATTCAACTAATTTATCTCCAAATGCTTCTTTGGTTTGGGATTTTGGCGACGGTTCACCATTAGTAACCACAACAGGAGAATTTCCAGTTCCAGGGATCCATACTTACGCGGGATCTACTACCAATTATACAATTCACCTGAATGTGTACGATTTAGAGAATGGTAATGAATGCTTTACCGTTGCAAATATCTCAGTAGATTCAGATCTAGAAGGATCTTCTGGACCAGTTAATTCCGGCTGTGTCGTAACATTTAATTATGTAGATAATGGTGGAGGACAATTTGAATTCATAAACACAAGTGGCGCATCAACTACTGCAACTTACCATTGGTCTTTCGGTGATTTTGCTTCCGGAGCGAACAACTTATCGGTACTTGAAAACCCTCCAGTACATGAATACAGTGCCAATGGAACATATATCGTTTATTTAGATATTACTGATGGACTCACGACAACATGTTCAGCAAATGCAACCATCGTAATAACTGATTTTGGAGATGTTGATCCAGGAAGTAGTGCAACTTCAGGAGGATCAGATCCATGTTCAATTACGTTTACATCTACTATTGTACCCGCTAGTATTGCTGGTGAATATGAGTATAATATTATAACGGTTAACCCAGGATTTTCTTCTCCACCATATTCATATACATGGAATTTTGGAGACGGTTCAGCATTGGTTGCCACTACAGCTGTAAACCCGATACCAGTAGTACATTCTTATTTTGCCCCTGTATCAGGATCTAATGACTATACTGTAGTATTAACAATAAGTGACGGAACAACATCTTGTATCGCAACTGAAATAATTACCATTACACCAACTTCTGGGGCATCTGATAATGGAGGAGCAACCCCTGCTTGTTCAGCTTCATTTACTTCTAATTTAATTGATCCATTGGTATCGGTTATGAGTACGAGTTCTGTGTCAGGTTTACTGAATCCAACTTATACATGGAATTTTGGAACAGGAAATACAGCAACAGGAACTTCGGCATCTTATACTTTTCCAAATAATGGAGTACAAACTATTGGGTTGACCATTGTAGATGAGGATGGATTAACCTGTTCAATTACCGAGGATGTAACAATTACAGAAAACCCAGGTATTCTTGTTGTTGTTGATTCAGATCCAACAGGAGGAAATTCAGGAGGAACAAATCCATCTGGAGATCCTAGTGGTTCAGGTGATTATGTAATGACCTTAACATCAATGAATAGCTGTAGGTTAGATGGTGAAATTTACTTTACAATTGGTGCTAACCTTTTATTAGAGGCTATTGATTACAGTAGAGATAATGGAGATACAAGATATCCACTTTCTCCAGAAGTATACACCACAACCCCAGGAATTCCAGGATTTAACTTAGTAAACTCACCTGAAGTGCTCTTAGAATCTTGTATTAATACCACCTCTGTAGCAATGGGGACTGCACCAGACGATGATTTTGTTTGGATAGCAGGAGAGGATATTTTTATTAACTCGCCATTTCCGATAGTTGACTTTAGCTATGGGATGATGGGAACATCTTTGAATTTGGTTGCTCTTACCGATTTATCATTACCAGCGGGAGTTTATGAATTTGAATTAGTCATAACTGTTGGAGCTCTATTAAAAACTATTAAAGGACAATTTATAGCAAAATAATACAATGAAACACTTAAATAAAATAGCGCTGGTACTGATTATAGGAATCATTGCTTACCTAATAGTAAAAGAAGTATCTGTTAACAAAAGTAAAATTGGTGTAATAGAAATGGAAAAACTGGTCTATGAATTTCAAGGAATGAAAGATGCCACTAGACATTATGAGAAAAAAATGGAAAATTGGAACAATCAGTCCGATTCGTTAGAGGAAAAATTACAAAGTCTTTATCAGGAAATTCAATTAGATTCTATCAATAGAGATGATGAAAAACTAAAAATTGACCTGCAAAAGTTTAATTATTTACAAAAGTCATATTATGAATATGGTCAAAAAATTGGAAAGAAAGCAAAGGCAGAGGATCAAGACATGACCATCGGAATTTTAAACCAGTTAAAAGGATTTATGGCAGATTTTGCTAAAGAAAATGAGTACGACCTTATTATTAGCAATACTCAAATGCAAAATGTGGGATATGTAGCTCAACAAAATGATGTTACTGAGCAAGTGTTAATCTTTGCAAATAAGAAATATACAGGTGAGTAAAAATTATAAAATAGCAATAATGTTGATGACAACTCTTTTTATAGGAGCTTGTAATCTGCCAATTGATGATTTTTCGCAGTACATGAAGTATTTAGCGAATAAAGAAAATGGATTGGTCAAAGAAAAATCTGTAAATGGAGTACAGATAAAAGTGAAATACTTACCTCTTGATTATTTAGCTTATAAAGAATATGAAAATGATAAGGATTTAAAAATAGAAGAAATAAAAAAAACATATGAAAACTCGCTAAAATTTATGATGTCTATTGGTCCAGCTAAAGATAAGCGTTTTGACATTACAAAAGTTGGGGTAAGTAGTTATGAAGAGTTTGCATTACGAATTGAAGAAATGAATTTTTGGATGAAAGAGTATGTTACGCTTTCATTCGAAGGCAAAGAAATTACGGCTGATTTGGCACAAATGGAAAGCACCTATGGATTAGAAAAAGACAGGAAAATTATTTTTGTATTTCAGAATAAAGACGAGCAAGGGAATTCTATTTTAACTCAAGACATCACCTTTACTTATAAAGATGAAATATTTTATACGGGAATAAACAAATTTAAATTTAGCATAGACGATATTAACGACTTGCCTGAGTTTAAGTTTTAAAGGTTATTGCAAGGAACGAAGTAATCTCAATTTAATAACTGAGACGACTTTAAAAAAGGAAAAACATGATAAAGAATAAACCAATGTTTGAACAAATAAGAAAAAGTAAAACCGTAAAGTTATTTATGGCTTTTACCGCTATAAATTTACTAACTCAACTTGCATTTCCATCTGTGGCAATGGCTTTAACTGCGGGTTCTGCATCTCCAGAGTTTGCCAGTTTTGAGCCTGTGGCTACAACGGATATGGTCAATGATTTTACTGGCGATTTCACCTACAACTTACCCGTTTTAAGTGTTCCCGGACCAGATGGTGGTGGTTACTCCATGTCTTTATCTTACCATAGTGGGGGTTCTTCTGAAGAGGAAGCTTCATGGGTAGGACACGGTTGGACTCTAAACCCTGGTGCTATTAACAGACAAAAAAGAGGCTATGCAGATGATTTTAAAGGAGTTGATGTTGTAAAGTACAATAAACAATACCCCAATTGGACACAAATGGCGGGTTTTGATATCGGGTTAGAACTCTCTAGTAAAGACTCTGATGAAGCAACTACAAAAGGAGTTGCAAAAGGATCTGAAGCAACAGTAAAACCAGCCTTGAAATTTGTTGGTGTTAATGGCTTTGGAGGAGGAGGAGAGGAGAGTAGTGCAGACGGTGATGATGAGTCAGAAGTTTCACTTTCAGTTTCCTTCTCTAAATCTATTCGATACAATAATTATTCTGGATTTTCTATTACAACAGGGTTTGGAGTAGGAGTTAATGGGATGGCAAGTTTAAATATGAATCGAACAGGAGGAGAAAATACTCTAGGTTTTAGTATTAATCCTTTAGAAATACTTGCAGCAAGAGCAAAACACAAGAAAAAGAAAGCAAAAGAAGCAGCAAAAAAAACACTAGATGGAGGATGGGAAAAAATGGACTTTAAGCAGGTTCAAAAAGGAATAGCAGAAAGAACTAAAGCAAATGGGATGGGGGGTGGTCGGTCTCTTTCTAGGGCTTCAGTTGCGACAAATTACTCTTCTGCTTCATTTAATACTCCTGCAATACCCTATTCAGTAGCCTATAATATAGGTAATGCATTTAACTTTTCAAAGTCTTTAGGGATAGAGGTATATGGCAATGGAGTACAATTTGGTATTAAGGGAAGTCTTAATTATCAGGTGAATAGGCCAGAGGTACATACAAGTGCCTATGGTTACATGTATAATCCGGAGAAGAGTATGTACCAGGCCATACACAATAGAAAATATGACGATGTAATAGATGATATAAATAATCCAGAGAAAGATACAGAAATTGTAGAGGCCGATTTTCAAATAGAAAAAGGATCGACCTTTAACAAGCACGATAAAAATTTAGGAATACCCTTTAATACGGCAGATATTTTTATGGCTACAGGAAATGGTGTTGTGGGTGGTTTTAAGTTTTATCACAATGACATAGGCCATTATTTCCCCACTTTTGTAAAGAATAAACAATCCATTTTTCAAAAAGGAGGAGAAGTAGCTACCGGACAAACCATTGCTATAGGGATGGATGTTGGATTAGGTTTTCAAAGTACAGTTGTACAAGATTGGAGAGCAATTGAGGGGGACGATAATCCTCTTCACTTTCTACAATATGCAGATGATGAAGGTCCAGCAATGGCTTTTAGTGGTGATTTAGGGGGGCAGGTAGATTATTCAGGAAACGATTTATTGTTATATGCAACTGTTGGTGGAGGCTATATGAATAGAAAGTTGTTTGTAGGAGATTTTGGGGGGGAAGCAAGTTCTTCAATAGGGAAAACAAAAATGGATAGAGACAACAATAGAAAAACCTCTCATGTAAGGTATATTAAGGATGTTGAGGGAGATACAGAGAAGGATAAACATAAAATAAAAGCAATAGAAGTTACCAATAAAGATGGAAATATAAGTGTTTACAGTGATGCCGTATATACTCAGAATGAATATGAATTAACTGTTGGCTTATCTGAAAAATTAAAGGATAATGATCCCTTAACTCAAGGTTATACTATTGCTCACAATACTAATTTTACAAGCCCATTAAAAGAGAAAACGGTTGTTGGACAATCGATAGCAGATAAATATGCCAACACCTTTTTATTAAAAGAAAACAGAACCTTTGATTATTTTGATGCAAATGAAAACAAAGTTGCAGATAAAGGAGATTTTGGAGGCTGGACAAAATTTGATTATAGAACAGCACACGATTTAAGCAACCCTTACCAATATAGAGCACCTTATACAGGTGTAATTTATAATGAAGGACGAATGATAGATGGAAATGATCAATCAGGAAGCGTTTCTACTGGAGAAAAAGAGGTGAAGTATTTATCAGAAATTGAAACAAAAACACACATTGCTTTTTTTGTAACAAATAATTCAACACATGAATATATCAATGAGAATGAAGATGAAATTTTATTAAAAGGAAGTTACGTAGAATCGGAAGACGCTGTAGACTTAAGAACCGATGGTGTTGATGCGAATAGAAATGTTGGAGGAGTGCCAGAAACCCCTCATTATTTAGAAAAACTAGAACGCGTTGTTTTATATGCAAAAAATGACCTTTCTAAACCAATAAGTACGACTTACTTTGAGTATGATTATTCGTTGTGTAAAGGGATTCCAAATACAACGAATGCAGCCAATGGTAAATTAACCCTTAAAAAAGTGTGGACAGAATCTGGAGGAACCATAAAAAGTAAAATAGCTCCTTATCAGTTCGATTACAATTATCATATTTATTCAGAAAGCGAAATAATCGAGAAATATGATGATATAAATGGTAAAGATGCTCTAGGTAATGATTTAGACATTAATGACGGATACCTTATGACTTCTGCAGCTCAAAACCCATCATATAAAACTGGGTTTTTAGACCCTTGGGGTTCTTATCGATTAGATGACCAAGCAAGATATCAAAATAAGCAACCATGGGTAGACCAAAGAGACCAACCAAGTTCTTTTGATCCTGCAGCGTGGCAATTAAAACAAATTAAACTGCCATCTGGAGGAGAAATTCATGTTCAATATGAACAAAAAGATTACCATTATGTTCAAAACAAAAAGGCTACGGGCATGGTTCAACTATTGGACCATGAGGATGCTGTAAACGGATATAAATCAGATGAGAATAGGTATTACATTAACTTAGCTTCTATTGGAGTAAGTGCAACTGATGCCCATGAATATAAGAAGTATTTGGAAAGCTACTTTGTTCACCTAAAAAACAAGCTTTATTTCAAAATGCTCTATACTTATAGAGGAGGATCAGTTGCAAACTTAAATGTACATAGACATGATGTTGAATATATAACAGGTTACACAGCAGTAAATAATGTAGCGTTAGGTGAAAATAATACTATTTATTTTGAATTAGGAGAATTAGAAAGTGATGGCGATGGTAAAAAGGATAAAACTTTACCACGTTATGTAGGCTATAGAAAGTTCTTAGTATCCTCTCATCGTAATTTGGGGTGGACTGCAAGAAACATGGATGATGATGATGATAGGATGTTAGCGGCCGCCTTTAATTCGGAGGGCGAGCTTCCTGGTTCGGGCTTGGGTTTAATAATTGAAGCAAGAGTGATGATTGCTAAAAATACAGTTAACTTTTTTAATGATTGGGTTGGAGGAAAAATTAAAAATAGAAGTATAAAAGACGTTTGTAAAAAGTTCAATCCAGACTTATCTTACTTTAAAATCCCTTTGTACAATGCTAAAAAAGGCGGAGGAATAAGAGTAAAGAGATTGTTGTCTTACGATCCGGGTATTGCAGGAGAATCTGGAGATGCTATGATTTATGGATCAGAGTACATTTACAAAAATGAGAATGGGTTAAGTAGTGGTGTGGCCACCAATGAACCAGGAACGATAAGAGAAGAAAATGCCTTAGTAGGTATTTTAGAAAGAAATAAACAATCCGGTTGGGACAAAACCTTTAATGGTAGAGATTCTAAACAATACGAAGGACCATTAGGAGAAACTTTGCTGCCTGGAGCTCAGGTTGTACACGAAAGAGTTGTTATTAAAAACATTCATTCGGGGAAAACAACTACAGGATACGCCGTAAATAACTATCATACGGTAAAAGATTATCCAATGCGAGTAGATTTTTCTGAATTGAGTAAGGAGGGAGACGAACCAACCTATAAAAAGTACAATTTGAACCTACCTTTAGGAATGTTAAACTTAAAGTATAGCAAAGCATGGGTAACTCAGGGCTACTTATTTAAATTAAATGATATGAATGGGAAACTGGAGAGTCAGGGAACTTATGCTGGTAATTATTCTAAACAAACATTTAAAGAAGCAGCCTTTACAAGTAAAACTACTTATGCTTATTCTTCGCCAGGAGAATCGGTAGAAACAATGGTTTATAATTCAGAAACCAGTGATTTTGAATTAGGAAAATTAAAATTAGGTCAAGAGGAAGACTTAACCATGTACCGTTCTAGAGTAAGAGATGTAACCAATGATTTTTCATTAGAATTGGACCTTAACTTGTTCTTGCAAGCTGTACCAGTACTTACAATAGCTTTTGGATTATCCTACTCGTATACTCAAAATGAGTTAAGTCAACATGTTACCTCTAAGGTTTTGCGTCAAAAATCATTGTTATTGGCTACTACAACAACTACAGATGGAGTAACACAAATAACTAAAAACCTTGCTTTTGATAAAAATACAGGAGATCCTGTTTTAACAAAAACCTATGATGGGTATATGGATGAAAATGAAGAAATATATACAGAGAAAAGTGCAGGAGTACTTCATAACGGACATTATTATGCCTTAAATATTCCGGCATCGTGGATGTATAAAGAAATGGGACAGAAAGATGCAAATGGTTCTTTAGATTCTGAGGATGATAATTACTCCAATCAATTAACCGCATCAGTTGGTAATGTGGTAACTTATGGAGAAGATATTAGAAGTAAATTTTTAGATGGAAAATGGAAACCAGAAATTAGGCCATTAACAAAAGTAGTAAATGCTTCTGCAACAGTCTATAAAAAGAAGTGGTTTTCTGATGATGAAGCTCTCGAATTAAATAGGCACTACTATCCACAGCGTACATATGTATATAGAGATCAGGTAACCAATGCAAATAGTAGTTCTGATAAAATTTATGGAGGAGGAATCATTAATGATAATTTTGATTTCTTTAATTGGAAGAATGCAATTGATCCGGATAATAATGATTTTTATGATGGTCAATCTAAAGTAGGACAGACTGATAA
>JAWUVT010000128.1:0-21082 GCA_034112225.1 Flavobacteriales bacterium | reverse complement strand
TGCATTAACAACTGCAAAATTATTGTCAGCTAATTTACCTGCCCAATAAAAATCACCACTAACCACATCTTTGGGTTGAAAGAAAACAAAGTAATCTTTTAGGTTGTTATCCAAAAGTTCATCTGTTGCCAAGAAACTACGTTGTATTCGTTCGGCATAATTAATGGAATCTCTTATTTCTCGATGTGCCTCTTTGACCTCATCTCTTTGTTTTTCAATAATTAGATTTTGTTGTTGTGATAAACGATATCTATAAACCATAAAGCCAGCAAATAGAATTAATAAACCTATCCCTAAATAAAAAAAAACTCGTGCGCTTTCCTCTTGTTTAATTTTTTCTTTTTGTGTTTTTATTTTAAACTGATTTTTTTCTATCTCTAATTTCTCTTTATTCAACTCATGCTCATTAATTTCTCTTTCCTTTTCTAATAACTTTTTTTCTTGATTTAATAATTCAATTTCAGCTTCTTTTTTCTCTTCCTCCTTCTTCAGAATTCTCTTTTCAGCTCTAAGAAGCTCACTTGTGTAATCCCCTAACAAGACTGCTCTATTATACATTGCACTTGGATTGTCATTATCTAAAGCTAAAGTCTCATCATAGAGGCCTAATGCAAGGTTGTAATTATTAATGTTTGCATTTATATCCCCCCTTATACTTAGTGCACTTGCACAAGCAAGATTAAATTGAATTTGGCCCTTCTCATTTTTGTAGTTTGAATCTACTTTGTGCATAAGAAACTTAAATTTCTCAAATCGTGATATTGATTTTCGCACCGTATTTCCATTAAGAGTCCTAACCATATCATTGAATAAAGTGGCGGCTAAATATTTTAGAATTTTACGTGAACTCTCATGATAGGTAGTATCCTTAAAAGTTAATACCCTTATCAAGTCCTCAATTGCAGCAATTCTAGAAGGAGATTCACTATTAAGGTTTTCCTTTTTCTTATATAATTCTTTATATATATAACCTTTATAATAGAATGCTTTTAAATTATTCTCAGAACCATTCTCAAGACTAGCTAAATCAATATATTTTTTAGCACTATCTAATTCTCCATTTTCTAAGTATTCTAATGCGTTAGATAAGTTTTCATTTTTAGAGTTTTGCTGCGTAAATGCCAGAAAAGGCATTAATACAAATGATATGTAAATGAAGTATTTCATCCACCAATACTAATCATTGCTCTGTTCTTGGTATTCTTTTCTTTATCAAAGAAGTCTTCATCACTGATCATTCCGCCACGTGATTTCTTTTTCGGATAAATTGCTTTTAAAATGTGAGGGGCAATATCCTCTCCTTTTCTTAATGGATCTAATAAATTGGTTTCTGTAGCCGAAAACAAACAATTTTTAATTCGCCCATTAGCCGTTAAGCGTATTCTATTGCAACTGTCACAAAACGGGTTAGATACGGTACTAATAATTCCAAAAGAACCCTGATAGCCTTTTATTCTATAATTTTTAGTGGTATCGTTCTTCTTGTCTTCTAATTTGATGATTTCATCAGGGGCATAACTGCCATTTACTTTTTCTAAAATGTCTGCTAAACTTACTACTTTAGAAGTATCCCATTTGTTCCCATCAAAAGGCATAAATTCTATAAAACGGAAAGACACTTTTTTATCTTTAGTGAATTCTATAAAATCTATGAGCTCATTATCATTGGTTCCCTTAATTAAAACTGCATTAATCTTTACATTAAATCCCTCCGAAATGCATCGTAAAATATTGTTCATTACTCTATCGTAATAATCTCTACGAGTCATTACTTCAAACGTCTCTTTATTTAAGGTATCTAAACTAATGTTGATGTCTTTAACGCCACACTCTTTAAAGAGATCGATGTATTTATCCAATAGAATTCCGTTGGTGGTTATCCCTAAAGAAATGGGTAAGGCTGTTAATTCTCTAATGATCTTTTCAACGTTCTTTTTAACTAAGGGTTCTCCTCCTGTTAATCTAATTTTGTTGACACCCAGAGCCACAAACTCTTTTGCTAAAACAATAATTTCTTCGTGCGTTAAAACGTTTTCTTTTTCAGAAAGTTCAATGCCTTCTTCTGGCATACAATAGAAACATCTTAAATTACATCGTTCAGTTAATGAAATTCTCAGGTAGTTATGCACTCTACCGAATTGGTCTTTTATGATTGTTGGAGTTTTCAATTTATAGCTACAAAATAAGTTTCAGGTCCTTTTGTCGGACAGGCATTTTCTTTATCCTTGATAAAAAGAAAGAAAAAAATTAAGAGTGACAAAGCTAACCAATCTTAACCTTCTTTTTTGCTAAGCTTTGTAGAAT
This sequence comes from Flavobacteriales bacterium, assembly GCA_034112225.1. GTDB lineage: Bacteria > Bacteroidota > Bacteroidia > Flavobacteriales_E > Vicingaceae. Next base: position 18,778 of record JAWUVT010000128.1, on the reverse strand, counting down.
GATTTCTTCAAGTCTTCATCAGATTCTGTTTCGCTATACAAAAAATTGTTTTCAATTGCTTCTCTTTGAATGTCAACTTCCATTTAAAATTAGGTTTCAATTAGGTATTAAAGTATGATTTCGTTTCTTCCAAACACCGTTCAATCATTTTAATAGCTTTATCAATCGTTACCCTTTTTGTTCTAAAAGAGAGTACTGCCATTCTTATCACATAATTTCCATCAATTTTAGTTGAGCTTAAAAAAACCGTTCCATCTTGATGCATGATTTCCATTAGCTTTTCATTGAACTCATTTTGATTGACTTGAGTTGCTGGATACCAAAAATAGCTAACCGATAAATCTGGTTCAGGACCAACTTCAAAACCAATAGCCGTTAACTTCGTTCTAAAATAAGTGGTCAAGAGTAGTTTCTCATCCAAACAAGCTACAAAAGGTTCTATTCCGTGTAAATTGAGTGGCAACCACATTCTCAGTCCTCTAAAATGCTTGGTTAATTCTGGTGAAACATCTGCGGGATTAATCTGAGCACCTCCAACAGCATCTTGCATATAATTGGCCGTATAGTGATGCGAATGAAATACAGCTTCTTTATCTTTTACCAGAACAGCTCCTAAGCCATAAGGTAAAAACAATCCTTTGTGCGGATCAATTACCAACGAATCTGCCATTTCAATTCCTTTAAATAAGTGTTTTTTACTTTCGCTTAAAATAAAGAAACCTCCATAGGCTGCATCAACATGATACCACAGGTTATTTTCTTTGGCAATAATTCCAATTTGCTCTAGCGGGTCAACTGCTCCAGTATCTGTTGTTCCTGCCGAAGCAATCACCATAAAAGGATTTAATCCTTCAACAGTGTCTTTAGCAATTGCGTCTTTCAACTTTTCGGCATCTATTCTTGAAGAGTTATCCAACTCCAATAAACGAATTTGAACATCTTCTAATCCTATAATTCTTATTGCCTTATGAATACAATGATGGATTTGTGGACTTAAATAAATAACACTTTGAGTTACTTTTTCGTTTTTTATTTTATGTTTATCTCTTGCAGCTGTTAACGCTACCAAGTTGGCAATAGAACCACCAGAGGTTAAATTGCCTACGGCATCTTTGGGGAAATGAAAAACATCCTTCATCCAATCCAACAACTCATTTTCCATCGTTACTGCACCAGGAGATCCGAAATACATTCCTGCATATTCATTGGTAATACTCGCCAAAGTATCGCCCAATGCGGCAGTGTAAATTCCTCCCCCAGGAATGTAACCGATATGTCCACCCGATGCTGGATTTAACCCTTTCTCAACGACTTCCTCATTATAGATTTCTAATAATTCTTTTAATGTTTTTTTTGAGGCATGAACTTTCAGTTTTTGAGGGTCCGCATCTCCAATATTAAAGGCTTTATTGGTCTCTACAGTTGCTATAAATCCATTGGTAAACTCTTGTAACTCTTTTGCATAAGCATTCCGTTCTTCTAATGAAGGCTCAAGGGCTGCAGAAACCTTTTCTAATAACTTAATACTATTGAGTAAACTATCCATCGTGTAATTTAGTTGCCAAAGATAGCGGATTGCGCTCAATAAAATCCTCCGTGTTCATAGATCGTTAACATCTCTTTATTCTCTGACAAAATTCATTGATGTTGACAATTTCTTTTACATTAAGATGAGTAAGTTTACATTCTCAAAAAAAAATCAAATTATTATGGAAATTTACGAGCAGTTAAAGGCAAAATATGAAGCTATGGGCCAGGATGTTGATGTTCATTTACGTGGATTATTGCATTCAAAACCTATTACTTATTGGGATTACATTCAAACAGATGCTTTATTAGGTTTACAAACTCAACGAACCAATTTACCTGATGAGATGGTTTTTATTATGTATCATCAAATCAATGAATTATTATTTAAAATGATTCTTTGGGAAATTGAGCAAGTGGCAGATAAAGAAGAGTTAACTCCAGATTTTTTTGCTGAACGCTTAAATAGAATTAGCCGCTATTTTGACATGCTTTCTTCTTCGTTTAACATTATGGGAGACGGAATGGAAGTGGAGCAATACATGAAATTTAGAGACACATTAACTCCCGCTAGTGGTTTCCAAAGTGCTCAATATCGAATGATAGAATTTGCGTCTACTGAATTAATTAACCTCATTGACATTCGTTTTAGAGAAAATATCGATAGAAACACCCCATTTTCTCATGCTTTTGAGCACTTGTATTGGCAAGCTGCGGGTAAAGATTATACCACTGGAAAAAAATCGGCTTTACTTTCAAATTTCGAAAACAGATACATGGAAGAGTTTATCACTTTCATGAAAAAATACAACACCTTAAACATTTGGAGTAAATTCAAATCTTTACCTTCAGCATCACAAGAAGATGTGACGTTGATTAATGCCATGAGACATTATGACCATACGGTAAACGTACTTTGGGTAATGGCTCACTTAAATACTGCTAAAAAGTATTTAAATAGTGGTAAAAAATCTGCTGAAGCAACTGGTGGTAGTGAATGGCAAAAATACATGCACCCAAAATATCAAAAAAGAATTTTCTTTCCTGAGTTATGGAGCGAAGATGAACTTGAAAATTGGGGCATAAATAACTTAGAAGGTCATGAAATTATTGAGGAAGACATCGAATCTTAAACTTAAAAAAACCGTTCAGAAATGAACGGTTTTTTTTGCTTTACGATTTCTAAACAACTTGATTGTGGTCTTAAAAGAAACTACCTCTAGATCAACGTAAGTTTCATGGAAACGCAACACAAAAGGATGTTGTACTCAACCATAGAGAATACAGCCATTAGAATTGCTAAATTTTAAGGGTAAATACAAACTAAAAATGTTTGAATACAAAAACAATCCTTAGAAATACAGACCGAATTGTAAATGGCATATCAACCCCTTAGTTCACTAAACTGGTAGATGCAAAATAAATGATTAGCGATAGTATTTGAGCTCAAAAAAACGCGTTGAAATTCAACGCGTTTTTTTTATAAATTTTGAGCGCTTATTTAATCTTACAATTAGGTAATAATTCTTGAATCTTCTGGATTTCACTTTCAGGAATATTATTCCCTTTTATAATTCTCAAAGTTTTCAAATTTGTTAATTCTCCAATTTCTACTGGAATTTTAATCAATTGATTATTTGCTAGATTTAATTGCTTTAATGACTTTAAATTAGCGATTTGTTTAGGTATTTCTTTAATATTATTTCCTTTTAATTTAAGACTCGTTAAATCCGTTAATTCACAAACTTGTAGTGGAAATTCATCTAATTTTTCACCTCCAAAAGTTCCCATCACTTTTGCTGTTAAATCGGGTAAGGTTAACAATTTCCCATTGACACCTGAGATCAATACCATAGCAGCGTAAGGATTTAATGCTCCTGAAGCAACGCCCTCCTCATAGGCTTCTTTTGCTTCCTCATTAATCGCCATTCCTTCTGCTTTTACAAACTCATTGTAATCTGCTCTAAAAGTTGACAAAGCTCCTGCTTCTTTATTTTCAAGTGAAACATTTAATCTCTCCCTACTAATTTCAACATTCTTATTCAAATTGTAAGCTCTTTTTAAACGCTGAATATCTGCAAGCAATGCTTTTCTTCTATCAGTACTTGTTGTAGATAAATTTTGTTCTAATGTTAATGCTTTATTAATTGTTTTTTCTGCATCATCATATTGCATTAAATACATCTTTGCTCTGGCACTATTCTCCGCTAGTACAATCGTAACTTTTCGGTTAATTCTAGATTTTTTCACTTCTGGAGTACTTTCCTCTAATGCCGCATCCCAAACCTTAACCGCTTCAATTAATTTCATTCTTCCTTCTTCATTCTTAGCATTCTGAGATAACAATTTATATCCTTTAACTGCTACCTCCGCAATTGCTTCAATATCCTTATATCCAAAATTTTTAGTTTTAAAATAATCGACTGTAAATGATTGGTTTTCATAATTAAAAAACAGTGCGCTATTCATAAATTCTTTGGCATTTTTCATAGAATTTGCTAAAGAAACTTTTATTTGATTTTTTTCAAATGCAGCCCCTTCTTTTTTGTAAGCCGATTCAACAAGAGATTCCATCCAATAGCATTTTCCATCACCAAATTTAGCAAACGACTTACTTGGAGACTGAGTGTTAGCCATGTACACAATTTCTCCAGCAGTATTTACTATTTTCAAATATGCATCTTGTTCTTCGGTGACTACTTTATAATAAAATACATCAATGGCTTTTGCATTTTTTATACTGTTGTTTTTAGTGGTACAGACATTAGATTTTTTATGAATCGATTTGCTTCCAAAAGTTAAATTTCCTTTACAAAACTCAGCCCTTACAGCAGAAACTTCGATATTACTTACATTAATTTGAGGGTATACCAATACGGAACTATTTACCTTTTCCTTTTTTTTTGATTGCGCACTAACCGTACTCATCGTTACTCCTAACAAAATTGATAATGTGATAATTTTATTCATCTATTATTTATTTATGATTTATTCGCTGAGGTCAATATTCATGCCACTAAAAGATAAGCATAAAGCGCCAAACTTATCTTTTAAATTACAATTTGCCATATTTAATTCTTCTATTTATTGATTTTCGAACTAATTTTATCCTGTATCCGTATTTTAGCAATACAAAATGAATCAGACAGGTCTTCACTTTTTCGTCCCACTTTCACTAGAAATTCCAGTTTAAGATTACAGATAGAGAGCCTATACTCTTCATTTGGTATAGGTTTTCGTTAAAGTGCTGTGCTGGTTCTCTGGTCTTTTTTTATTTTTATATAATAAACTATAAAAAGTACCGTTTTAGATACAATTACTCACTAAACCAATAAATTAAAGCCTATGCAAAAATTTACTCCCTCTGATATTCTTGAAATTACTAAACAAGAAAATCAACTCAAATTGTTCTTAAAGCAAAAAAATGAGAAGAGAAGGTTTTCTCCTAAACAAGAAACAATCCAGAATATCCTTAACTATTCTAAAGCGATAAGCATTCGAAAATCAAAAAACATAGACTTCTTTGAGTTTATCTTGAATTAAAGGTCTAGTACAAATTAATCGATAAGGTTTATCAAAAGCTGAACAATGAAATCATTGTTCAGCTTTTTTTTGAGTTGGAGATCGTATTCATTATAGGCTATATCTACAACTCCTCAAAAATCACCCTTTCTTATCCGTGCGTTTCACTAAACCTTCTTGACCTGTTTTTTTCTTAAGAATTAAGGTGTGCTCCTCACTCAAAAATATTTTGTTCAGGTATTTTCACCCCTATAGATTCAACTAGATCTTCCCGCTCAAATTCAGCCAATTTCTACAAGCATTCTATTTCCTACTGAATCTACCTGAACATCAAATTAGGTTTTGCTTAACTTTTTGCACCAAAACTTGAGCTATTTCATTTACCAGTTGTAACTTAAAATAAAGGGAATCTTTTTTTGTATCCGCTTGGTATACTGACTAATGCATCCATCAAAATATAGTTGTAGCGTATCGCTATTTTAGGCGGTAACAACAGCTCTATTTATGCTCTTCTCAATCCAAATATTGGCAGCAACAGAATCCGTAATTTAAATTCCATTCAAGAGCAAAGAGTGACTTAATTTAGGTAGACATTTAAGGGAACCCTTCTCTTATAAAATAAAAAGAGTTGGAGGTTAAAAGGAGTTGGATTTCTACTTTGAAAAATATATTTTCATTTTTTTGCACAACCTACCTAAGCATTAATAACTATCCAACTAAGGGTTAATACGTATTTTTTATAACAAAAACACTTAGTTTTGTTATTTTTTTACACTTATTTTGATTATCTTGTTACATAATTAAACCTACTCACCACTTTTATTCCCCTAATAATGCTTAAAAATCAGATCCCGATTGCTTTTCGATTTCCTCAATTAATTTTTTTTTTCCTATTTATTTCATCCAGCTTAAACTCTCAAATATTATCCAACCAAAACATTTTACAATCAACTCTTCCAACTAAAGCACTAGTTGATGCTAAAATGTCTAGACTAGCAGAATTAGGTTGGTTAAATGGCCAAGGTAACACCTCTAATAAAACAACAGGAATTGAACAAAACTGTGCTGGTGCAATACCAGTATGTAGTCAGTCCTACACACAAACTACTTCGTATACGGGTTCGGGCAGTATTCAGGAAATCAATAATGGATGTATGAGTGGTGAAAATAATACGGTTTGGTATATTTTTACAGCTCAATCCTCAGGAAATTTTGGTTTCCAGATAACCACAATAATGGATTATGACTGGTCTTTATTTGATATTACAACAATAGGTTGTTCAGGCATCCCAGCTGCTACACCTCTTCGGTGTAATTTTTCGGCAACCAATGGATCAACAGGAATGGATGGAACTGGAACTAATCCCAGTGAAGGGTCGGGCGGATCTGCTTTTTGTACTGAGCTAGCAGTTCTGGCTGGAGAAACTTACGCTTTAGTTATTGATAACTGGACAGGTGATGCAAATGGATACATACTTAATTTCACCAGTGGAAGTGGATATACTTCAATTACAGATGAAACCGCGCCATTAATTACTGCTATAACTTCATCATGCAGCAACTTAAATACACTCATTTTAGATCTTTCTGAAGACATTCAATGTTCTTCTATTGCTAGTGATGGCAGTGATTTTTCTATTTCAGGAGCTGGAAATCCAGCAGTTCTTTCGGCAAGCAGTGCTAATTGCTCAGGACTTTTAACAAATCAAGTTGAAATCGTGTTGGATAACAATCCTCAAATTGTTTCTGGAACTTACACCTTAACAATTAATACAGGATCAGATGTGAATACATTATTAGATAAATGTGATATTCCATTAACAGCAGGTACAACCGTTAATTTTGATTATTTAGCCCCTATATCCCTCACTGCTAACTTAAGTACGATCTGTACTAGCGGGGATGCAGTAAGCTTAACGGCAACTGGTGCACCAGCTGGAGCAACCTATGTTTTAACCCCTGGAGGTACTTCTAATGCTACAGGGGTTTTTAATATCAATCCAACGGCAACCACTATTTATACGGTTTCAGCTACTGTTGGTGCATGTACTCAAACCGCAACGGCAACAATTACATTACTAGATAACATCATCATCTTTGTTAACCCAATTAATCCTACTATCTGTAGTGGAACCATTAATCTTAATGCGACTGTAACTCTAAACGGAGTGGCTTGTACTGATTGTAATTACTCATGGAATGGCGGATCTTTTACGGAAACTAATGTAGCAAGCTCTACATGGACAAATAGAGGTGCAGGTGCATATACGGTAACTGCTACAACCGCCAATGGTTGTTCCAGTGAAAATACAGGAACGACAACGGTAAGCTTAGCTTCTGCTGGTGCTGGTGCTTCTTGTGATGTATTTTATGTTGACAACTACAATTCCACTGTCAGTGGTGGAATTCTAAAAAGTGATCCTACCTCTTTACTTGATGCTATTGCTAAAGCCATTTGTACCAACTCCGTAATTAAAATGAAAACGGGCACCTATAACATTTCAGATAAAATAGACATGAATAGTTTTGTGACCATTGAGGGTGGTTACAATAGTGATTTCACTGTAAAAACCAGTGACATGACTGCTGGCAATGCAACAACGATAGTTAGAAGTATCAATGCTGATGCTGCTGATCCTACGAGTCGAACTGCATTTAATGCAATTGCTGGTGCTGAAAACTTTAGATTACAAGATCTTAGAATAGACTTCCCTACTCAATCAACCTCAGGAATTAGCAATTATGCAGTTAAACTAGAAAGTGGATGTAAAAACTTTGATATTGTTAGGTGTTACCTTAATGCAGGTACCGGAGCTGATGGTGAGGTGAATTACACGGACTTATTTACAGAAGATTTTGAATCGACAACACTTGGCGCTATCCCTACTGGTTGGTCACAAACTAACGATTTAGGAAGTGATGAATGGCATGTTGTAAACACTGATACATACTATCCAGGTAGTTACAAAATGAACAATACTCAGTATGTACAAATGCCGGGGCAAAGTAGTGATTATCAGGATGATTATTTAACCACCTCTGCAATTAATGCTAGTGGATATACTACCCTCGTACTTGATTTTGACCAGATGTATCAATATGACTATTGGGCAAATGATTATGGTCAATGCCAAATAGAAGTTTATGATGGATCATCTTGGATTCAAGTTTACTGGAATAATAATTTACAGGGTTCTTGGGGAAATCCGGGGACAATCAATCAACAAAGTATCGACATTACATCCTACGCCAATGCAGCCTTACAGGTTCGTTTTAGGTATTATGATGTAAGTTATTCTTACCACTGGTCTTTAGATAACATTGTAATTAAAGGTGGAACCCCATCTTCAGCTGGAGATGCTTATGGAGTCTATTCGATAGCTGCTACTGGAACCCAAAATGTTTTGGGAAGTTATGCTTCAGCTACAGGAGGTTCTGGTGGAAATGCTTATTTACATTATGATACTGGTACAGGAGATAAAAACTACACGAGTCTAAGTATTGAAAATTATCCGATGATCACTGCAGAGAATATTTCTTGTGAAAATTCAGACATAGACTTTACAACTTCAGATCCTAATCCTAACTGGACCTCTCTTGGTTCAGGGTCAACTGCTATAGTACTAAATTCAGCAACTACCATTAGTAATAATCAATATACAGGAATTGGAAGAAAAACTATTGACTTTACAGGTGTTACTCTCGCAGCGGGATCAGCATTAACTATTTTTTCAGATGACTTCGATGCATCACCTTCATTGGGTTGGACAACCGGAGCAATTTCAGGAACGCTCTCTTGGGCTACGGGAACACCTCAAGGAGGTAACGGTGATACGTGGTCTGGAAATGTTGACCCGACTACAGACAATACTTCTACGAATACCGATAATAAAGTTTATGGGCAAGGTTTAGGTTCAGGTTCAGGAAACGGTATTGGTGGATATAATAATTACACGAATGAATGGTTAAAAACTCCTGCAATAAATTGTACGGGATATACTAATGTTCAACTCGATTTCTGGAGATGGGCAAATTTTGAAAGCAGTTATGATGAAGCGTATGTTGAAGTTAGTAACGATAATATTACATGGGTTAATTTAGGAGAAACTCAATATCCTGCTGATAATAATTGGGTACAAAGAACAATAGATATTTCGGCTACAGCGGATAATCAAGTAACCGTTTATGTAAGATGGCGTTTCGATTCAGATGGTAGTGTTACATATTCTGGATGGAACATTGATGACGTAAAGGTAAGTGGAGACATCAGTTCAAGTACAATTCAAGCAGTTACCTACCCTGACTTTGTAAACATCATTATGGCAAAACCAGCATCGGGTACAGTTACTGGGACTTCAAACGTATGTCCTGGAGCTTATAATTTTGCGAGTAGTGAAGCTGGTACTCCTGGGTTTACCTATTTATGGACGGTTACAGATCCTTCGGGGGAGACCTCAACGATTACTTCCAATTCAATAGCTGCAACAGATATTGACTTTACCAACAGTACCGCAGCAACGATTACTTATACTGTTCTCTTAGACATTACTTCGGAATGTTGTGGACCATTAACTCAAATCACTTTTAGTGTAGACATCACCCCTATTCCAAGTGCTCCAGCAGTTGTCAATGCATCGCTCACAGAATGTGAAAGCGGAAGTATTGATTTAGAAGTGGGTTCCCCAGATTCAACATTCACCTACAACTGGTATGATGCTGCTACAGGAGGAAACCTACTCGGAGCTGGAACGCCTTTCGCTTTAAGCCCTGTACCCAATGGTGGTGGAAGTTATTATGTAGCAGCAACAAGTAGTAACAGTTGCATCAGCGAAACAAGAACACTAGTAACTGTAGCTGAAAGAAATACAGAACCTACCGTAACAGATGGAACATACTGTAGTGAAGGGATCATTGAAGTCTCCGTTTCTCCAGTTTCTGGTGCAACTTACAATTGGTATGCTGCTGCAACTGCTGGTTCGTTATTGCAATCAGGATTTGGAACTACCTACGATGTTAATGTTCCTGCTCCTGCTCCTAACACCGTAAGTGTATGGACTACAGCTACAGAAACAGGTTGTGCAGAGAGCGATAGAGTACAAGTGGATGCTTCAATTACAGCATCTGCAGCTACAACAACATGGACTGGCGCAGTTAGCAGCAACTGGTTTAATCCGAATAACTGGAGCGACTGTGTTCCAAATTGTGCTGTTGATGCTGTTGTTCCAAATGTAGGAACAGCTCCAATCATTAATTTTTCTGATGATGTTAATGGTGATGGTATTGCTAGAACCAAAAGAATAACCATTCAAAACAATGCTTCATTAAGTTTTGGCGAGAATAAATCTACACTAGCAATTTGTGAAAATATGGAACAGGAAGGAGCTTTAGTGATGTATGCTGATACTGGAAATGTTACTGGTACTGGAACTGCTACTGGTACTGAAACTGGAACTGGAAGAGGCAAAATAATCTTTAACAGTTCTACAACAGCTCAATTATATAGAAGAACCGCTACTGGATCTGGAGATTTACATCTTGTAGAAATGAATAACACTTTTTCTACTGCCACTTTAACCATTGAAAATAATGCACGATTTCAAGACATGATTTTTAGAACTGATGGTCAATTAATTTTAAACAACGGTAAAATAATTACGCAAACATTTATGGTTGATATGCGGAATACCGATACTACCGCAGTTTCAGGACATAGCGCGGAGAGTTATGTTGAAGGGAATTTAAGAAGATATGTGAACAACACGGGTTCTTATGATTTTCCTGTTGGAGAAGCTACTAAAGGTTATCAAAATGTAGCCATTAATTTTACGGCGAACTCCATAGGTTATTTAACCACAAGGTTTGACTCTTGGGACATTGTATCCAATCCGGGAGCTCAAGGAGATAGTGAATGTGGTGCAACAATGGACATGACTTCTCTGGACAATGGTTATTGGACCACTACAGCTGGTGCCAATGCAACTACAGCCGTTTATGACATCACCTTATACAACGCCAATTACACCAATGCTGCAACGGGTTGGACTGTTATGAAAAATTCAGGAGCTGGCTGGATATTAGACGGCACTTGCGATCCTTCTCCTATTACCGCAGTTCATAGAATTGGACAAACGGGTTTCTCTTTCCAAGCAACAGCTCAGTCTTCAGTTTCATTGCCTATTGAATTGTTATCTTTTTCAGGTAAAGCTATTGCCAATTACAACCTTTTAAACTGGTCTACAGTAACCGAAATTAATAACGATTATTTTGACGTTCAACGAGCAAGTGATGGTGTTAACTTCACTAAAGTTGGAACAGTTAATGGTGCTGGTAATAGTAACAGTACATTAAACTATTCTTTTACAGACCATAAACCTTTTGATGAGATCTCGTACTACAGATTGAAGCAAATCGATTTTAATGGCACATCTACTTTTACCAATACGATCGCTATAAAGAAATCATTAGAAGAGGGAATTGTTATCTTCCCTAACCCTACAGAGAATTTAATAAAACTCAATATATTTTCTAACGAAGCAAACAACTATGAGATTATAATAAACGAGGTCTCCAAACTAGTTCATAAGCAGTTTATCGCTATAGAAAAAGGAAGTCAACTGATAGACCTTGCTATTTTTGAAAAATTAGCAAAAGGAGTCTACTTTATTAAGGTTCTAGATCAACAAGGCAACATCCTCAAAATTGAGAAAGTGGTAAAACACTAAAAAAAAAAACGCAAACGTAAAAGTTAGGGAGTAAAATAGATGTAGGTTCCTTTAAGATGTGAGCTGGTCATTATCCGTTAAATTGAACGGTTACTTTAGGCAAATGTAAAAGTTTATCCAGTGAAAAGAAACTGTAAACAGTCAGCAGTAATTAGTCTTCAGTCTTCAGTAAACAATATTCAACCTTTAGTCAACAGTCTTTAGTAATTAGAAGTCAAACTACAAACTCCTAAAAAAAAGAACACAGGAAAAAGTAAAAAATAGAGCTAGCAAACATTGTAAATTAAGTACAAAAGTTTTCGTAAAGGGTCAAGGGATTTTTTTCTAACGTCCAACGCTTATCCATTTTTTATCGCACAAGGCACTCGCATTTCCTAGTCCCAAACATTTTGCATATCACTTATTTCGTACTCAGGACCACGTACCTTAGTTGTTCAAAATTTTAGTGTGTATTCGATGAGCAACTAGAAATTATACCCGCCTGTAGTGATTTGTTCATATTAGATTTAATGAGAAGCCTTGGATACAATTTTGATAAAAAATAGAAAGCACGAAATGTAAGATTGCTAACCCCATGTTTTTTTTACAGCAACAACATTCAAGATCATATTGTTCTATTGCCAAACTTTTAAACTGGTTCCAAAAAAAGGTGTAAAAAAAAGGGAATCAATAGTTATTGATTCCCTTTTTTACAGGTTATAAGTTCTGCCTAATGTGAAGACTCCCCTTTATTAAACATAAAAATAGCAATTACGGATCCTATGATTACAACAGCCATAGATAATGCCTGTGTCAATTGAGTTTCCACTGAAAAATCAATGAAAGCCCATTGAAAGAACGTAAATGCAATTACTGCTAAAATTCCTAATGCTATTAATTTACTCTTTGCCATAATCTATTTTTTTTCTGGGATAAAGATAGAAAAAAATCGGAGCGATTCGCTCCGATTTTCATGTTATTTATAAAGTCCCTCTTTTTTCTTGTTCTCTTTCAATGGATTCAAACAATGCTTTAAAGTTTCCTGCGCCAAAACCTCTAGCCCCCATTCTTTGTATAATTTCAAAAAACAATGTGGGTCTATCTTCAATTGGTTTAGTAAATATTTGCAATAAATATCCTTCCTCATCCGCATCAATCATAATCCCTAGATCTTTCAAGGTTTCAATATCTTCATTTAATTGATGGTTATGCTCTTCTAATCGAATTGGTACAGCTGCATAATACTCATCTGGAGGAGTACTTAAAAACTCGATGCCTCTTGCTCTTAATTGAGAAACTGTTTTAACGATATCATCAGTAGCAACGGCAATATGCTGAACGCCTTCCCCTTCATAAAAATCTAAATACTCTTCAATTTGAGATCGCTTAGCCGCTTTTGCCGGTTCGTTAATTGGAAACTTAATTCTTCCATTCCCATTACTCATTACCTTACTCATTAATGCAGAGTATTCAGTATGAATTTGTTTGTCATCAAATGATAAGAAGTTTTCAAACCCCATAACATCTTCATACCATTTTACCCATACATCCATTTGTCACCAACCGACATTACCAACCATATGGTCAATATATTTCAAGCCACAAGGCTCTGGGTTATAATCAGATTCCCACTTTACAAATCCTGGCAAAAATGCGCCTTTGTAATTCTTTCGTTCCACAAACATGTGAACAGTTTCACCGTAAGTATAAATACCTGCTCTTACCACCTCTCCATGCTCATCTGTCTCTACAGTTGGTTCTAGGTATGATTTTGCTCCTCTAGAAGTGGTTTCTTCATACGCTTTTCTAGCATCTTCTACCCACAAAGCAACCACCTTAACACCATCACCATGTTTTACAATGTGGTCATTTATTGGAGATTTTGAGTTTAAAGGTGTTGTTAAAATCAATTTGATTTTATCTTGTGTTAACACATAAGAAACTGAATCTTTACTTCCTGTTTCTAATCCTCTGTATGCATGAGATTGAAAACCAAATGCTGTTTTATAGAAATGCGCTGCTTGTTTTGCATTCCCTACATAAAACTCAACATAATCCGTTCCTAATAGTGGCAAGAAATCTTGTGCACCTTCAAATATTTTTTCTAATCCGTACTCTACGTTATTTATATCGCTCATTTATTTTGGTTTTTTTGAGAAGAGAAAAAAAGAGACTATAGGGTCTTTTGAAATCCCATCGTCATCTTTTGAAACTCTTCTAATTTCGTCTCAATTTTTATTACTATTTTTTCATCAATATAACTTCTATTAAAAGCTAATACCAATTGTGATCCTAATTCAAAAGAAGAGCCTAAAGATACATCTAAAAAATGAGAAAATGATTTATTTGTTCTTGCAGAACCTTCAGCAATATTACTAGTTATAGAAATTGAACATCTATTCACCTGTGAACTTAAATCAAATCTTTCAAGATCAGGAAAAGTTTTCACTATACGATAAGTTTCAGTAGCGATTTCTATTCCTAATCGCCAAATTTTCAAACTTTTATAATGATGTCTTTTACCAATACTCCCCTCTTTTCTCTTTTTTCTCTCTTCTCTATCTTTTTAATGCTCCATCCAAGATTGGAAATAATCTCCATCTTGAATTTTCACGGCTTCTTCAGTTACTTTTAAAGGAGCAAAAGTATCAACCATAACCGCTAATTCTTCAGTTTCTTTATGCCCAATACTACGCTCCATAGCTCCAGGGTGTGGCCCATGAGGAATACCAGCAGGATGTAAAGTAATTTGTCCTTTACCAATATTATTTCTACTCATAAAATCTCCATCCACATAATACAATACTTCGTCAGAATCTATATTACTATGGTGATAAGGAGCAGGAATTGCTTGAGGATGATAATCGTACATTCTCGGAACAAAAGAACAAATTACAAAACCTGCAGCTTCAAACGTTTGATGAATTGGAGGTGGCAAATGTACTCTTCCGGTTATGGGTTCAAAATCATGAATAGAAAATTTATACGGAAAATTATACCCATCGTACCCTACTACACTAAAAGGATGTGCTGCATAGATGTATTCATGAATCATGTCTTCTTTTTTCACTTTCAGCAGAAAATCACCCTTTTCATCAAAAGTTTCTAATTCAGTTGGTGGATGGAGATCTCTCTCACAAAAAGGAGAATGCTCTAAATGTTGTCCGAACCAATTTCGGTAACCTTTTGGGGTATAAATAGGACTCTTAGATTCAACAATAAACAACCTATTTTCTGGGGTATCAAAATTAACTTGATAAATCATTCCTCTCGGAATCACCAAATAATCTCCGTATTCAAAATCGATGTTTCCTAAGTGGGTTCTTAACTTTCCTGAACCTTCATGTATAAAGATGACCTCGTCTGAATCTGTATTCTTATAAAAATATTCCGTTAAAGATTGGGTTGGGCTTGCCAAAACAATATGGCAATCTTTATTAAACAATACTGTTTTTCTACTTTCTAAAAAATCTGCTGTTGGAGGCACAGAAAATCCTTTTAAAGAAATCGACTTCATGTTCTTCTCTACAGCAACTTTTGGAGCTACAGAATAAGATTGAACCACTTCCTTAACTTGTGTTGGTCTCTGTGTATGGTAAAGTAAAGATGACATCCCATCAAATCCTACCGTTCCAAATAATTCTTCGTAATAAAACTTGTCCGCTGGACTTTTAAATATGGTGTGTCTTTTTTTAGGAATGTTTCCTAATGTATGATATCGTGGCATTTAAAATTGATTATTTTTTAATGAATAATGATGATTAATTCTTTAAAAAAATAAATCATTCTGGATTTCTCTTCAGCTCTTGCTTCTCTCTTAATTTATATAGGTCCATACTTTTTTTCATCTGAACGTAAAAGTACAAAAATGGTTGAATGGAAAAAATGATATTAAGCAGATTAATTAAAAAGTCACTCTTCTAATTTTCTGAGGCAAACCACTCGGCATAAGAAGTTGGAGTTTCTCTCAACATTAAGCGATGTAACTGAATATTTTTAGGAAGGTTTTCTTGAATCAATTTCGCAAAATGAACCAATAACAATTCGCAAGTTGGCTGATAAGGAACAAGAATTAGCTTATTCATAAACTTAAATTGAGCTTGATCAATCTCCATTTTATCATTTAAAACTAAAGAATGATCGAACTCATCAACGATTAACGTTTTTACTAATTTCTTGATCACTCCAAAATCAACCACCATTCCTTCATCAGAATCTGAAGTTTGTTCCTTCACTTCTCCTTTAACGGTTACATCTAATTTGTAAGAATGCCCATGTATATTCCTACAAGGACCTTCATAGCCGAGTAAGGCATGTGCCATTTCAAACTGAAACTCTTTGGTAATCCTGATCATTGACATAACGTTAGTTTAAGTGCCCAAAATTAAAGAATAGTTCAAGCTTCTACAACCTCCTTCTAAATACTCTTACCACACGATATAGAAAGGGTTCTTTTTAATAAAAAAAAACATAAACACTTTTTATCATTCAACAATAAAATCTCAAAACTGTACTTGTTTTAGTTTTTTTTAAGCCAATAAACTTATATTTGCTGGCATGATTTATTTAACAAGAAGAGAACGGTTTAATGCCGCTCACAGATTATTTAAAAAAGAATGGTCTGATGAAAAAAATTTCGAGGTTTTCGGAAAATGTTCAAACCCCAATTGGCACGGTCATAATTATGTGCTTTTTATTACCATAAAAGGGGAAACAAACCCTGAAACTGGTTTTGTTATAAACCTTAAACAATTAAGTAAAATTGTAAGGGAACGTGTAATTGATAAAATCGATCATAAAAATTTAAACCTTGATGTTGATTTTATGTTAGGAAAAATTACTTCAGCAGAAAACATTGCTGTGGCTGTTTGGAATGAAATTGAAGGTGATATAAATCAATTAAGCTGTGAATTGCATTGTGTAAAAGTAGTGGAAACAGAAAATAACTACATAGAATATTACGGAGCTGGCAATGCCAGAGCTAATTATTAAAGAGAATTAATTACAAACATGGCTGGATACGAGAAAATAGAAAAGTATGATGAAGAGAAGATCGCCTCTTTATCACAACATTATAAAAATGTTATTACTGAGATCGGTGAAGATGTTAACCGTGAAGGACTAGAAAAAACACCTGAACGGGTGGCTAAGTCAATGCAATATTTAACGCATGGGTATGATTTAGATCCTGCGGAGATTATTAAAAGTGCAATGTTTACAGAAGATCATAACCAAATGGTTATTGTAAAAGATATTGAAGTGTATTCTATGTGTGAACATCACATGCTTCCTTTCTTTGGCAAAGCACACATTGCCTATATTCCTAACGGTAAAATTGTTGGGTTGAGCAAAATACCGCGTATTGTAGATGCTTTTGCAAGACGATTACAAGTGCAAGAAAGATTAACGGATCAAATAAAAGACTGTTTAAATGCAACCCTTAACCCTTTAGGAGTTGCCGTAGTTATTGAAGCACAGCATATGTGTATGCAAATGAGAGGGATTCAGAAACAAAACTCTTACACCACTACCTCTTCTTTTGTTGGTGCTTTTGAGAAGGACAGTACCCGAAAAGAATTTATCAGTTTAATTTCAAATAAATTAAGTTAATATGGAAAATCAAGACTTTACCGATGGACCAATAAACCGCGATGAAAATATTGGAACGAGCACGCTCACAAAGTCCTTCTTATCAAATGTGTTTACCTATATGTCTGCGGCTTTAGCCATAACAGGTATTGTTGCCTATTGGTTTGGTACAGACAAGAGCTTACTCTCTTTAATGTTTTCCGATGAAGGAGGAATGAATCTCTTTGGATACTTTGTGCTGTTCGCGCCATTAGGACTCGTATTGCTGATGTCTGCAAGGTTTCATAAGTTTTCTTCTACTACACTCATTGCATTGTTCATCTTGTTTTCCGTTTTAATGGGAATGAGTTTGAGTAGTATCTTTGCCATTTACACCGGCAGTTCAATCGCTTCTACCTTTTTTATTACTTCTGCAACTTTTACAGCAATGGCAATTTTAGGCTATACTACAAAAACAGATTTAACAAAATTTGGTTCAATTTTAATGATGGGAGTTATCGGAATTATTATCGCAAGTGTTGTCAATATGTTTCTGGACAGTGGAATGATGGAGTTAATCATTAGTATTGCTGGAGTTCTAATCTTTACAGGATTAACCGCTTATGATGTTCAAAAATTAAAAAGAATTGGTTCTGGTGTAGAGTATGGAACTGATGAAACCAACAAACTAGCAATAATGGGGGCGTTAAGTTTATACTTAGACTTCATCAATATCTTCCTATTCTTATTAAGGTTTACGGGAGATCGGAAATAATTTCAAACCCTATAAATTAGAGTTATTATTAATTGTAAGATGGCGTTGTTAATCTCGCTTTAAAATTTTACTTTTGATGCTCTTAAAATTTAAAAATTATACGATAAGTTATGAGCGTATTAGTCAATAAAAATTCAAAAGTAATAGTTCAAGGTTTTACAGGTGGTGAAGGAACTTTCCATGCTGGACAAATGATTGAATTCGGAACCAATGTAGTTGGAGGAGTTACTCCAGGTAAAGGTGGTCAAACCCATTTAGATCTTCCAGTATTTAACACCGTAGAAGATGCTGTAAAAGAAACAGGTGCTGATGTCTCTATTTTATTTGTACCTCCTGCTTTTGCAGCAGATGCAATTTTAGAAGCTGCAGATGCAGGAATTAAAGTAATCATTTGCATTACTGAAGGAATTCCTGTAAAAGACATGATTCCTGTAAAAGAATATTTAAAAGGTAAAGATTCTCGTTTAATCGGGCCTAACTGTCCAGGAGTTATGACTCCAGATGGTGCTAAGGTTGGAATTATGCCAGGGTTTATTTTCAAATCTGGTAACATTGGTATTGTTTCTAAATCAGGAACCTTAACTTATGAAGCTGCTGATCAAGTGGTAAAAGCTGGATTAGGAATTTCTACTGCAATTGGTATTGGTGGTGATCCAATTATTGGAACAACAACTCAAGAAGCAAT
>JAWUVT010000127.1:0-8356 GCA_034112225.1 Flavobacteriales bacterium | reverse complement strand
ATCTAAGCCAACTGTTGTTTCTTTTCCTTTGGCTACTAAATAATTTTCTTTCTCAACAATTAAAGAATAAGAAGTCTCAGGATTAATGTATCTATCTGCACCATTTTCTACAAAGAAAAATGAACCGTTTTCATCCGTTGTTGTTTCTGCAGATTTACCATCTGTACCAATCAGTCTAACTCTAACATTAGCGATCTCTTCTCCTGTTTCAACATCTTTCACAACTCCTGCTAAAGAAAACATTACTGGTGGCAAATAAAACTCCCAAATATCATCTCCACCTTTACCGCCTTCTCTTCCAGAATTAAAAAATCCTCTTTCTTTATTTCATTCAAATACAATTCAAAAATCATCTGAAGAAGAGTTTAAAGGTACTTGTAAATTCTCTACTCCACTCCATTGGTTAACTCCGGTAGTTGAAGCTTTAAATAAATCTAAACCTCCCATACCAATATGACCATTAGAGGCGAAATATAAATCTCCATTTTCTCTAATGTAAGGGAAAGCTTCATTTTCTGGAGTGTTAATTTCACCGCCTAAATTTGTTGGTGCAGACCAAGTCTTGGCTTTCTTATCATAAGTAATGTACCATAAATCAATACCTCCTTGTCCTCCTGGTAAGTCTGCTGAAAACAACAACGTTTTGTCATCTGGAGAAATTGCAGGATGTCTAATTTTCATAGTATCTTCTGCTCCTAAGATTTTAATGTACTCCGGTTCTCCCCAATTTTGACCAGATTTTTTTGAGCTCATAATACCACAACCAGCTATTCCATTTTTCATCACTTCACATCGTGTAAAGTAAAGTTCACTTTTCTTCTGATTTAAACAAGAGGATCCTTCACTTGCTGGGGAATTAATTTCTGGGTTTAAAACTACTGGCTCACTCCATTTTCCTTTTTTATCTCTTGACGTTTTATAAATGTCATCAAAGTTCATTCCTGTAACATCTGAAACTCCATCACCTGCAGAACCTTGTCTTGTAGAGGTGAAATAAATTTCGGTATATTTTTTATCGGCAAATACGGGGGAGAAATCAAAATCTTCAGAATTAATCAAAGGCATTGGGTTCACAACCGTTCTAGATGGCTCGTCTTGCCATTTTTTAGCCAACTCACAAGACTCGATACCTCTGTCTGCTTTTTTATCCGTTGGATTTGCAGTTTTGTATTTACCATATTGCACAATTGCATCTTCATATTTTCCTTGAGATTTGTAAATGTCTGCAATGTATAAAAGTGCTATTGGATCTTGATACTTCCCTTTTATTGCTTTAGCATACCAAACTGCTGCTTGTTTCCCATCGTGTTTACCACGGTAACATTCTGCAATTTGAAACAACATTTCAGATTTAACTTCCTTCTTCGTCTCTTTGACATAAGCCTTCTTATACATTTCTATAGCTTTATAATATTTAAAGCCACTAAAAGCAATATCTGCTTCTGCCTTGTAATTTTTTTGTGCGTTAACAGTAATGCTAAACACTGTAATCAAGGCAAAAAAGCCAATTAATCTAACTATTTTCATAATGTATACTTCTTTTTGGTCTATTGAACAGCTGCTAAAGTATAACATCTTTTTCTTTAATCAAAGCATGTCACAAAAAAAAAAACCTTTCAACAATAAGTTGAAAGGTTTTTTGATCATTTTTCGTTAAAATCTATCTTGTAAACAACAACTCTCTTAATTTAGGTAGCGGCCATAATTCGTCATCAATCAATATCTCCAATTTATCTGAGTGATATTTCACTTCTTCAAAATAAGGCCTAACATGGTGACAATAAGCTACTGCTTTTTTCTCTAAATCTTCAATTTTGTTGGCTTTTTTACGCTCTAAAAGCATCTGCTCAGATTTGTTTTTAATTCCATTTAAATGGGTTGAAATGTCTTTTAAAATTTGCAATTGAGTTGCTGCTAACGTTGTCGCTTCTTTTCCGAAAATATCGTTCATTCCCTTCACATTCTCAATCAAAACATTTTGATACTTAATTGCTGTAGGAATAATATGATTTTGAGCAATGTCTCCTAACGTTCTCGATTCAATTTGAAGCTTCATGATGTAATTCTCCAATTCAATCTCATAACGTGCATCCAATTCAACATTAGAAAGCACCCCCATATCACTAAATAGCTTTTTCGTTCCCTTTTCAACCAAAACCTTCAACGCACTTGGTGTATCTTTAAAGTTAGACAACCCTCTTTTTGCGGCTTCTTTTACCCACTCTTCACCGTAACCATTTCCTTCGAAACGTATCGCTTTTGATTCTTTAATTAACTTTTGAAGTTCGTTCAATATTGCTTCATCCTTCTTTAAGCCATTATCAATTCTAGCATCCACTGCTTTTTTAAACTCTTGCAATTGTTTGGCAACAATCATATTTAATGCTGTCATTGAATGCGCACAATTTGCAGTAGAACCGACAGCTCTAAATTCAAATTTATTTCCTGTAAAAGCAAAAGGTGAAGTTCTATTTCTATCTGTATTGTCCAACATAATTTGTGGGATTTTACCAATACTCAACTTTAACTCCGTTTTATCTTCAGGAGTCATTTTCCCTGCTTTAACATTATTTTCTAATTTATCCAACATTGCTGTTAGTTGAGAGCCCAGGAATACAGATATAATAGCTGGAGGAGCTTCATTTGCACCTAATCTATGGTCATTTCCTGCAGAAGCAATACTCGCTCTTAATACGTCAGCATTCTCATGAATTGCTTTAACTGTATTGATTAAAAAGGTTAAGAATCTTAAATTAGTTTTAGGGTTTTTACCTGGAGCTAATAAGTTAACGCCTGTATTGGTAGAAAGTGACCAATTGTTATGTTTCCCTGATCCATTTAAACTACCAAATGGTTTTTCATGAAACAACACTCTAAAATCATGTTTTCTAGCTACTTTCTCCATTAAATCCATTAACAATAGATTGTGGTCATTCGCCAAATTTGTTTCCTCAAACATTGGAGCACACTCAAACTGATTGGGTGCTACTTCGTTATGCCTAGTGGTAACAGGTATTCCTAATTTTAAGGCTTCTATTTCATATTCCTTCATAAACGCCTCAGCTCTTCCAGGAATAGAACCAAAATAATGATCATCTAATTGTTGTCCTTTTGCAGGGCTATGACCAACTAAAGCTCTTCCTGTCATCATAATATCTGGACGTGCATTATACAATGCTTTGTCAATCAAGAAGTATTCTTGTTACCATCCTAAACTGGCACTTACCTTATTTACATTTTTATCAAAATATTGACAAACTGCCACTGATGCTTCATCAACAGCACTCAAGGCCTTTAATAAAGGGATTTTAAAATCTAACGATTCTCCTGTATATGCTATAAAAACGGTTGGGATACATAATGTTTTATCAATGATAAAAGCTGGCGATGTTGGATCCCAAGCGGTATATCCTCTTGCTTCAAATGTATTTCTAATTCCACCATTAGGAAAACTAGAAGCATCAGGCTCTTGTTGTACTAAATTTTCTCCATCAAAACGCTCTAGTGCTCTACCCCCAGTAATTGGCGTAAAAAAAGAATCATGCTTTTCTGCAGTCGAACCCGTCAACGGTTGAAACCAGTGGGTATAGTGTGTCACTCCTTTAGTTAAAGCCCAATCTTTCATAGACGATGCTACTTGATTCGCTAACCGTCTATCTAAACGTGTTCCTTTATTAATTGCATTCATCACACTTTTGTACGCTTCTTTTGGAAGGTACTCTTGCATCGTTTCTTCTGTAAAAACGTTTGTTGCATAATAATTTGAGGCTCTGTCTGAAGGAAACTCTACATGTTTAGGTTTTCTTTCTAATACATCTTCTAAGGCTTTAAATCTATAAGTGGACATAATATTTAATTGTTTAGGTTTATTTTGATGAAATCAGACGCAAAGGTATCTCATTTTAGGACTAAAATAAATAAAAAGTATTTTTTTTATCAACACCCCCCACTTTTAACAATAGAGAAACCTAAAAAAAGCAATAACTAAGTGCGTATCAAAAAAAAATCTCATAAGTCATTAACTTATGAGATTTAATACGTTTTAATGCATTAACTAAAGTTACATCAGAACAACTTCAATTTCTACTCTTCTATTTTTTGCTGCATCTTTTTTATCTATTGGAGAATCGGCACCACCAATATTTCTCTCTACCCTATCTTTTGAAACTCCTTTAGAAACCATATACTTATATACTGCTCCAACTCTTCTTCCTGCTAACTTCGCTACAGCTGTTTCCGTTTGATCAATGTATCCAAAAATTTTAAATTTTTCATCAGTATTTTCTTTTAAATACGCAACCGCCTTATCTAATTTTGCTAAAGAAGTTTTGATACTAGCATCACCTGCTTCAAACCTAATGTTCATTCCGTCTACCTTCTCACCTGCACCATCGGCCGCTCCACTACCAGTGGAGCCATCCGTATTCATAATCTTAACGGTAGTGGTTTTGACTGTTTTATCACTACTAAAATCTTTTCGAATCACCTCTGCATAATCTCCAGGAACAAAATCACAATCACATTTTTTAACATCTTTCAATTCTATTACAGAAACATTATCTACATAATAATAGGCATCATAAGTTTGTGGCTTGGAAAAACCTCTAGGCCGTTTTACTTTTGGAGTGCTTAAATTTTCATCTGCTGTAAAGTTACCAATAGTCAAAAATTCCTCCTCCCCTTCAGCTTTAAAGACACCACAAATTGGTGTCCAATAAAATTGTTTTTCATAAACAGTTAATTTCCTGCTTTCAATAAACGACTCAAACTTTAATACATCAGAATTATTTGCAGATACCGCCTCTTTAGTAATGGCAACACCCAAATGGTTCGTTGCATACTTTGATAAATCGGACATACTAACGTGGTACCTTACGCAGTAAGCTGTACCTGCTTTTAATTTTTGAGTTAATTTTACTTGCAAATAAGTTCTTGGCATTTTATTTTTATAGCTATAAGCCATAATTCCAGCATAGCCTGTTCCTTTCATCGGCTTTTCTGCTCCGTATGCATTCTCTGGAATTGAAATTGAATAATTATTTGTTTTTGCAACATACAAATCTGCAGCAGCCAATGTTGGGGAAACCCAAGGTGCAGCCACTACAATCTCACCTACAGTTTTAATCTTTTTACCAACCATCTCGAACGTTGGGTTGGGTACTAAATTATTTTGAGCGGAACAAAAGTTGAAACTCAAAATAATTGTTGTTAATACTATACTTTTTATCATAATTGTTATTTAAAAAGCAAATTTATCGAAAAATAAACCGAAAAAAAAATATCCGTTATTAAAACAAAAATAGATTCCGAAAACCACTACAATATGAACATTTATAAAGCGTTGTTCTTGCCTAGAAAAAAACGACAATAATTTGGGCTGTTTCTTTAAAAAAAATGGCTCACCAAGTCTAAATTAACCTAAACACAGCCTTACTTCCTCTATTTTTAGCTAATATGAAAGTTATTCATCTAATCTTAAACATTGTAACCTATATTTGCAAAAAACATTGTTTAACAACAAGCTATGGAGTACAATTTTTCAGAACTCGAAAACGGTATTAGAATTATCCACAAACCTACAAAAAGTGAAGTAGCTCACTGTGGCTTTATCATAAATACAGGTTCTAGAGATGAGCTCAATGAGGAGAGTGGCATTACCCACTTTATAGAACATGCTATTTTTAAAGGTACGGCAAAAAGAAAATCTCATCACATTTTAAATCGGCTGGATAATGTTGGTGGAGAAATAAACGCTTTTACGACCAAGGAACAGACAAGCATTTACGCTTCCTTTACCAAACCTCATTTTGAAAGGGCCATCGAATTATTAACCGACATTCTATTTAACTCTACCTACCCAGAAAAAGAGCTGGAGAAAGAAAAAGAGGTGATCATAGACGAAATCAATTCTTACTTGGATAGCCCTTACGAACAAATTTATGATGATTTTGAAGACCTTATTTTTGAAGGCCATTCATTAGGTATGAATATTCTAGGAACTGTAGATAGCGTAAAAAAAATTGACCGTACTAAAATTCTGAAATTCGTTCAAGAAAACTACAGAACTGACCAAATCGTATTTAGTATCGTAGGGGATTTTCCTTTTGCTAAATTGGAAAAAATAGGCAAAAAATACCTCGAAGAAATTCCTGAGAAAACAAACGAAAAACAACGCGTCCCGTTTAAAAACTACACCCCTATAAATCAAGAGTTGACCAAAGACATTAATCAAACCCACTGCATTTTAGGAAACGTAACCTATGGTGAACACGACCTGGATAAAAATGGGTTTATTTTGCTCAACAACATACTTGGAGGGCCTGCAATGAACAGCAGGTTAAATATGGGGATTCGCGAAAAATATGGGTATACTTATAATATAGAGTCTTCCTACACGGTGTTTTCTGATATTGGATTATTTTACGTTTACTTAGGTACTGACCAAAAATATATTGAAAAAAGTGTAAAATTGGTTCACAAAGAATTAAAAAACTTACGGAACAAAAAGCTCAGTTCTTCTCAATTACATAAAGCGAAACAACAAATTATTGGTCAAATTACCTTATCTGAAGAAAACAACTGTAATGTTATGCTTGGAATGGGAAAAAGCATGTTGACCTATAATAAAGTTGATGATTTAAATGAAACGTTTTCTAAAATAGAACAACTGACTGCAGAAAATTTACTAGGAATCGCGAACCTTGTTTTTGACGAGAAACAATTGAGCAGTTTAATTTTTACTCCAAACTAAATAGCATGGATTTTTTACCTGAAGAATTAGATCAATTTATTACCTCCAATACGCAGAAAGAGCCAGCGATACTTGCTGAGCTTAATCACGAAACGTGGGAAAAAGTGCTAATTCCGAGGATGTTATCTGGTCATTTTCAAGGGCGCGTATTAAGCATGTTGTCGCACATGATTCATCCTTTAACTGTTTTAGAAATAGGAACTTATACGGGATACTCCGCTATTTGTCTGGCTGAAGGCTTACAAAAAGGGGGTGAAATTTATACCATTGACATTAATGAAGAGTTAGAATCGATGGTGAATAAATACATTGAAAAATCTAAGCTAAAAAACACCATCATTAATCAGATAGGAAACGCCATTGATATTATCCCTAGTCTAACCAAAAAATTTGATCTTGTTTTTATTGATGCTGATAAATTAAACTACTCTAATTATTATGATCTTGTTTTTGACAAAGTAAATACTGGAGGCTACATTATTGCCGACAATGTTTTGTGGAGCGGAAAGGTAACTGAAGCTAGAGAAAATTTAGATGCCGACACGATTGCATTAATTGATTTTTCTGAGAAAGTAACGAAAGATGATCGGGTACAAAATGTTCTTTTCCCAATAAGAGATGGCTTAATGGTGGTCAGGAAAAAATAATTCTAAAAAACAACATCATACATTAATAACATCTTATGAAAATAGCATTAAACAGTTTAAGAATTATCGGCCTTTTAGAAGGTATTTCTTACTTGGTCTTATTAGGAATTGCTATGCCTTTAAAATATTATTTTGACCAACCCGAAATGGTTAAAATTGTAGGCATGGCTCACGGCGTTTTATTTGTGGGATATGTATTAGCACTCTTGATTGTACATGTATTGTACAAGTGGAATGTTCTAAAAACAATTGGCGCTTTTATTGCTTCTTTAGTTCCTTTTGGGACTTTTTATGCTGACAAAAAATGGTTTAGACTAGTTTAAATTAAGCGATCATCTCCTAAAATGATCTTCATTAATAATGGAGACTTCTAGGTAGTTTAAAAGAAATAAAACATTCTAAAGAAGCATATCGATCTAAAAATCAAATAAATCTCTTGGATGAATTTCTAAAGCTTTTGCAATTGCCGATACTGAACTAATCCCTGTATTTATTTCTCCTTTTTCTATTCTCACAATTTGACTTTTCGGAATATCCGAGGCGTAGGACATTACATACTGAGACATTCCTTTCTTTTTTCTTAACTCACGAACTTTCTCCCCAAAAGCAGTAAGAAATTTATCGTTTCTAATTTTTGTCATAGTAGCAAATATGAGACAAAAACATATTCTACATAGTCTCATGTATGAGTCTTTTTATTTGTATTTGTTAAATACCTCAATAAAATAATACTAAATGCAACACATATCTGAAATCCAACAACTCATCAATGCTACTGAAACCTTAATTAATTGTAATAATCGATTGACAGAAATTAATGCTAAAGCTTTCGAATTCATAAAAGAACAAATTATCGAGGAAAAAGAAACGAGAAACTATTTACAAGAAGAATATAAAGCATTAAGCGATAAACACGAAAGGAGTATTCAGGAAGAAGTTCAATACTTATAGCTAAAGA
>JAWUVT010000126.1:0-8983 GCA_034112225.1 Flavobacteriales bacterium | reverse complement strand
AATGTTGGTATTGGAACAGACGTTCCGTCCACTAAACTACACATTAAAGGAGGACACCTTAGGCATGAAGGCAATCAGCCTACAGGTACAGTTGCTGGATCATCCGATATGAGGGGTGCTGTTAATGTCAATTTTGCTGCTACAGGCACTATTACGGTAGTTTTTGATGGCGTTTTTACAACAGTACCAACGGTAATCATCACTCCTGTATGTACTGCAGACCCAAGTGTAAACTCAAGATACTGGGTAAGTAATGTTTCGCTAACTGGTTTTATGGTTGTTTGGTCAAATACAACCTCTACCTCCTCTATTAATTATATGGTGATCGAATAAGGAAGTAAACAAGTGGAGTGGTACAGCAGAAATTGTAAGAGAAGGAGACAAATTTAGAGCGGATAGAAAAGAAATAAATAAAACAGAAGAAATGAAAAATAAAATCACCAATATCGCTTTAGTTGTACTGCTTTTTATAAGTGGTGGAGTTTTCGCACAAATCAACTTAGATCAGCAAGTGATTGGTAGTACTGGTGGGTTTCATCAAGTACCCGGGGGCAATTCTTATTCTTATACGGTTGGAGAGACTGTTGTGAAACCGGAAACTATTTTTTCTTTGGGATTCATATTCACCCAAGGATTTCAGCAGTCAGGTTTATTTCAATCTGTTGTTACCGAGAGTGCTACCTATCAAGTCATTAACGAATCTTGTGCGAGTGCAGCCAATGGATCTATTTTTATTGAAAGTGTAACCGGTTTTGAAGCGCCCTTTAACGTTGTTGTTAAAACGACTACGATAGACTCAACTGTTGTTGGAGCAGCAGCCTTATCTAGCGGAACCTATCACGTGATTATTACCGATGGAAATGGAGCTGTTTTTAGCACTCAAATTACTGTTGGGCTTGATAGTAATGAAGATTGTGACTTAAAGTTCTATTCAGGAATTACACCAAATGGAGATGGAAATAACGACAGTTGGCAAATTGATAATATCGAATCATTTCCCGAAAATACCGTTCAAATCTTTAACCGATGGGGGAATGAAGTTTGGAGTGGTAAAGGATATAACAACAATGAGGTGGTATGGGAAGGCTTAGATAAGGCAGGAGTTCAACTCTCTGATGCAACCTACTTTTATGTGGTAACCATTGGCGATAAAGTAACGAGAAGTTGGGTAGAATTAACCAGATAAGATTTTGATTGAGAAGCATAAAGTTCAATTGAGTATAGAAATTATGAAAAAAATTGTAGGATTAATAATCGTGTGTTTGTTGGGGCTTCAAGGGTTTTCTCAACAAGACCCACAATACAGTATGTATATGTTTAACCCTTTAGCGGCCAACCCTGCATATGCGGGAAGTAGAGAACTGCTAAGTGGAGTGCTCGTGCATAGAAGCCAATGGATAGGATTAGAAGGTTCACCAAAAACCCAAGCCTTTGCCATTAACGCTCCGTTAATGGATAAAAAAATGGGATTGGGTTTGCAAATTATAAACGATATAATTGGAGCACATACCACCCAAAGTATCAAGGGAACCTATGTTTACCGAATAAAAATGGGCAAAGGGAAATTGGCGTTTGGTCTAACCGGAGGGCTTGTTAATTACAATTACGATTGGAGTGCCGTTGAATATAAAGACCAAGGAGATGTCGTTCTAACAAACGCCGATGAAAACTTTATGTTGCCCACGATAGATTTTGGACTCTATTACAATACACAAACCCTATATGCAGGATTGGCCGCAGAACACTTGAATCAATCCAGTTATGGATTGCAGTCTGGAGTACAGCAAGGGCTAGACAATTCTTCAGAATCAGAAGCTAAACAATCCCTAAATTTATTAGCAACTTTTGGAAAAGCCTTTGTTCTCAACCAAAATTGGGTATTAAAAACTTCGGCCCTTTTTCGAGTAGCAAATTCTTCAGGATCATTAGATGTAAACCTCGGTTTTTTACTTAAAAACAAAGTGTTATTTGGAGCATCTGTTCGGCAAAGTGCAATCGTTGCGATGACAGAAATTAAGCTATCTAAAAGCTTAAGAATGGGAATCGCTTACGATGTTAGTGGAGGAAATTCTGCTGACTTAAGCACAGGTTCTCTAGAGGTATTTTTAGGGTATGATTTAGGATTATTTAAATCAAAAGTAGTTTCACCACGGTATTTTTAAAGGAAGAATGGCAGGAATAAAACAGATGAAAATAGGGGTAGTCATTATCGCGTTGTTACTTGGTTTTGGTCAAGCATTGGCACAGTTAAGTAAAGCCAACAACTACTTTAATAACGAGCAGTATCAAAATGCGATTCACTCTTATCAAAAAGTACTTAAAAAAGATACGGCCAATAAAGAAGCCATTCAGAACATTGCCTTTTCTTATAAAAAGCTGAAAGCTTACAACAATGCAGAAATTTATTATGCCAAAGCAATAGCGATTAACCCTCAAGAAAGTTCTAATTTCTTGTATTACGGACAAACCCTTAAAAACAATGGGAAAGTTGCAGCAGCAAAAGTTCAATTTCAACAATTTGTGGAGACCAACCCGAATCATTTTCTTGGAAAACTAATGGTGCAGTCTTGTACGGATATTGCCAGTTGGGGGACAGAAGAGAAGGCGTTTAAAATCTCTACCGTTCCCAATATCAATACCAAAGACGCAGATTTTTGCCCTTTGGTTTATAAAGATGGAATTGTATTTGTCTCAGAAAGAGGAGTAGATTTGGTCAATGAAAATAGCTCAGGAATGTCTAATAAACCCTACTTATCTATTTTTTATGCCAAAAAAGAAAAAGAATACAAGAAAGCCAAACATTTCTCCAACCAGTTAAACTCTCTTTACCATGATGGCCCTGTTTCCATCTCGTCAGATCAACAAGTCATTTACTTTTCTAGAGCAGATAAAAAAGAACATGGAAAGAATTTTTCCAATAAGTTAAAAATATTTATGGCTTCTTTAGACGGAAAAAAGTGGAAAAACATTACCCCTTTTCCATACAATAGCCCTGACTATTCGGTTGCTCATCCATGGATTTCTGAAGATGACCAGCAA
Source organism: Flavobacteriales bacterium (assembly GCA_034112225.1). Classification (GTDB taxonomy): domain Bacteria; phylum Bacteroidota; class Bacteroidia; order Flavobacteriales_E; family Vicingaceae. The sequence goes on along the minus strand of JAWUVT010000126.1, from coordinate 5,944 downwards.
TTGTTTTTTGCCTCAGACATGCCCGGAGGTTTTGGAGGGATGGACATTTATAGCTCCACAAAAAATGGAGAAAAATGGGGGCAACCAGTTAATTTAGGACCTGGAGTAAATACAGCAGCCAATGATATTTTTCCGTATTTTAGAAAAGGGAAATTGTATTTTTCTTCCGAAGGACATTCAGGATATGGTGGCTTAGATATTTATGAAGCCTTACAAAAAGAGAATTGGGCAACGGCAAAGAACTTAAAAGCCCCCTTAAATTCAGCTAAAGATGATTTTGGAATGTTTTATATGGACGATGAAAACGGTTATTTCTCTTCAGATAGAGCAGGGGGCGTTGGAAGTGACGACATTTATGCCTTTAATTGGCATGTTTTAACCCCTAAAACCGAATTATCGGGGTTGTTAGAATATCAAAAATTACCAGCTGCCGGTACTTCTATCCATTTATTAGATGAGAACGATAACATCATTCAAACCACAATTACAGATCAAGACGGAAAATTTGTTTTTGAGAAACTAGACCAAGACAAGAATTATCTGTTGGCGATTGATTCTGATGACGATAGTTTTTTAGAAAACGCTAATTTATACCTGACGAACTCTAAGGATGAAAAGGTCCTCATGGCCAATAAGACCTCTAAAGGCAGGTTTAAATTTCAAGCATTGCCTCATGACGATTACGAGGAGTTAAGCGTTTTAGTTGAAGCAGATGAAAGTGGTTTCGACTTAGCTGTTTATGGGCAAGTTTACGAAACTTTACCAGGAGATTATTCTGGAGAAATGGAAGTCTGGATGGTGGATGATGAAGGAAATGTAGTTGGCAAAACGACAACGGATAAAAATGGAAAATTTTTCTTTCAAAAACTACCTGGAGACAAAGCTTATGTCTATCGATTAGCGGAGGATGACGAGAACTTAACGCTTGTTTTTTTAGACGAAAAGGGAGATTTAAAACCTGAAAGTTTAATTGACCCAACGGTTTATGGGCAAGTTTACGAAACTTTACCAGGAGATTATTCTGAAGGAATGGAAGTGTGGATGGTGGATGATGAAGGAAATATAGTTGGCAAAACGACAGCGGATAAAAATGGAAAATTTTTCTTTAAAAAACTGCCTGGAGATAAAAATTACGTCTATCGATTAGCCGAAAATGACGCGGAATTAAATATTGTTTTTTTAGACCAAGAAGGAGCTCTAAAACCATTAGACGAAGAAGATCAGAGTTTATTTAACCGAAGTGTTCAGGGTCAAGTTTACAGGAAGTTACCAGGAGATTATTCTGGAGGGATGGAAATTTGGGCAGTTGATGACGAAGGAAAGGTGGTTGGCAAAACGACAACGAATGAGAACGGAGTTTTCTTCTTTGAAAAATTAGCACTCGATAAATCTTATTTGTTCAGGTTAGCTGAAGATGACGAGGCTTTAAACATCCTCTTTTTAGCCGAAAATGGAAAAACTGAAGAAGCTGCTCAAAGATTGTCAAATGGGCAATATCGTTATTTAAGATTAGCACCAGATAAAAATGTAATTACCCTAATAAATGAGGGAGATGACATGATCGATATTGAAGAAAATGAACGCTTTATAATTTCTAAAGTCCTCTATGATTTTGCTTCAGATGCAATTAACGAAGTAGCCGCACTCGAGTTAGATAAGTTAGTCTTAATTTTACAAAAGAATTCGCATATTGGAGTAGAATTAAGTTCGCATACCGACGCTAAAGGAGAGGAAGGTTATAATCTGGAACTTTCACAAAGAAGAGCAGATGCAGCCGTAAAATACGTTGTTTCTAAAGGAGTTGATAAGAAAAAAATTGTTGCAAAAGGCTTTGGAGAATCTATGCCGGTAGCACCTAATAAAATTAATGGGATAGATAACCCGGATGGAAGAGCAAAAAATAGACGAACAGAATTTAAGGTTATCGCATTGTAACATGATCTTGAAAAAACTTGTTTTCATTTGTTTCATTGTCTGCAGTGTAAATGCCGCTAAAGCCCAACAAAGCAGTATTAAATTTGGACGTATAGGCCTTAAAGAAGGACTTTCTCAAAGCGATGTGTTAGCGATACAACAAACTAAAAACGGATTGTTATGGTTTGGAACTCAAGATGGATTAAACGTTTACAATGGATTTGAGTTTAAAGTCTATTCTCATGATTTATTAAACCCGAACTCAATATCAAGCAATTTCATCCATTGCGTTCTCGAAGAAAACGACAGTTTGTTATGGATAGGAACCGAAAATGGGTTGAATTTATTTAACACAGGAACCCAAAGCTTTTCCAATATTTTTCATGCTGATTTTTATAAAAACAAAAAAATTGATGTTCGCGCATTAGTCAAAGATTCTTTGGGAAATTTGTGGATTGGTACTGATCAAGCATTGTATCAATTCAACACAAAAACATTAGCACTTCATAAAATTGATTTAAAAAGAGAAGAGATGAATTCGGGCGTTCACATTCGTAAAATGTTGTTTACCCAGAAAAATGAATTTTTAATTGCCACAGAAGGAAAAGGGATCATTCAATACAACGTGGAAACCGAGGAGGTAATTTCATTTAAAATGAACAATACCTTATTAAAAAGCAATGCTATTTGGGATATTTATCAAGATTCTGAGGGAAGAATCGCTATCGCAACCAGTAAAGGAGTTAATTTTTTTGATAATAAAATCAATAGAATTTATTCCCTTACTGTTTTAGATGACGTAATTGGTAACAATGTTGTCAAAACCATCTACGAAGATAAATCTGGTATCACTTGGATAGGAACAGAAAACAATGGACTCTTCAAATTAAACTCCCTTTCCAATATAGATCATTATGTATATGATGTGAATAGAACAACCAGTTTAAATAGTAATAAAGTCAATACCATTTATGAAGATGAGTTTGGTATTATATGGATTGGAACGCAGGCAGGCCTTAATAAATTTGATGAACAAAAACAATATTTTAAACACCATCATTATTGGAAAGACAATGTAAACTCCATCAACAATAACATGATTTGGTCCTTATTAAAAGATGGATCTGATGGAAACATGTATGTAGGGACAGACAAAGGGTTAAATATTTTTAGTGAAAAAACAGGAAAGGTTAAAGTCGTCAATCCCTCATTTCCGTTTACCGATAAAGAGAAGAATAAAAGTGTCTATTCCATCTATCAATATGCAAGTTCGGCTCTTTATGTAGGTACAGACGGAGGGGTGTTTGTATTAAATAATGGGGTTTTAGAACACATTGATGATGTAAATAAACAGAACAGAGCAAGAACCTATGCGATCCTTCATGACCATAAAGAAAACCTGTGGTTTGCCACTAAAGAAGGGTTGGTCGTATTAGATAGAAATAGGAAAAATTTTAAAAAGTATACCGTTGAAGATGGTTTGCCAAGCAATGTGATCAGAACATTATTTTTTGATGAAAACAGAGCCCTCTGGATTGGTACGGATGGAGGCGGACTTTGTAAAATGGAGCAAGAGGGTGAAGGGTACACTTTTAAAGTGTATAAAAATGATCCTGAGAAATTAAACACACTAAGTAATAATACGGTGTTGTCCATCCATCAGGATGAGAACGGGTTTTTGTGGTTGGGAACTTTTGGCGGAGGGTTAAATAAACTAGATGTCAATCAAGAAAAGTTTACCGTTTTTACCAAAAAAGATGGTTTAGCCAACAATGTCATTTATGGGATTCTTCCAGACCGGCAAGGAAACCTTTGGTTGAGTACCAATAAAGGAATCTCGTGTTTTAATATCAAGGATAAGGAACTTAAAAACTTTGATGAAACCGATGGATTGCAAAGTAATGAGTTTAATAACGGAGCATTTTTTAGAAACCCTAACGGTCAACTATTTTTTGGTGGAGTAAATGGCTTTAACTCTTTTTATCCAGAAGACATTTCGATCAATAAAACGAAAGCAAAGCCAATCATTACCAATTTTCTGCTTTTTAATAAACCCGTAAAAATAGGGCCAAATCAGATTCTTAAAAAGAATATTTCTGAGCTGGATGAGATTGTTTTAAAATACCAAGAAAATGTTATTTCATTTGAATTTGCTTCATTGCATTATTCTTATCCCCTGAAGAATCAGCATCAATATAAACTTGAAAATTTTGATGAAGACTGGGTGGAAATTGGGAACAATAGACGCGCAAATTATACCAATTTAGATAGAGGAGAATATATTTTTAAAGTAAAAGCGGCGAATAGCGATGGAGTATGGAGCGATGAGGTTGCTCAAATTAAGGTAGTGGTAGAATCTCCCTTTTGGAAAACAATATGGTTCATTGTTCTCGTATACATTTTTATTCCATTGCTTATGGCTTATGGTGCCATTAAATATAGGATTAACCAAGTAAAAGCTCAAAAAGTGCTCTTAGAAAATTTGGTGCGAGAACGAACCAAAGAAGTGAGCCAACAAAAAGAATTATTAGAAGTAGAAAAAGATAAAGCAGATAAACTTTTACTTAATATTTTACCCTTAGAAACCGCAGAAGAGCTCAAAGCAAAAGGAAAAGCAACTGCACGTAAATATCGGATGACTTCGATCATGTTTACTGATTTTAAGAGTTTTACACAAATTGCAGAAGAGATAAAGCCAGAAGATTTAGTAGAGGAACTGGATAACTACTTTAGAAAGTTTGATGAAATTATTGAAAAGTACGATGTAGAAAAAATTAAGACCATTGGTGATGCCTACATGTGCGCCGGAGGAATTCCTATAAGAAATAAAAGTAACCCCATTGATGTTATTTTGGCAGGCTTGGAAATTCAGCGGTTTATGGTTTCTTATACCAAACTGAAAGCTGCTAAAGGTGAAAAAGGGTGGGAATTAAGAATTGGAATACACACAGGATCTGTTGTTGCTGGAGTGATAGGGAGTAAACGTTTTGCCTATGACATTTGGGGAGATAGTGTAAACATTGCCAGTAGAATTGAAGCCGCTTGTGCCGTAGGAAAAGTGAACATCTCTGGCGTTACTTATGAATTAATTAAAGAGTTTTTTACTTGCGAATACCGAGGTGAAATTAAGGCGAAGAACAAGGGGAAGATTGCCATGTATTATGTGCATGGAATTAAGCCCGAACTTTCTATTGATGGAAATGGTGTTGATCCCAATGCCCTTTTTCAAAAATATATTGATTTACATATTTACAGTAGTATCCATTACATGAAAGCCGAAAAGTACATCGTTAATCGATTAAAGGAAGAGCTCCCTCAAAATCTATATTATCACGATGTAAGACATACCATAGACGTTTGTGCGGCTGTAGAACGATTGGCTTTAATGGAAGGAATTGAAGGAGATGACATCTTCTTGTTAAAAACGGCAGCACTGTATCATGATGCAGGTTTTGTTCACCAATATAAAGATAACGAATACTTTGGCGCAAACTTGGCTAAAGAGGTATTGCCACGATTTGGGTATACCGCGGAACAAATTGACAAAATTGGGAGACTAATTCGAGCAACAAAAGTTCCACAAAAACCTAAAACACATTTACAAAAAATTATTTGTGATGCAGATTTAGACTACTTAGGGGGAGATCACTTTCATGAAATTGCTACAAACTTGAAGCGAGAATTAACTGAAAGGGGTACGGTTACCTCAGATAAGCAATGGGATGAGCTACAGCTGAAGTTTTTAGAGTCGCACACCTATTTTACAAAAACAGCAATTAAGCTAAGGAGAGCCAATAAATTAGCACGTTTAGAGGAGGTTAAAGCGAGACTGAAGACTTATCAATGAGTTTAGTCATTACACACTAGTTTTGGTGCGTTGTTCTCCTCAATAAGAATTCATCAGGTTTCTTTTGAAGGAACTACAACGGGGCAGGCCTAGTGAAGCAAATAATTGAGTCCACCTAAACAGGAAGAATTTCACCTCCCTAACGCCCCTAAATTGTGTTCTTAACGCTTTAATTTTAGCATT
>JAWUVT010000125.1:0-7361 GCA_034112225.1 Flavobacteriales bacterium | reverse complement strand
AGAAAAACTAATCCTACTAACCCCCAACCGGTAAACGCACCGAAAAGGATTGTAAAATAAATAGAAAGTAATGCCACTAAATAAAATACCGTTTTAACAAGCATCTCTGCATTCGCATTCTTAGAAAGCTTTTGATCTTTAAAGTATTGATTCACTCTAGATTTTAACGCTTTTGAGAATTCACCTTCAGGTTGAAATCGAGGAAGAGGACTTACTTTTTTCGTATTGTCTGTCATTTAAAATGAATTATCAAGATAAAAGTATTTTTTTCCTGAGTATTACAAAGCTAGGCATTAAAAAAATAACGAATAACTACCCCTTGCACATCCCTCAGAATAAGAATGTGCTCAAAACAAAACACAACAGGAATAAGGCTGTAATGACTACCTCAAAAAAATGTTTACCCCTTCAATACTACTCACTTTGGATTTTCACCCCCTACACACCAATACCAAATAAAGTTAAAATTGGAAGGTATAGATTAATTCTATTGATTAAAATTCTTCCTCCTCGTTTTGTTCGTTACATCAACAACCCGTCTGATATGCTTTTAAATAGAAGTCCAATTTCTAATTGGCTGTTGTTTTGTTCATCTTCATCCCTTCCTTAAAAGGTGCTACTGAATAAAAAACAGCTTAGAAACTAGTACCTCGGATAAGAAAGTGTTGTATTTCTTAAAAAACTAACATCTGTTAAGGTCTTTAGGAATAACACTAAATTTCTTTTATCGTCTTCGCCTAGATCTAATCCTCCTTTTAATTGTGGTGCGAGAGTTTCCGAATCAACGATACCATTTGTATAATGGAACAAAGCCATTTGCAAATTCTTATACCTTCCATCATGCATATAAGGATAAGAGACCTCAATATTTCTAAGAGATGGAACTCTAAACTTGAGTGAATCCGCTTTATTTTTTGTGATTTTAATTCGTCCTCCATCATTTAAATTGGTATCCATAGCCAATCCATTGTTTTGAAAGGTTCCGTTTGTAAATAACGGTTCCTGATGGCAACTGGCACATTTCGCTCTAAAGGTCACTAATCCTTTTTGCTCTCCTTCTGTAAACTGAATCCCCTCCTCCTTTCTCATTACTTGGTCATATTTCGAATTGGAGGTTGTAAAGGTTAGCATAAACTGACTTAAAGCTCTAAACATATAATAACCACTAAGTTTGACATCAGCTCCAAAAGCCGCGGCAAATAGTTGCCGGTACTTTTTAGAGGAATCTAATCTGAGGATTACATCTTCCACTTCCATATCCATTTCTACAAAAGAGGTTAAAGGGGCAAGAGGTTGTAAATCTAGATGTGAAACGCCACCATCCCACATAAATGTTTTTTGCCAAGCCGGATTCATAATCGACAAGGTATTTCTTGTGCCTAATCGATCTTCAATGCCATGACTTACTTTATGATCTATATGCGTAAAATTGGTAAAACTTAAATGACAAAAAGCACAGGAAATCGTACTGTCTCTGGACAAATTATCATCATAAAACAAAGCTCTTCCTAAGGCTACCCCATTTTTTGTTAAGGGATTTTTCTCAAAATCATATGCAGGATCGGGCCATCCTTCAGGCACTGAAAAAGTGAGCGTATCATCTGGAATAAACCCTTCAATGGTATAAGCTGATTCTAAGGTATTAAATGAAAAAGTAATTGCTCCAAGAATCGCCAATAAAAAGAAAACACCACAAAAATTTTTCATTTCTTAATCCTAAAGATTGATGGAAGCTGGGCTGAGAATTTTTTAGCGATTAAGGATGGTGACATGATTTTAGTTAGATCTCCTCTTTTATTTTCAATAAACAATTCTTTTAAATCTACCTGTATTGCTAGCATTAACGGCTCCCGTTTCACCGTACGATCTAAAACAATACTTTTTACCTGAAACGATTCATTTGGAGAAATAAACCCTCCGATATGATAAGTAAATTCTGTTGTTGTCTTTCCTCTTATGCAGGTTCCTTCTAATTTAAAATTAATAAATCCTGATGACCAAGCCCAATACATTCCTTTTAAAGGATCTAAATCTCCATCCATTAGGCCATTAGAATTGGAAAGACTATCTACTCCGATTGAGAATGTGACCGCATTGAGTTGTCCTTCTGGTACATTATTAAATTGGATCACCAATGATTCTGGCTGCTCTAAATCTATTAAATGGTAGTTAACTCCTTCCGAATAAGTTCTTCCATCACTAAAGGTAAACATCACATTTCCGATGTAATACTTTAACCTTGTCAAAGAAATTCTTTGGCCTTGAGCTAACGCATACTCACTATCCACAAGAACAAGAGGCTCCTCTCCAAAAACATGTTGAAGAGAAATTTGAATCGTTGAAGCATAACTCATGCTAAAAAAATTGAATACAACTAGAAGAAAAAGGGTTTTCAACATCCATTATTTTAAAGGTGTGCAAAACAAAGATAGCAATACGTTATGAAGCAAAATTTAAAAACGCTTACTAAAAGTGAGTTCTTCAAACAACAGCCAACTTTTGATGGTTAAGATAGGAAGCTCAATCGCTTCAATAAACGTTCATTTACTGACTAATATTGAGGCTTACCAAACTGTTTAACACCATTCTAAAACCGTTCATTAAATTCACTAAGAAACGTTGCTTCATAGTTCTTGAAGGATTTTTTTTACTGCACCTCTCAACGCTATTCGTTGATTGACTTTAAAATATGTACTTTTATTTTTTACATTTTTCAATGCTTCAACAACCTCTCATTTGTCCTTACTGCAAAAAGCCACTGCATGCAACAAGCAACAAGAATTATGTATGTGAACTGAACCATAGTTTTGATGTTTCTAAAGAAGGTTACCTTAATCTATTACCCGTAAATCAAAAAAAATCTAAATCTCCTGGAGATAATGAGATGATGATTTCGGCAAGAAGGAATTTTCTAGAGTTAGGTTTTTATGATCCGTTGATTGAACGAATTAAAACGATTATTACAGCGGATTTCACTTTTAAGAACAACCATTTTATTGCCCTTGATGCAGGTTGTGGTGAAGGCTATTATTCCGAAAAAGTAATGAACACTCTTCCTGGACTTTCAAGTCAAATTATAGGAACAGATATTTCTAAATATGCGGTGAAAAATGCAGCCAAAAAGTACAAAAAAAATTTTTACTTTGTGAGTTCAGTCTTTAATTTACCTGTTGCTACTGAAAGCGTTGATCTTATTCTCTCTATCTTTTCTCCTTTTCAACCTGAGGAGTTTCAACGAATTCTTGCTCAAGATGGCGATGTAATTATCGTTAGTCCTGGTGAAAACCATCTAAAAGAATTGGCAGAATTAATTTACGATAGTTTTAGAACACATGAAAATAATGTGATCGAGAGAATGACGCCTACTTTTGAGCATTACGCTACAAAAAAAGCAACTTTTAACATTCACATCACCGAAGTGGAATCCTTACTTATTTTATTAAAAATGACTCCTTACTATTGGAGTACTAGCAAAGAAAATTTAGTGAAAATAGAAAACTGCAAAGACCTTAACATTACTTGCGATTTTAACATCTCTATTTTTAAACATCCAACAGCTAATTGAGGCTTTTGTAATCTGCTCAGCGTTTTCCATTTCCCGACTAGAGAAGGTAGAACCTCCAAAAATAAAAAGCATAAATAATCAACACAACACGACTAAACTGTTAAAAAAAATGCCATACAAGAAATTTTGTTAGTTCTCTAAATATCATCCTAAATTGCCTTGTAAAGCTTTACATTTAACATCTTTAAAAGATACCCAACGACATGAAAAAGTTACTTTTTGTTGATGATGATACTGCTAGTCGAAACCTTTTTAAGATGGCTTTTGGTGATAGCTACAATGTCTATTTAGCTAATTCCGCAGAAAATGCATTAACCATTTTAGAACAAGAAGAAATTTCGGTCATCGTTTCCGATCAAAAAATGCCAGGAAAAACAGGCTTGGAAATGTTTGAAATCTTAGAAATTAGAGAAACTTCAAAATCCATCAAAATTTTAATAACAGGCTTCCATGATATTAAAATAGCCATTCAGGCCGTTAATCAAGGATATATTTATAAATACATCACTAAACCTTTTCAGCTGGAAGAATTGGGTAAAGCAATATCAGAAGCCTTTCAAAAACAAGACTTTAGCCTTAAAAAAAAGAAACTCAGGCAAACCATTCATCAAGAATACGAAATTAGAAATAAGCAATTTGCTCATCAATTGCATGAAAATATTGCTCAGAATATAGCCAGTGTAAATTTCAATTTAAATACCCTAAAGTCTGGTGATAAAATCACTGATGAAAAACTAAGCCATTCTGATGAAGTTCTTAGAACAACCGTTCATGCGGTGACTGAGTTAAGCCACGAAATCTCACCTTTTTCAATAGATTGTCGTAACCTAAAAGAGGCCGTTAATTATTTGAGGAAAAATGAGAAAGAAATAGTTATCTATACCAACATTTCAGAGGAACTAAATTTACCCAATAAAATCGAAATGCACCTCTTTAGACTCATTCAATACCTCCTGAGAGCGAGTAAAGAACAAAAAAAAATAACGAGTATTTCTTTTGATCTCTATCAAAGTAAAAGCAAAAACAATCTCCAATTAATATTTTACAACAATAGAGAAATTTATGGTAGAGATTACGTGAACATGATAGAGCTAATGATTGAACCCTTTGACGGCGAATTGGAGCTGTTAACCATTAGTAAACATACTACTTGTTCCATTTCTTTTCGTGCGATCAATCAATGGTAATGGCTTCTACAAGTCTTAGATGTTCTGAATATGAAAACTATACTTTCGATTTCAATATTCATCCCCTCTTTTATATTGCACCTACACTGCTTAGCCTCAGCACCTCACAGTCAGCAGGTAACAATCATAGATGGGTTAGCAAATACCTACAACATAAGAACTAAAACTAGTGTTTTAAAAGACTTGCACAACAGCTATTTACTGCATGAACTCCTAAAAAAAGACAGCAACCAACTGAACCCTTTTAAACCCTCTATAAAATATAATTTCGGGTTTACCAATTCCGCTTATTGGTATCATTTTTCGTTAAAAAACATAACAACGACAGCACAACAGCTCATCTTGAACATTAATTATCCAGACTTGAATGTGGTCGATTTTTATCAACTGAGAAGGAACAATGTCATCAAGAGCGTATACACCGGAGAATCAAGGCCGTTTGTAGCCAAAGACATTCAACACCGAAAATTATTATTTAAGATCGAACTCCCTCCCAAAGAACAGCATGATTTTTATGTAAAAATATTCAATCATGGGGATGTGGTTAGTTTTCCGGCAGAGCTTCATGAGGCCTTTTATTTTTTTGAAAGGGACAGTAAAAACAGTTTCCAATATTCCATTTATTATGGGGTTTGCTTATTTATCTGCCTTTTAAATGGATTCCTTTTCTTTCAATTAAAGGAACGCACCTATTTGTATTACGGATTGCACGTACTATGCTTAGCCTTATTTGTACTCAATATTGACGGAATATCGTATCAATTGTTTTGGCCCAACAGCCCGTGGTGGTCTACTCATTCTTTAGGGTTCTTTGGTGCAATGAGTAATCTATTCCTATTACTGTTTGGTTACCATCTTTTAGCCGTTCGCACCTTGCATCGTTTTTTTTATTATAGTTTTTACGTCCTTACATTGTTGTCTATCCCTATGGCCCTCTTTTCTTTTATGAGTTATTATTTTTTATTGATCAGTTTAATGCTCCTCTCTGTTTGTTGTATTTTAACGGTTACTTTACTGATCGTAATCTCTGCGTCATTGTCAATTAAAGGATATCAACCTGCTTATTATATTTTGTTGGGATTTTTGTTTTTTTTGTTGTTCAGTTCTATTTTTCAATTAGAAAATATGGGAATTATAGAGGCTAACTTTTACGGTATAGACATTGTAAAAGTTGGGCTAATTTTTGAGTCTATTTTTTTGATGTATGCCGTCATCAATAAATTTAAAAGAAAAGAAGAGTTTAACATCATGCTTAAATCTTTTAGCGGTTCTATTGCGCATGAACTGCGCAACCCTTTATCTAACATCTCAGTTGCTACAACACTCATTTCAAATGTGATGAATAGCAGTGATCGTTCTCAAAAAAATAATGAGAAAGCCGTTAATGCTATTGCCATCGTGAAAGAAAATTGTAACCGTGCTTTTATGGTGATCAATATGATTCTTAAAAACATTCGGGAAGAAAAAATTGACCGAGATGAGTTCGAAACACTTTCAATTCAAGAGGTAATCCATGCTGCTCTTAACGAATATGCGTTTAGCAGTGAAAACGAGAAAAAGAAAATATCTTTAGTAACAACAAGCAATTTTTATTTTGACGGCAACAAAAACCTACTAATGGTTGTGCTCTTTAATCTATTAAAAAATTCATTTTACTACCTCAACATCAAGCCTACTGGTAAAATAAGCATCTGGACAGAAGAAGGCCTTACCACCAATAGTTTACACTTTAAAGATAATGGACCAGGCATTCCGAAACAAAAAATACCAACTATTTTTGAAAGCTTTATGACTTCAGGAAAAGAGGAAGGTACAGGATTGGGTCTTGCTTTCTGTAAAAAGGTAATGGAAAGTTTTGGAGGCAGCATCTCCTGCGAATCGAAACTCCATAAATGGACTATCATTAGCTTAACATTTCCAAAACTAGCAGACACAGACAACAACATCTCTCCTCAAAAAGAGATGTTCAATAATAAAATAGCAACAACGCATGCATCCACTATTTTAGTTGTGGAAGATACCCTGTCTAATTACAAACTCACTGAAATCCTTCTTGAAGACTATCCTTTTCAATTGATTTGGGCAAAGAATGGTGCAGAAGCGTTAACGATTTGTTTGACTTCCGAAAAGAAAATAGATTTAATTTTAATGGACATTGAAATGCCGGTAATGGGAGGTGTTGACGCGTTAAACGCGATACGAAAAATACCTATCCATTCCATCACTCCTGTTCTTGCGGTAACCTCCAACATTAGCAATACTGAAGAAGGAGAGATTTACATTAAAAAAGGGTTTGACAGTTTTATTCAGAAACCCTTTTCCAAGGAAATGCTGATAGCATGCATCTGTAACCACATCTAAGCATCCAACTTCTGTAGGTTAACACACGACATCGTCAACCGGTTTTGTCAAGAATTTTGAATCAAAACAGCAATTTACTAATGCCGCTCTAGTTTTCGCTTTCAGTTTACAACACCTTCATTTCTACTCTTCTGTTTTCTTGGTGTTCTTCATCGGTACAGGTTACGTTATTGGCACATTTATTCACCAACTTCTTTTCTCCGTAACCTTTTCCGATTAAGCGAGATGGAGCAATTCCATTTTTTATT
>JAWUVT010000124.1:0-20963 GCA_034112225.1 Flavobacteriales bacterium | reverse complement strand
GACCAACACGAATTTAAACAACACGAACAACACAAACACAAACACGAACACTAACAACGCATATTCAAACAACACGAACAACACGAATTCAAACAATACAAACACGACCAACACAACCACGCACACTAACCACACCAATTCAAACCACACGAATTCAAACAATACAAACAGTACAAACACGAACCTCAATAATATTAACAATATTGAAAGAATTGCTTCGTATGAACATTTTTTTAGCTACAATAAAAGTGAATTAAATACTAATGACCCCCAATTTATTGATCTGATAAATAAAGCGGTTAATAAGGGTCAGGAAATCTCAATTTATATTGAGTCTAGTGCATCTAGGGTTCCTACAAAAACATTTAAGACAAATATTAACTTAGCTTCTTTAAGAGGGAATCAAGCAAAGAGAATTATTGTGAATGCTCTTTTAGCGAAAGGAATTAGCCAGGATCAAATCAGCGTGAATTCAATTAATGCGATAGTTAGCGGTCCTAAGTACAACAAAGATCATACGAATATTGAAAAGTATGAAAAGTTCCAATATGTAAAGGTTGTAATTAACTAATCACAATTAATTGTATTGTCTTTAATTTTGAAAACACTAAAAAAATTCAATTCTTGAACACGCTATATCTATATCTATCACCATTTATTTTGGTATTCATGGTAACGGTATCTTCGGCACAAAGACCTAATCCTGAAGACGCGAAAGAACACTTTAAATATGGAAACTATATAGACGCACTAGTGATCTATAGAATGCTTGTTGAAAAGGATCCAAAAAACATTGAGTATCCATATAAAGCTGGATTGTGTATTCTTTTTATTGAAAGTGATAAGACAGAAGCTGTAGCCTTTTTAGAAAAGGCTGCAAAAAATAATGCAGATCAAGATGCTTACTATTATTTAGGTAAAGCATACCATAGCAATATGATGTTTGATAAGGCAATTGAAGCTTATAACTATTACATTACACAGGGTCCTGGAACAAAAATACATGCAGTTGATAGAGAACTAGAACTCTGCAATAATGCTAAGAAGTTAATTCAATCTCCGATTGATGTAACTTTTGAAAATGCAGGACAGAACATTAACTCAGAATATCCAGATTACTATCCATTTGTAACTCCAGATGAATCATTTATGATTTTCACCAGTCGTAGAAAAAATGGCATTAGAGAATTTGATGGTTATTATCCTTCTGCGATTAATTATAGCAAGGTTATTAATGGTCAATTTACAAGTGCAAAAAAAGGCAATTCAATGATCAATAGTACTTATGATGACCAAGCTGTTGGTTTATCATACAATGCAGATAAAATATACATCTATTTTGATGACATTAAAAGTAAGGGAGATATTTATGAAGCAACTATTAAAGACTTAAAATTCAGAAAAAAAACAATAATGGGTGAAAATGTAAACTCAAAAGGATTTGAAAGTGCTGCAACAATTTCTTCCGATGGAAATACTTTATTTTTCGCAAGCCATAGAAGAGGTGGCAAAGGTGGTAAAGATATTTATATGACTCGTAAATTACCTACTGGAGAATGGGCTCATCCACAAAATTTAGGAGAGAATATCAACACAAAATATGATGAAAATTTTCCTAATCTTTTTTACGATGGTACAACGCTATATTTCTCATCAAAAGGGCACAATAGTATGGGAGGATATGATTATTTTAAATCTACATGGAATCCTGAGACGAATAAATGGAGTAAAGCTGAAAATATAGGTTATCCATTAAACACTACTCGAGATGATTTGTGTATTTCTTTTACGGAAGACAAAAGACATGCTTACATTTCAGCTTGGAGAAAAGACAGTAAGGGCTTCCAGGACATCTATAAAGTAACATTTAATGCAATTGATGCTCGGGAAACAGTTATCAAGTCTAAAATTTTAGAAATGGGAACCACCGAGCCAATTAAAGATGCTTTTGTTCTCATTATAAATAATAGAACTCAAGAAGAAAGACATTACATTCCAAGCTCAACAAATGGAAGTTTATTAATAACACTTCTTCCTGGAAGCTATACCGTGATGGTTGATGCTCCTGGATATGCTCCTTTAGACGAAAACATAGTGATTAAAGGAAAAAGTGACTTCATCCCTTTTATGAGTAAAGAGTTTACAATTACCAAATAAAATATTTTCATGAATTTAGAATTAACGAAACCTCTTGCTTTTTTTGATTTAGAAACAACAGGATTAAACATTGCATCGGATAGAATTGTAGAAATTTCTGTTGTAAAAATTATGCCTAATGGCGATAAAGAAATTAAAACGAAATTAATTAATCCAACAATTCCTATTTCAAAAGAATCGATAGGAATTCATGGAATTACAGATGAAAAAGTGAAAAACAAAGCTACTTTTAAAGAAGTGGCTAATGAATTAAATGACTTTATTGCTGGTTGCGATTTAGCAGGATACAATTCAAATCGATTCGATATTCCATTAATAGCGGAAGAATTTTTAAGAGCTGGAATTGATTTTGATGTGAAAAGTAGAAATTTAGTAGATGTTCAAAACATTTTCCATAAAATGGAACAACGTACTTTAGTTGCTGCTTATAAATTCTATTGCAATAAAGATTTGACCGATGCACATAGTGCTGAAGCAGACACCACAGCTACCTATGAAATTTTAGAAGCTCAAGTTGAAAAATATGAAAATTTAAAAGGAGATACTCACTTTTTAAGTGAGTTTTCTCAAATGACAAAAAACGTAGATCTTTTAGGCCGTTTTGTGTATGATGAAAATAATATTGCTGTTTTCAATTTTGGGAAACATAAAGGAAAAGCAGTAACTGATGTATTACAAAGAGAACCTGGCTACTTTAGCTGGATGATGAATGGTGATTTCCCTCTTTATACGAAGAAGGTTTTAAAAGAAATTAAGGCGAGTATGAAACAAGTTCCCAAGCCAGCCCAACAAAGAGTTTCTAAACCACAACAAAAGAAACCAATCAAAAAAGAAGCTACATCTACGTCTTTAAATCTGCTTAAAAATAAATTCAATTCATAAATGAAGATTATTTGTATCGGAAGAAACTATGTTGATCATGCTAAGGAATTAAACAATCCTATTCCAACAGAACCTGTTTTCTTTTTAAAACCGGACACCGCATTACTTCCTAAAAACAATCCTTTTGTCTATCCCAGTTTTTCTAAGAACATACAACACGAAGTAGAGTTAGTCATTAAGATCAACAGACTCGGGAAACACATTGAAGAAAAATTTGCGCATAAATATTATGATGAAATAGGTGTTGGTGTAGATTTTACGGCTAGAGACCTACAACAAGAGTGTAAAGAAAAAGGATTGCCATGGGAAAAAGCTAAAGCTTTTGATGGCTCTGCTCCTACTAGTAAATTTATGAAAATTGAAGCATTTGAAAATGTCAACACACTTAATTTTAGCCTAACAATTAATGGAGAAGTAAGACAGCAAGGAAATTCAAAAAATATGCTTTTTAATTTCGATCAAATTATAGCTTATATTTCTAAATTTTTCACCTTAAAAATTGGCGATATTATTTATACTGGAACACCTGCTGGTGTTGGTCCAATTCAAATACACGATAAAATTCAATGTTTTATTGAAGACCAAAAAATGCTTAGCTTTAATGTGAAGTAATCTGATTAACTTTTACATACTGTTTTTAACACAAGAAGCAACTTTAACCACCATTGTACTTCATCTCTAAATAGGGTTTGCTGAGAAAGTAATGAATAACACCTAGAATATTTGATTCAGCATTTACCTTGATTAAGTAGGGTTAAAATGCAAGGTTATTACACAGAGTATAAAAATAACCTTGCATTGATACCTCATAAAAAACACTTTTAATTGTATTCGATAATTTTTTAAATAGAATCAAAATGCGTGAAACTCTTTTTAAGGATATTTTCGACACGACTAGGCAAGTTGTCTCTTTCTAAAAGGGAGTTTTTCAGTAAACCCTAAATACCTGCTCATTAAATCTTTGATAAAATTGAATCTCTAAAAATATTTTTTGCATAAAAAAAGGAGTTAAATTAAAATTTAACTCCTTTTTCTCATTTTATAAATGCTTACACATTAAATCTAAAGTGCATAATATCTCCATCTTCAACAATATATTCTTTCCCTTCTACCCCCATTTTACCAGCATCTTTACAAGCTGATTCAGATCCTAAGCTTACAAAATCGTTGTACTTAATAACTTCAGCTCTAATAAATCCTTTTTCAAAATCGGTATGAATAACTCCTGCAGCTTGTGGCGCAGTCATTCCTTTATGAATTGTCCAAGCTCTAACCTCTTTAACTCCTGCAGTAAAGTAAGTATCTAATTGAAGTAGTTTATACGCTGCTCTAATCAAAACATTCACCCCAGCTTCTTGTAACCCCATATCTTGCAAAAACTCAGCTCTCTCTTCAAAAGATTCTAACTCAGCGATATCAGCCTCAATTTGAGCACCAATCATAATTACTTCAGCATTTTCATCTTTAACAGCGGCTTTTACAGCTTCTACATGAGCATTTCCATTCACAACAGAACCTTCATCTACATTGCAAACGTATAGTACTGGTTTAATTGTTAACAGGTGTAAGCCACTTACAAAAAGAAGTTCCTCTTCTGTTACAGCTAATGTTCTTGCAGATTTTCCAGCTTCTAAAGCCGATTCATAACGCAATAAGACTTCTTGCTCTTTAACTGCGCCTTTATCTCCAGTTTTTACTTTCCTTTTTATTCCTTCTAATTGTTTTTGAACTGTTTCTAAATCTTTTAATTGCAATTCAAAATCAATGACCTCTTTATCATTGATAGGATCAATCTTTCCATCAACATGCACAACATTATCATCATCAAAACATCTTAATACATGGATGATAGCATCTGTTTCCCTAATGTTTGCTAAAAATTTATTTCCTAATCCCTCTCCTTTACTTGCTCCTTTTACCAATCCTGCAATATCAACAATTTCAATTGTTGTGGGTTGTACTTTTTCTGGATTCACCAAGCCCTCTAACTTTGCCAATCTATCATCTGGCACTGTAATAACACCAACATTTGGTTCTATCGTACAAAATGGAAAGTTTGCAGATTGCGCTTTCGCATTAGATAAACAGTTAAACAGAGTAGATTTTCCAACATTTGGTAATCCAACAATACCACATTTTAAAGCCATAATTCTTAAATTTTGAAGGACAAAAATAACAATTTAGTATGAACAGAGTAAGACACTTGTGAAATTTTGTAAGGTAATAGATAACGGTTTAGTTTTTTTTCCTTAATGTAGCTTAATTATTTGTTGATTTTAAATATCAAATCACTCCTATCCCCTCTTTTTTATTAAAAAATTAGGCCTACCAAATCAAGACTTCTACAAGAAAAATTACAACAAATTTTCTGAATGAAATTCTGCTACTTCCATTCAAAATTATCATTGGACTAATGCATACAATCTATTAGTTTTCACTTTCAACTGGTTTAAAAAATATGCTTTAGGATTCCTATAATAATAATAATGTAAATTTTATTTTTTTAGACGAAAATCGATCAATTACATTTACTTCACACTAATAAATTATTAAATATGGAAATCACAAGAAACATCAAAAAATATGCAGCCTGCACTTATTTTCTAGTACAGACTATTTGTGTTCTCGGACAAGGAAATTCTTCTCAAGTCCCATTAATACATCCTGATGATGTTGTTGGAAAAATGTGCAAGCCTGTAGACATTAAACTAGATATTGAAACCGATTATGTTCCGATATTTCGAGAGGCTGGAGAAAACATTCAACTCTCTATTACAACGACTGGTAAGAGTAAAGGAGATCTCCTAGAGTTAGCAAAATCTTCCGTATCAACCTCAATTAAAGACTTTACTTTTTACACTGGAAAAGAAAAAAAAATGGAGCTCCTGCAACGCTTATTATAGATAAAGAAAAAATCAATTGCTATATTCAATTCCCCAGCGGAGAGTTAAAGATCTCACCTACACTTGATGCTTCCGAAAAAGAATGCCTCAAAGGCATTTACAATATAAATGATGACAACATGAATACACAGAGTCTTAAAAACTTTACCTATGAGGAAATTGGTCACAAGCAAGAAGGATATTACATCGTGAATACCGCGAAAATAAATGCCCGAATGGAGTTATTGAAAGAATCTAAAATGAACGACAGCCATATAACCGAACAATACGATTGTGGCATTTCGAATTCAAATAAAAAAGCCACCCTATTTTACAACGATCCCTATAGTACTAAAATAACAGACGATATACGCTTCGGGAATAGTCCTTCAGAATTTTCCGAAATTCTAAGGAAATATCCTGCACTCCACAAAGTAATCGGTTATGACCAAATTGGAAAAAGCTTCATCATCATTAATATATGACAGGTGAACACAGAAAGGAATAGAGCACAAATCATCTCTGATCTATTCTTTTCTCTAGCTAGTATAAATGGTCCTGCTACAGATCTCTATATCAACTGGATCGAGCTACTATCATCTCAAATGTATGAGGATCGATCTCATGTGAATAGTATCGGTGAGAATGAGCCGTTAGTTTCAGAACAATTATTTCAAGCTACTCATCAATATGTGGCTAACAATTATCGTTCAACCCCCTCAGAATAGCCTATTTTTTTAATTGGAAATACGAACGGTGAACTGCTAGGGAAAGCTTCGTTAATTGGACATATAGCTATTGTTAATAAAAGATTTAGAGCATCTACAAAACTGAAAAAAAATAAGTTAAAAAGGTTCTTAAACATTAAAATATGTGGTATAAGCTAATCTAGGAAGAGAAGAAAAAAGTATTTATAGCGCTAAACAGAATAAACAATCCTTTTCTTTGTTCAATTATTTAAACAATAACAATTCGAAGCTAATAATATCTGTACATCGACATAATCGGACACAAAGTTTTAGGTAACTTTGGCATCGTTAATGTAAGCATCTACAAAAAACAAAAAAAATGGCAAAAGAAGGCAAAGCACAACTATTTATCTATAAAGTACTGAATCCTTTTATTATACTGATGCATAAATTGGGTGTAACTCCCAATATAATTACTTCAATTGGTTTTATTTTGAATATTGTTGCTGCAGTGATTTTCATTGTTGGAGCAGAACAAGCTGATCGAACAGACATGTTTTATGTGGGTTGGGGAGGGTTTACAATTCTTATAGCAGGCTTGTTTGACATGATGGATGGAAGGTTAGCTCGCATCGCGAACTTATCAAGTTCATTTGGCGCGTTTTACGATTCTGTAATGGATCGCTATAGTGAGCTAGTTATGTTTTTAGGGATTTGTTTTTACTTGATCTCTCAAGATTATTTTTTGAGTTCTTTATTTGCTTTTGTTGCGCTTATTGGTTCAATAATGGTTAGCTACATAAGAGCCCGAGCAGAAGGCTTGGGAATTGATTGTAGTGTGGGCATGATGCAAAGACCTGCTAGGGTTGTCATCATTGGAGCTTCGGCAATGTTTTGTGGTATTTTTTATTATTTCATTAATGATTTTATCCCCATAAAAGTAGGGAAATTCACCTTTTTTGAAACCATCTCCATATTTACTTTACCTGTAGCATTTGTTGCGATAATGGCAAACTACACGGCATTGCAACGTTTAATGCATGTGAAAAAAGAATTGGATAAAAAAGATAGCAATGCATAAGTTCATTTTATTTTTGATAGCGTTATTACTACTTATTGGGATAAGTACAACGTCTTATTCACAAAATGAAGAGGATGTTTTTATTGGACAAACTGTTCCTGATGATCCTAATGTAATGTTTTACATACAAAAAAACACCAACCCTAACACGATTGTTTATGCTCTAAAATTAGGTGCTGATGGAAAAATTAATCCTGACGATCCAATGGAAGTATTTTGGAGAAGATACCAGGAAGATGGTGCTCGTAAAAAACTAGCTTGGTTAGAAAAAACTTTTGCATTCGATTTTAAAATAAAAGCTATCGATGGCAAAGAAAATACTTATGTTTTTAGTTTAATCGCCATGAAAAACAAGAAGTTATACGTCACCCAAACCAAATCTGGGAAGCCGAACGTTTTTATGAAGATTGCTGGAAAAACAGCTCGTTTAGAACGAATCTATGTGATGGTTGATGATTCTAATATGATTCAGCGTGTAAATTCTATGGAACTTTTTGGTAGAGATTACAAAACGGGGAAATTGGTTTACGAAAAAATTATAAAGAGTTAATTTTACCCGCCTTAAAAATCTCATTCCTATAGTTATTAATAGTTAAGAAAATCTAGTTTATAACCATTAGTTATTATTATATTTGTCGTCTCAAATTTCAATTAAAAGATACAAAGTATGAGTCAAAATATAGCTAGTGCTGACGGAAAGTTAGGGATTTTATTGCCAGGGATGGGTGCTGTTGCAACAACTCTTATTGCTGGAGTTTATGCTGTAAACAAAGGCATCTCTAAACCTATCGGTTCTACTTCTCAAATGGGAACTATTAGAATCGGTAAAAGAACGGAAAACAATACTCCATTAATTAAAGATTTTATTCCTTTAGCAGACCTTAACAAAGTTGCTTTTGGTGGATGGGATGTTTTTGAAGAAAATGTTTATGAATCAGCTAAACACGCAGGTGTTTTAGATCGATATTTATTAGAGCAATTAAAGCCAGAGTTGGAAGCTATTCAACCAATGAAAGCTGTTTTTGACAAAAAATATGTTACCAAATTAGAAGGTACTTACAAAAAAGAAGGTGCAAATAAAATGGAATTAGCAGAAATGCTAAGACAAGATATTAGAGACTTTAAGGCCAACAACAATTGCGATAGATTGGTAATGGTTTGGTGTGGATCTACAGAGATTTATATTGTAGAATCTGAGGTTCATCAAACAATAGCAAGTTTAGAAGAAGGAATGCGTAACAATGATGAAAACATTCCATCAAGTATGTTATATGCTTACGCTGCAATTATGGAAGGAGTTCCTTACGCAAATGGAGCGCCTAACTTATCTGCTGATATTCCAGCTTTAATCGCGTTAGCAAAACAACAAAATGTACCGATTTGTGGTAAAGATTTTAAAACGGGACAAACGTTAATGAAAACGATTTTAGCTCCGGGATTAAAAACAAGATCTTTAGGAATTGCAGGATGGTTTTCTACTAACATCTTAGGAAACAGAGATGGAGAAGTTTTAGATGATCCAGCAAGTTTCAAAACGAAAGAAATGTCTAAACTAAGTGTTTTAGACAGTATCTTAGAACCAGAAAAAAACCCTGATCTATATAAAGATTTATACCACAAAGTAAGAATCAATTATTACCCACCACATGGTGATAATAAAGAAGGTTGGGATAACATTGACATCTTTGGATGGTTAGGATACAAAATGCAAATTAAAGTAGATTTCTTATGTAAAGATTCTATTTTAGCTGCTCCACTTGTTTTAGATTTAGCGATCTTTTTAGATTTAGCTTCTAGAGCAAACATGGGAGGAATTCAAGAGTGGTTATCTTTCTACTTTAAGGCTCCACAAACACCTACAAAAGACATGCAACCTTTGCACGATATCTTTAAACAAGAAATGAAATTAAAAAACACTTTACGTCATTTACAAGGTGAAGATTTAATTACACACTTAGGACAAGATTACGAGGAAGAAGTAGAAGCTAACGCTTAAACTTTAAACTTTATCATTATAAAAAAAGCTGTTAATCATAATGATTAACAGCTTTTTTTTATTTTTGCACCTATGAAAATCATTTACAAATTAACAGCCACAGCATTAGGCGCTGGTTATTCTCCATTTGCACCAGGAACAGCTGGAGCAATTGTAGGTTGCATCGCACTTTGGCTCTTTGAGGAATACAACCTTATTTCTACGACCACTACTCCATTTTTATTTATTGGATTAATTTTAGTCACCACAGTCTTAGGAATTATTGCTACTGATAAATTAGAAGAGGAATGGGGAAAAGATCCTTCAAAAGTGGTTTTAGATGAAGTAATTGGAGTATGGATAGCCATGATGTTCGTTCCTTTTTCCTTTTTTAATGTTTTACTGGCATTCGGATTATTTCGATACTTTGACATTGCTAAACCTTTAGGAATTAGAAAACTAGAAGCCTTAAATGGAGGTCTTGGTGTAATGGCTGATGATATGTTAGCGGGTATTTATTCTAATATCACTTTACAAATCATACTGGCACTGCTCGCAAAATTTTATTTCTAATGGGGAAAAAGGATTCTTGGCTCTACTCGTTTCTACGCCATCAAGCAGCTAGTTTTTTAGCTACCTTAATTGATTTCGGTACCTTAATTTTCTTGACAGAAGTTGCTGGATTATGGTATGTTTTTTCAACTACATCGGGAGCGTTAATGGGTACTATCGCTAATTTTATTCTTTCTAGTTATTGGGCTTTTACGGGTTCAAAAAACAGTTTAAAAAATCAGCTCTACAAATACGTTCTGGTTTCCATTGGCAGTCTAATTCTAAATACTTTATTCGTCTATTTAATTACAGATTTCTTAGCGGTAGATTATAAACTCTCAAAATTTGTTACCGCAATATTAATTGGCTGGGGATACAATTTTATATTGATGCGCCTATTTGTTTTTAAGAAGTAGGCTTATGAAAAAGGAAAAATTAGGGTGGTTAAGGGTTTTACTCTTCATTACCTCCTATGTTATCATTGCAGGTGTTTTTCAACTTATTGCGATGACTGTAATAGGAATTTCTTTTACTCAAGAGCATAAGGAGCTTTCCGAGTTTGACTATACAGTTCTTTCTTTTTCCGATTTGCTGGGTCTTCTTTTAGTTTTGTGGATTTTCATGAGGTTTGTAGATAAAAAATCATTTATAAGCCTTGGGTTTAAAATTAAAAATAGATTTTCAGAAATTGGTTTCGGATTATTAATTGGAGCAGTAATTATGAGTTTTGCTTATTTTATTTTAATTGCATTAGATGAAATCCAATTTCAACGTATTCATTTTAATTTTATATCAATAGTAAACGCTATTCTTCTTTTTATGCTCGTTGCTTTTATAGAAGAGGTTTTAATAAGGGGCTATGTATTACGAAATCTAATGGCTTCTTTTAATAATTATATAGCTCTTATAGTTTCTGCTATATTATTCACTGCTATGCATGCTAACAATCCAAACATTAATTACCTGAGTCTTATTGATTTATTTTTGGCTGGAATAGTTTTAGGGGCATCATACATTTACACCAAAAACTTATGGTTTCCTATTGCGTTGCATTTCAGTTGGAATTTATTCCAAGCCTTAGTCGGATTTAACGTTAGTGGTCTTGAAAGTTATTCTATAATAGAATTTACAATTTCAAAAAACAGCATTTTAAATGGTGGAGATTTTGGTTTTGAAGGCTCTGTACTCGCTATAATATCAGAAATAATAATAATTTTAGGCATTTGTTATTTCTATGAAAAAAAGAACTTCAATAAAGTATAAACCATAAATAGCACCAAATTATAGCTTCCTTTAACAGAAACGTGTTGAAAACAACACGCTACGCAAGGTAGAATGCTACAAACCTTTACTTACTATTACAGAACTAAATTTAAAGTTATGTTAAACCTTCGCTCAATTGTATTACTAACAGTAATCGCTACCACTTTCTTTTCTTGTTTAGAGAAAACAGCTTATGATGACCCTACGAACAAGAAGATCTTTAGATACAATGAGTCTGAAGGAATTAAATCTTTAGATCCTGCATTTAGTAGAAATAGAGAAACCATTTGGGCGGCCAATCATTTGTATAACGGTTTAATTCAAATGGATGATGAACTCAACATTTTACCAAGCATTGCTAAAAATTGGGAAATTTCTGAAGATGGAAAAACCTACACTTTTCATTTGAGGAATGATGTTTACTTCCATAATCATGAACAATTTGAAAACGGAAAAGGAAGAAAAGTTGTTGCCGAAGATTTTGTGTATAGCTTTAATAGAATTATTGATCCGGATATTGCCTCTCCAGGCTCTTGGTTATTAAACAACATAGATTATGCAGAAGAAAGAGGTTTTGAAGCGTTTGAAGCCGTTAACGATAGCACCATCAACATTTACTTAAGTAATCCATTCCCTCCATTTTTAGGCATTCTAACCATGCAGTATTTCTCTGTAGTTCCTCATGAAGTTGCAGATCATTATAAAAATGATTTTAGAAGAAACCCGATTGGAACAGGTCCATTTAAATTTAAAATGTGGGATGAGGGAAATAAAATGGTCTTCCTTAAAAATGAAAATTATTTTGAAAAAGATGAAAAAGAAAATCAACTCCCTTACATTGATGGTGTTGCCATCACTTTTATTAAAGATAAGGACATGGAATTTTTAAAGTTTATGTCTAAAGAAATCGATTTTATTAATGGTGCTGAAGGCGACAATAAAGATGCCATTTTTACCAGTGATGGAAAACTAAAACCAGAACAACAAGAGAAATTCAACATGATGAAAAATCCACAATTAAACACTGAATACTTAGGTATTTTAGTGGATGATGAATTAGATATTGTCACTAAAAGTCCTCTTAGAAAAAAATTAGTTAGACAGGCTATTGGCTATGGTTTTGATAAGAAAAATATGATGACGTATCTAAGAAACAACATTGGCACACCTGCAAACGCAGGCTTTATTCCTAAAGGACTTCCATCCTTTAATGATAGTCTTGTTAAAGGATATTCTTACAACCCTGAGAAAGCCAAAGCGCTACTTTTAGCTGCAGGATTTCCTAATGGGGATGGTTTACCTGAAATCACTTTACATACCTCTAAAGATTACGTTGATTTATGTGAATTTATTCAACATCAATTAAATGAAATTGGATTCAAAATTAAGATTGATTTAAACCCAGGAATAACGCTTAGCGAATTAATTGCTCGTTCTAAAGTTAATTTCTTTAGAAAGTCTTGGATAGCAGATTATCCTGATGCAGAAAACTATTTGGCATTATTTTACAGTAAAAACTTTACGCCTAATGGTCCAAACTTTACGCGTTTTAAAAACTTGAAGTTTGACAAATTATATGAAATGGCTCAATCTGAAACCAATGATTCTATCCGTCATCATTATTATAGAGAAATGGATAACATAATCATTGAAGAGGCTCCTGTAATCCCTTTATATTATGATGAATCTATTCGATTATTACATAAGAGAATCAAAAGACTAGGAACCAACCCGCTAAACTTATTAACCTTAAAGCATATTGAAATTGAGTTAGATTAATCTTGATGCGCTCTTCCTTTTATTTTATTCGTCTGGTAACTTTTATTCAATTTTAGATTTTCTTCGAGTTGCTTTTTAGAAGGTCCTTTTTCTAATAATTTATTTAAATCAGGTTGCCCGGCATTTAGCCAAGCCGTATACCAATAACTTCCTACTTTAATAATAGAACTGGTCAATCGTCTTTCTACCATTCCATTCATCAGCTCATGATACCTTTCTGAATATTCTTCAGAGTATGTTCTCATGAGCACTGTTCCTCTATTCTCATGCGAGTATTTCCGATCTGATGGAAACTCACTGTTTAATTTTCTTTCGATATCTAATACTGAATCTTTGGCACTAAAACTCTCTTGAACTGTTTGCCATTCATCCGCTAATATATTTTCTACATACCCGGCCCTGCCAACAAAGTAATTGTATTCTTTAGCTTTTAATTCTGGTAAACGAGACTCCCAAAAGCCATGAATTCCTCTTTGACCTGTTAATTGACCGTTGTAATTTTCTGTAGTATGTAATGGCACGTGAGAATCGCCCACATAATGCCCTAAGTCTGCTGATAAGTGTAAAATCTTATCGACATCCTTTGCCTCGAAAGCCTTCGTTAAACGGATGACCATAAGGTTTACATGCCAGGGTACAATTCCATAAGCTTGCAAAGTATCTTCAGAAAATTTAGCTACAGCATCCAACCACTTTTCAGGAACTATTGCAAAAGGATCTTCTCCTAAATGAATATAATGATCTATATCAATATAATGTTTTGGAGCTTCTCCATCAACGGCATACCTTCTTTTATCAGGATCTACAGCATGTTCGGTAAGGTATTCTATGTTATTCTTATAGAAATTAATCATTTCTGGGGGTAGCGTAAACACCGCCATTCTGTTGATTTTACGATGTCCGAAAAATCCCCACGAAGCTGCAGATTCATGAAAAAATAAACTTACAAAAGCTATAAAAATTAGGCTTAATAGGTATTTGGATGTAAATTTCAAATTGATAGTATCGTTTATTCGTCAGTTGAGATGGCTTTACTTCGGCTCAGCTCAGCATAAACAAACTCGCAATGACGTATAGAAAACCTTAACTTAATGACATCTATTTAGTTTTGTCACACCTACCAATATAATACATCTTGGCATTCTACGCTACTTTATTCAAAATAGTATTCCCCGCTTTCTTATTTTGTAACTGTGTGAATCAACTTCTGTTTCATTTGTTTAGCGAATTTATCGTGAAATATGGAACAACAGGCTACAATGACTGATCACTCCAAATCTTATCTCCTTTTAAAACAGGAACAATATTCGATTGATCTAATGTTAAGCAATAAATAATATCCTCTTCCATGTTCATCCTACTCAATCTTTTACGATGAGAAGATTCTCCTAAAAACCCAAACAAATCCCCTTCAGCTGAGGCATACATCTGACGCGCAGCAATACTTGAGTCTGATAAATCCGTAAACCTTAAGTTTTGTGAAATTTTCTTTACCACAGCACCTGCGAATAAGGTATCTTCTAGATTAAAGCGACCTTTCCATCCTGCACAAAGCAGTAAAACATCTTTATCTTCTTTTTCTATATACTCACAAACCGCAGAAAAGTTTGTAAATGCTCCGATAACAACTTTTGAGGCAGGTTTAGCGACCTCAACAGCTTTAGTGCCATTGGTGGTCGTTAAAACAAGTGTTTCGCCCTTAAATTGGCCGTCCTTAAATCCAAGTGGAGAATTACCAAAATCAAAACCAGGAACAATCTCTGCATTTCTTTCTGCTCCCACTAAGAATCCTTTTTCCTTATAAGCAATTGCTTCATCCATAGTTGCCACAGGAATCAAACTCTCAATTCCGCTTTCAAAAGCCGCACAGATTGCCGAAGTTGCTCTAAAAACATCTATTACGACAACAATACAATTTGGATTTTCAAAGTACACGGGGAAAAGCGCTGGAGATGGGACTACTTCAACTTTCCTGATGTTACCTGATGATTCTTCACTCATACTTTGGTGTTTGAATTTTTGTGTTTGGTGTTTAGTATTTAGTTACTATGTAATTACAATACACTAACAACTAAATACTACACACTAATTTATCCTTTATAAAATGGCATTTTTACCACTTGCGCCTTAATTCTCTTGTTTCTGATCGCGATATAAATTTCTGAAGCTACTTTTGAGTATTCAGTGGTTACGTATCCCATACCAATTGCTTTACCTAAAGAAGGAGCCATAGTTCCAGAAGTAACGATACCAATATTATTTCCATCAGCGTCTACAATTTCGTAATCGTGACGAGGAATACCTCTGTCAATTAATTCAAATCCAACTAACTTTTTAGTTACTCCATTTTCCTTTTGAGCTTTCAAATTATCAGAATTCACAAAGTCTTTCGTAAATTTAGTTATCCACCCTAATCCGGCCTCTAAAGGAGATGTTGTATCATTAATATCGTTTCCATATAAACAGAATCCCATTTCTAATCTTAAGGTATCTCTTGCAGCTAGTCCTGCCATTTTCATAGCTACTGGTTTTCCAGCTTCTTGTATGGCCTCCCAAATGGCATTCGCATCTTTGTTTTCGAAATAAACTTCAAAACCTCCAGCTCCAGTATACCCGGTAGAGGAAATGATTACATTTTCTACCCCAGCAAATGTTCCTTTTTGAACGGTATAATAAACCATATCCAAATCCATATTGGTTAAGGGTTGTAACATTTTTTGCGCGTTTGGACCTTGCACAGCTAATAAAGACATATTATAAGAATGATTCTCAACCTTTACTCCGGTGGTATTGTGTTTTGTTACCCAATCCCAATCTTTAGCTAAGTTGGCACCATTCACCACCAACATATATTCTTCTTCGCCTAACATGTAAACCAATAAATCATCTACAATTCCTCCCTCATTATTCGGAAAGCAAGAGTACTGAACTTTCCCAATAGAGAGTTTAGCGGCATCATTTGAAGTTATTCTTTGAATTAAATCTAAAGCACCTTCTCCAGTCACCATAAATTCACCCATATGAGACACATCAAAAACGCCAACATTATTTCTAACATTTAGGTGCTCATCTGTTAACCCTGTATATTGCAAAGGCATGTTAAACCCCGCAAATGCTACCATTTTAGCGCCTAAATCAATGTGTTTTTGTTTTAAGGCGATATCTTTTATTGTTGCTACTTCCATAATGTAATTTTTATAGGAACAAATGTAATTATAAATCCTTCTCAATCATATTTAATGCGAAATCTGCATCTAATTTTTATCCAACTCTTCGTAAATCGAATTGTTACTTTTATACTCTGGAACAAGAGTTTTCATCTTACTAACGATCACCCTATTATCTTGATTCTCAAAAGAACTGATTAGCTCAGCTATTTTAACCTCAATGGTTTTGAAATCGTATTCTTTTACTTTAGCGATCATAATTTGGTTATGATGCGTTGGTAAAGTATTCTCCTCATTGGTTAATAACTCTTCGTACAATTTTTCTCCTGGTCTTAACCCTGAAAAAACAATTTTAATGTCCTTATCAAGGGTTAAACCAGAAAGCTTAATCATCTTTTTGGCTAAGTCAAGAATTTTAACTGATTCTCCCATATCAAAAACAAACACCTCTCCTCCCTGACCTGTTGTTCCGGCTTCTAATACCAATTGGCAAGCTTCAGGGATTGTCATGAAAAATCGGGTAATATCAGGATGTGTAATCGTTAGTGGACCGCCATTCTCTATTTGTTGTCTAAACCGTGGAATAACAGAACCATTAGAACCCAAAACATTTCCAAACCGAGTCGTAATAAATTTAGTTTTAGAGATAGTATCAAGCGATTGTGTATAAATCTCAGCAATCCGTTTACTAGCGCCCATAACATTTGTAGGGTTTACTGCTTTATCAGTAGACCCCATTACAAATTTTTAAACATTATATTTTGATGCTAAATCAGCTACATTTTTTGTTCACAAAACATTCGTTAAAATGGATTCTGATGGATTATTTTCCATCATAGGTACATGTTTATAGGCTGCTGCATGAAATACAATTTCTGGAGATAAAGTTTTAAAAACATTTTCTAATCGCTCTACATTCATAATATCTCCAATAACTATTTCTGATGTTAATTCATCAAAACCATCTTTTAATTCCATTTCAATCTCATACAATGGAGATTCTGCTTGATCCAATAATATAATTTTCTTTGGACTAAATTGAATAATTTGCCTTACGATTTCGCTTCCAATACTTCCAGCTGCTCCTGTAACGAGAATTGTTTTACCTGAAAGTTGATTTTTTATATTTGCAATATTTAATGTAATGGCTTCACGCTCTAACAACTCTTCAATCTTAATCTTTTTAATTTGCTTAAAACTTAGTTCTCCATTTATCCAATTAGATACAGCTGGAACATTTAAAACTTTCGTTTCGTGTTTCAAACAAATATTTACCAAACTCTTCTTTTTTTCAGCAGACATGTTTTGAACTGAAATAATGACGTGAGCAACATTTTTTTTAGCCAATAATTCATCAAGATTTTTCATTGGAACAATAGAAACTCCTTCTAATGTTTTTCCAAACTTTTTGTAATCATCATCAATAAAAGCTAATACTTTATATTTTAGACCAGCATCTCTATCCAATGTTCTTTTGGTAATTATTCCGGATTCTCCTGCACCAAATATGACCACATTACTTTTTTCTCTGAAAGGATTGATGATCTCAGTATACAAAGCCTTAAACAAGACTCTTAGCGTAATCATTATAAATAATGTAGACATATAGTCAATTATAATAATGGAAAAAGGAATCGGAAATTTATTGTTAATTCCATAGTAAAATATCAGATTGATCAGCACAAAAAGTAAACTCCCTATTGTTACAGAAAAAAATATTCGTTGAGAATCTTTAGA
Source organism: Flavobacteriales bacterium (assembly GCA_034112225.1). Taxonomy (GTDB): domain Bacteria; phylum Bacteroidota; class Bacteroidia; order Flavobacteriales_E; family Vicingaceae. Next base: position 2,799 of record JAWUVT010000124.1, on the reverse strand, counting down.
GCTTGTATATTTTACAATTCCTTTATAGGTTTTGTAAATGAAAAAACTAAGCGCTCTTATACCAATTACTAACGCGAAAACAAGAGGAAAATCTTTTACAGCAGCATCTGGAACTGTAAAGTTAAAACGAACGAGATAAGCTAATGCTAAAGAAAGGAAACAGATGATTAAATCAATAAAGAAGATAATCCATCTCGGGAGATTGTTTTGAAATAAAACCTCAATAAATTTCATTGGTTTAATTTAAATTTTAAGAGTGCAAATATAGCCATTTACCTTCTCAGAAGGTCAGACCACTAACGCTTAAATCACTATCTTTTTAATAGTTTTAAAGATAATTTTTATATCTGTAAAAAGGTTATATTCTTCAATATATTTTAGATTTAAGTTGATCTTTTCAGGCATTATTTCTTTAATATAAGTTTCTTCTGGATCACTAGACTGACCTAGCAACTCATTTTCATTAAAATAGAGGATACTTGCATTGTCAGTAATCCCTGGCCTTACTGAAAGTACTTTTAATTGTTGTTTAGAGTACAAATCGACATACTTCCTCACTTCAGGACGTGGTCCAACCAAACTCATATCTCCAATAAAAACATTAATGAGTTGAGGCAATTCATCAATTTTATATTTCCTTAAGTAATAACCAATTTTTGTAATTCGAGGATCTCTTCCTCCTACGGTTAGTAAACCCTTTTTATCTGCGCCAGTTTTCATCGATCTAAATTTGAACAAATAAAAATCTTTATTCTGCTGACCTACTCTAATCTGCTTATAGAAATATCCTCCTTTAGAATCTGTAATAATGATTAAAATTATGACCAAAAAAATAGGGGATAGAATTATTAATCCTATTCCCGAACAAAAGATATCGAATATTCGTTTCATTACTTCAACACTTTTTCTACTGCTACGATAACAGCATTAATTACCGTTTCAATCATACTATCGCTTAGATCATAAAAAACAGGAAGCGAAATTTCTCGTGAATAATTATCTACTGTTACTGGATAATTTGCCATATCATAACCTAATTTCGAATAATAACTCGTTTGTGGTACTGGAATAAAATGAACATTTACGGATACATCTTGATCAAAAATATGTTGAATAATTTGATCTCTTTGATCTGCTGTAATCCCAACAATTCTTAAGGGATACAAATGATAACTGCTTTCAATTTTATCAGTTTTAAAATTGGGTAATTGTGCCCACGAATAGTTGCCTAACAGTTTAGAATATTGCTCACAAATAACTTTTCTTTTGGGTAATATTTTATCATCATATTCTGCAAGTCCTCCCTGACCGATTGCTGCCATAATATCAGTCATATTACACTTGTATCCAGCCTCAACAATATCATACTTCCAATTTCCTTTTTGAGTTTTTGCAAGCGCATCTTTATTCTGACCGTGTAAAGTTTTTATGCATAATTCCTTATAAACCGACTCATTTTGGAAAGGTTCTGGTAAATTTAAAGTTACGGCACCTCCTTCACCAGTGGTCAAATTCTTTACGGCATGAAATGAAAAAACAGAAACATCCGCCAAAGATCCTGCTCTTTTTCCATCATACCAAGCGCCAAATGAATGTGCTGAATCTGATAACATGAGTACTCTTCCCATCATCTCTTGCTCTGCTGATTCGGGATTAAATTGATCTTTATATTTAAAAAGCAACTCCTTAATCCCAGCATAATCACAAGGAAAACCACCAAAATCAACAGGCATTACTACTTTGGTTTTAGGAGTAATTGCTTTTTCAATTTCATTCAAATTAATATTAAAATCAGCTGAATTTACATCCACAAAAACAGGTGTAGCACCACAATGTATCACCACATTTGCAGTTGCAGAATAAGTGTAAGCTGGCAAGATCACCTCATCACCTTCTTTTACTCCAAACCACCTCAAAATAATTTCTAATCCTGCAGTAGCACTATTTAAACAAAGTGTATTTTTAGTGTTACAGTAGTCTGAAATTTCTCTTTCAAATTGCTTTGTTCTTGGCCCTGTAGTAATCCAACCTGATCTTAATACTTTAGTAACTTCTTCTATTACTTTTTCATTGATATGCGGTGGTGAAAATGGTATCATTTCGTATTTTTTGATTTTAATTTATTCTCTAACAATATTATTATACTTAGCAATTTATCGACTTAAAACCGTAGCCTTTATAACCTGAGGTCTTGCAGCAGTTACTGAAATTATTTTCATTGTTTTCTGTAATTTATTTTTTCAAAATTAGAATAAAGTAATGTATAAAAAAAAGTAAAAAATATAATTCCGGCACTTGTTTCAATTACTGATTCAAACATAAAATTGATTAGTAATAAAAAAACAAACCCACTCAATAGAACATCTTTATTTCTGATTGACTTAACAAGCGGGTAAAAAAATGTGAATAGTAAAATTATCAATCCTCCCAACCCTAATGATAGAGATGTAGTCAAGTATTGATTATGAGAATTTAACTTATGTTTATATTCGTTAATCATACCGAGTTTTTGGTACTTATCAACAAGCTCATCCTTTCCATCTCCTGTCCCCAAACCTTTTAATAAATTTTCAGAAAACAATTCTATTGATGCTTTCCATATAAAAACTCTAGAGGTACTACTATTTGATCCTGTATTCACACGCTCATTACTTTTCGTTTTACCAAGTAATGCTTCATAGATTTGATCAACTTTTGGAATACGTTGTGCATACTGAGGAGCCAAATAAATATTTAAGGATACAAACAAAACGAATATTGGAACAATAAAATAAAGCATCTGTACAATTTTCTTAGATG
>JAWUVT010000123.1:0-7083 GCA_034112225.1 Flavobacteriales bacterium | reverse complement strand
CAATCGTAGAAACATGTTCTTTTGAGAGGATTTTATACTCCGTGGGGTCCTGCGATAAAGGAAATGGTTTTTCGTAGATAAAATCAGTCATATTTTTTTCTTTAGGACACGAAGGTAAGGTATCTTAATGAATTTTTTTTGTTCATCAGAAAAAGAAAATAAAAATATACAGGCATTTTTCTATTGTGAAATAGATTAGTTTACATCAACAATAATAGCATTGGAAATACCATCAGCTTGATTGGATTTAAAGATGACAACTGCCACCTGTAAGTTGGCAATATTTTGAAAATAATTAAGGTTAAGAAAATAATTATTAGTTGAAACTTCCTGATTTAAAGCAAAAGAAGACCCCATAGATGTAATCATTAAATCAGTACCAAAAATAAATGTGCTACGGATTACATTATCATGACTTAATAGACCAGGACCGGTTAATGAATTTTGTTGAACAGCCATCACCCCATCTTCCAAAAGGTAAATACCAATATAATGCTCGCCTAATGCTGCATAAAATTTACACAGGGTAATCACACTAATCCTGTCTTCTGTTTTAAAGGCTGTTGCGGCAACACCAACCTCTAATGTACTTGAAAGACATGCATTAATAGCTGTATCTGCAGCACTATTATTTTCAGAATGAGATAGTGATAAACTGCTATTTACCATAGCATAATTAGCAGCAGATAAATACACCTGAGGTACCACTGTATTTGAAACAAAAGATTGAAAAGTATTTCCAAATACGGCCCCCCGTGAACCAAAAGGACTAATCAAATCATTATATTGAGCGTTTAATAGTATGACATCACTTCCATAAGTTTGCTCAATATAAATTTTCATAGGACCTCCATAAGCACCGCAAATAGGGCTCGAAGTTGACCCCACATAAGTAACTACTGCTCTTTGTTTGGCTTCAACAACTAAATCAGCGTCATGATCATTAGCCACATAACCTAAAGGTTGTAAACAGCTTCTGACTGACACCAAACGATCTCCTAGTCCATCTCCATCTAAATCTTGGTACCAAAGTTTAGTCTCATAAATACAAAATGACGAAAAATTGTAATTTGCTGAAGCATCATAATTACATGCCTTTGAATCTAAACAACCCTCTTTAGATTTTGAACAACTTTGAAAAGCAACTAAAAAAAGTGTTGCTGCAGCGACCTTTAATTTTGTGTTTCGCATAAAGTATTTTCACATAAACGTATGATTATAAATGATGCGAAAATAGTATAAAATTACCGTATTATTGAAACCCTAAACATGCTCACTCCTAGAACCCATGATACCGTTTCAAGAGTGTGTCTGAATAAGGGTTCAATTATCTCAACAAACTATTCGTTATAAGGGGTAAGTTGATTATAAGCTATAAAGCTTTACTAGCAGCTGAACAGTAAAGTTTAGGTGCCAATAAGAAATGTGTCTACAAAAAAAGCCTGTAAATCTTCGATTTACAGGCTAAGGCAACTATTTTTATTGCTTATAAATTTACATCAACGATTATTCCATTTGAAATCTTGTCGGCAGATGATCCACTCCAAACGACAACCCCAATCTGTAGTTTAGAATTATCTAAAACAGTTGAAGGAACTGTAATTGTATAGGTATTGCTTACGATTTCATCAGCGACAAATGCATTCCCTAGAGATTCTATACCCAAGTCACCTGATGCGGAAGAGCTTGCTGCTCTTAATACATTGTTGTGCTCCGTAATTTCATTGTCTGATCCAGTAATGACCTGTTCATTCATAACTCCATCTTCAAGAAGATATATGCCCATATAATGTTCGTCTGCTGCTGTTGAAAATATTATTGAGGTATGAATGGTAACTACACCAGATTCAATAGCTGTTACTGCTGATATTCCAACTTTAGGGTTTGTTGCAAGCACTTCTTCTACTTTAGCATCAAATTGAGTTTCATCAGTAGCAAAACCATGATCGGTCATCACATAATTGGCTGCTGAAAAATAACAATGGGGAATAGATGATATTGCAGGGGTGAAAAAATTTGCAAATTGGCCACCAAATAATGGTCCGAATGCTGCTGCATCACTAATCTCATCTCCAGATTGACAATTTAAGATGATTACATCAGTTCCATAAGTCTCCTCTAAATGTTTTTTTGTTGGATCTCCATTTGCGCCGCAAGGGCCACACCAGGTTGCTCCTTGATAAACAATAACGGCTCTTTGCTTCAACACTGGTATTGCATCAATATTGTCAGTATCATCCCTAACATAACCCAATACAGAATTACAGGCTAGAACAATGTTGTTAGGATCTCCTAATCCATCTTCATCTTCATCTTTATAAAAAGTTTGAAGGTCACACTTTCCTTTTGTATAACCTACTGGCTGATTACAATCTGTAAGAATTAAATTTGAATTACCATAACCATCTCCATTTAAATCTAGAAACCAATCTGAAGCATAGATACAAGATCCATCATTCAATTCTGCTTCGGAATTAAAATTACAGGCTACTGCATCATCACAACCTGTGGATTCATCTTTAGAACAACTTTGTACTGTTATCAACAATACGCTTAAAATAACTACTACTGATTTTATCTTCTTCATATCTTTTTATCTTTTTAGAAGTTCTAAATATACACTATTAAATTTAAAAATAACGATATAAAATTTTGACAACACCTGTTTAATAAAATTTATATCTCTTATCTACTACTCCAAATTTCTCTTTTAAAGCATCCAAGAGTTGTCCCATCACTACGTTATTACTTTGATTTAACTGATTTTTAATTGCAGCATAATCAGCAGCTTCAACAGCAGGAACAAGCGTCTCAATTTCAACAACAAAAACTCCAGTTTGTCCTTTAACAGGAATACTAACTTGACCTTGCTTTAAGGTAGAAATCATTCCAGCAACGCTTAATTCTTGTCCCATTCCAGGTATCGAGTAACTAGAAAAGCTAACCCCTGGAGTAGTTTCTACAGTTCCTCCAATTTTAGATGCCAATGCGTCTAAGCTTTCTTCTCCTGCCATTTGTTCTATAAATAGTGCTGCTTTCTTTTCTTTTTTTGCCCCTAAGTCTACCTGAATTTCTACTTGATCCATTGTGGCAATACCTGCTTCTTTAAGCTCAGCTAAATGAGCGACTACAAAAGTATTGGCAAATTGAAAAGGAGCAGAAACAGTCCCTTTTTCATTGTTAAATGCCCATCTCACTAATTCTCTAACATCAGTCATTCCTGAAACATTTTTATCTGCTACTTTAATATCGGCTGCAACAAATTTAGAAAACGCATCTGCTTCTGTAGCTTTAGTAAATGTTTCTGTAGTTCCATTATTGGTAAAAAACATACTTGCTTGAGCAAAAACAGCATCAAAAGTTTCATTACTTGGTGCATTCTTACGAACTATTGTTGACAATTGAACTTTTCGAGATTTCGTAGCTTGTTTTAATACTTCTATTAAATGAAATCCAAATTGAGATTGAACAATAACAAGATCACCTGCCTTACCGTCAAAACATGCTGCATTAAAAGTAGGAACCATAACTCCTTCTTTAAACCATCCTAGATCACCACCTTCAATTGCAGAACCAACATCCTCAGAGATTTCTTTTGCAATTTTGGCAAATTTAGCACCACCTTGAATTGCTGTTTTAATACTATCTAACTTTGCTTCTAACAGCGTATCTGAAGGTTGTTGTGTTGTTTTCAATAAAATGTGACGTGCTTTTACTGAATCAGGAATCATTTTAATGGCAGACAATTTAGTGACCATAAAAGAACCCATTTGCTCATACACTGGAGTAATTGCCCCCTCTTCTTGTGCGAAAAATTCAGCATCAATTCCTATTGGTAAAGCATCAGATCCATAAAATGATTCATCCAAAGGTGACTCTGAATTGTACACTACAAATGAGGAATCGTTATCGGTACTCTTAAATTCTTTGGCTGTTTCTTCAATCCAAGTCTTTGCTTCTGCAATATCTTCTTGAGAAGGTTTAACTTCAAACTTTACATATTCTATTTCTCTTGAAGCATCTTGTGTATATTCGCTTTTGTGTGCCTTGTAATAGGCTTTTAATTCTTCTTTAGATACTGAAATAGCGGTATCCATACCAGAAATATAACGTTTGGCAACAAATTTAATGTTCCGCTTTTCATTTTGTTCTTTATAGGTTCTTTTAATTAAGCTTGATGTTGGATAAAGACCTTTGGTTAAAAGGGTGTTATACTTTGAGGAAACTCTTTCTTTTTCTATACCATCTTCAAATGACAACCATTGGGTTCTGTTGGCAATAGGCATCGTTTCTAAATTTTTTAAGAATTGCAACACTTGTGAAGGATTAAATGCTCCAGTGTTAGGGTCTGTAAAAGCTTTTTGAACTTGAGGATGGGGGTTTTTACCTTGAACCATATTAAATAACTCGTCAGGACTAACAGCAATACCCAATTCTTTAAACTGGCTTTCTAAAACGATTTCTCTAATGAGTTGGTTCCATACTTGATCTTTAACAGACTCTCTAACTTGAGCATTTGCCGTATTTTGATTTTGGTTTTCCCAAATCACAATGGCATTTTTTAGTCTTTGATCAAATTCTTGACCAGAAATTTCCGTTCCGCCTATCTCTCCAAGGTTATTATTATTTCCTGTAAATAAACTTTGTAATTGATCTAAAGGGAGAAGAAACAATAACATTCCAACCCCTAATACAATCATTACTAGTGTCGATTTTTCTCTAATTTTTCCTATTACTGCCATTTTTTATCTTATTTTGGGTTGCGAATATACGATTGTCATTCCACAAATAAAAACCTTAAAGAATATTTATAATTGAGTAGAACAAGCAAAAATAAATTTAGAGACAATTTATAGGTTCGTTTTTTCTAAAGTAATGATTTCAATTTTGTTGTCACTCACTTCTTTAACGGTAAAAACTGTATTTTCTGACACAATGATTTCGCCTTTTTCTGGAATACTTTCATGGAGACTTATCAGAAACCCTCCTAAGGTTTCATAGTCCTCAGACTCCGGTAAATTCAATTTATATTTGTCATTGAGGTAATCAATTTCAATCCTTGCTGAAAATTGAAAAACGTTTTCAGAAATCATCACTTCTAACAATTCTTCTTTGTCATGCTCATCTTCAATTTCTCCAAAAATCTCTTCAATGATATCTTCTATTGTTAAAATACCTGAAGTACCTCCAAACTCGTTCACAACAACCGCCACACTTCGCCTTTCTTTTAAGAGTTTTTTTAACACCTCATTTGCCGACATGACTTCTGGCAGTATTGAAAGTGGCAACAAAATAGATTTAATGGATTGCGGCTTTTTAAAAAGCTCTTTAGAGTGAGTGTATCCAATAATATGATCGATTGATTCGCTATATATTAAAATTTTGGATAGTCCAGTTTCGATAAACTTCGTTTGTAATTGCTCAATTGAACTTTCAAGCTCTAAGGCAACAATTTCGGTTCTCGGAACCATACATTCTCTAACTTTTACGCCTGCAAAACTTAAAGCATTCTTAAAAATTTGAATCTCCGAATCTACCTTTTCTCCTTCTTCTTTGCTTTCTTGAATATTTGCAACAAAATCTTCCAAATCTATTTTTGTAAAAGCTAAATCACTTTTCGAAGTATCAACATTAAACATCCTTAGAATTAAATTTGAAATACCTACAGTAAAATAAGTAAAGGGAAGCAATAGGTAATAGGTAATTGTAAGTGGTATTGCAGCAAGTGTTAGCACTTTGTTTGGATTAATTCGAAACAATGTTTTTGGTAAGAACTCTGCAAAAAATAGAACAACCATTGTTGAAATAATAGTCTGTATTAACAAAACCACCATTTCATTATCTGTAAGATGTAACGCAATTAAAGGTTCTAGAAATTTAGCCATTACAATACTGTAAATGACCAAAGAGATATTATTGCCCAGCAACATTGCACCAATAAAGTTTGCGGGTTGCCTTAAAAAGTTAGACAGTAATTTCGCGGTTAATTCACCCCTGTTTTTATCCAGCTCGATCTTTAACCTATTGGCCGAAACAAATGCGATTTCAATTCCCGAAAAGAGGGCTGAAGAAAACATTGCTAACACTAAAAAAAATAAAAATGATGAAGTCATATCTACTCAAATAACCTGCTAAAGATAGGGTTTATTTCGACATGTTTTGGAAACGTTTTAACTGCCTTTTTCTAACATAAAAAAGTAAGGCTGCCATTGCTGCAAAGAAGAAGAAGAAAAGAGCATCGGTTAGGCCAGTATATATTAAATGATAAACAGCGATACAAATGCTTATCGCAGCAATCATTAACCACATATATTGTAAAAATCGAACTACTTTTTCCATCTTATTTAGTTTTTAAAGAATCTTGTTCTTCTTTGACGTTAATTTCTCCTTTAATATTGAATATTTTCCAATCCGTAAAATCCTGATTGGCCTCCATCCCATCTCCTATAATAATTTCGTCTGCTGTCGTAATTTTTACAAATTTATAGGTATAAATCTTGGAGGAGTCTTCTCTCCAAATTAAATGCTCTGTGTTTAAAATTTCACCTTTATCGTTAATTACAACAACATCATTTTTCGCCTCCATAATTTTTTCCGAGACTTTATGTATGGCATAATTTGCCGTTAATGTGGACGCAACATTGAGTAGCGAATCGTAATAAACGACCTTTACCCCTTCGGTCATTTCCCTGTATTTGTTCTCCGCCACGCCATACTCTTCTATTAAAGGGGCAACAATTTTAATTTTTACATTGGCCTCTTCTGAATAAATGATCTCAACATGCTTACCCACACTTAAGGGTACGTTATCTTTTTGTATTAAAGCGTTTATTTCTTCCAGGTCATTCTCGCAAGAACAAAGAATCCCGAAGACTAAAAGCTTCGGGATAATTGATACATATCTAAATGTAAAACCCTTCATGTTCTCTTACTTTGTTTTAATTGTTGTTGATTCGTTAATCCAACATTTAACAGTGTAAGGATCGCCATCTTTTTTGCCGAAAAAGAATACATCTTTAGTTTCAGGAAATCGAGAAGAAATACTTGCAATTTTCTTATTGGCAGCACTTGCAAAAGTATTAT